>JBEVOM010000245.1:0-36889 GCA_040507575.1 Ilumatobacteraceae bacterium
ATGATGTCGGCGCGGCCGTCGCCGGTGATGTCGGCGAGGAATCGGGGGTGGCGTTCGGTGCGCCAGCCGCCGGCGGTGTAGGCGAAGTTGTCGATGACGCGTCGGATGGGTTGGAAGGTGCCGTCGCCGTTGCCCAACCCCACGTAGACGCCGGCGTCGCCGAACCCGACGACGTCGGCGCCGACGGTCTGCGCCGGCCGGAACGGCTCCAGCACCTGTCGGATGCGGCGCGTGCACACCGCGCAGAACGGTCGGCCGAGTGCCCGCATGCGGCAGTCGAACTGCGGCCGGAACGCGCCGCAGTGGTAGTAGTGCGCCCCCTCGAAGGCGCCGACGACGGTGGCGCCCACCGGGCTGGGCTGCGGATCGCACTGCGCGCAGTTCGCGTTGGTGGTCGTCGGGACGGCCGTGCTCGTCGCGATCAGGTCGCGCCACTTGATCGTCGCCCGGTCGGAGTTGACCGTGACGTTCGGCTCGCCGGGTTCGATCGCGGGGTGGCGGTTGCGGTCCGTGTCGACCCCGCACCCGAGGAAGTACTCGTACTCGTCCGCCAAGCCGAACGCGGTGTGCCCCATCTCGTGCAGGGCGATCTCGTTGGCGTTCGGCGCGAGGGAGAACGTGGCGACCGAACCGCCGGCGCCGCCGTAGACGGTGGAGTTCACGATCACCATGACCATGTGCCACTCGGGCACCTGAGCGCTGGCGACGGACAGCGCGGTCGAGTTGTTGACGAGCAGCAGTCGCCGAGCCCCGCTGTTGCAGAACGACGCATCGAAATAGGTGCGGGCGACGGTGCCGGGTCCACCGCACGTCGTCGGGTCGTCGGCGCCGCTGTCCGTCGAACTGACGTCCACCCGGAACACGTTGATGCCACCCTGCAGCTCGTTGAAGGGCGGTGTCGCGAAGAGGACGTCGACGAACGCCTGAACGTCGTTCGCGTATTGACCGAGCTGCGCCCCTCGGTACCCGTCGCCCAGGATGACCAGGTTCCAGCGCAGGGAACGTGGTCCGTGGTCCACGACCTGCGTCGTGCCGACCACCGTGCCATCTGCTGTCGTCACCGTCTGCTCCCTCGTGATCAGTCGTGCAGGTCGAATCGGGCGATCTCGCGCTCGCCGGCGAGCTCGGCGCCCCCGGGGTCGGCTGACCGCTCCATCAGGGCGACGTGATCGGCCCCGTCGAGGTCGGGCACCAACACGGTGAAGACCCCGCTCGCGCTCGGCGTCGGGATCCGCGCGACCGAGTGCTCAGGATCGTCCGAGAACACCTCGGTGTCCCGCGGGATCGGATCACGCAGCGGTTGCTGGAGCAGCGCTTCGCCGGCGCCGTCGCGCACCTCGAGCCACACGCCGGCGCGCGACACCTCCTCGACCTCGCCAGCAGTGCCGAGCGGCACGCGCATGTCGAGGCGTTGACGCGACTCGACCGTCATCTCGTCGCCGTCGTACCGGATGATCAGGCGCACAGCACGGCCTGCGTTCGGCACCTGTCGGTCAGGTGAGGGTTGGTCAGACATCCGGTCCTCCAATCGTCGGGCCGCCTCTCGCGGGACGTCCCGGTGAAGATCGAGCCCCACTCGACCGGCTCGTCCCCGCAGTGAGCCCGCACGTTACCCATGAGCTCTTCGATGCTCGGCGAATTACGACTCGTTTGCGGCACGTCGGCGATGCGGGCGCGCCGGGTCTCGATATCGAGTCGCTGCGCGCCCAGATATCGGTGAAGGCGGAGACCCGAACCGTCAACGACGTCGACGGACGACGCCCTCCTGCACCACGGTGACGGCGAGCATGCCATCGGCGCGGTGGATCGCGCCCGTGGCGAACCCCCGACCGAACGATGCCGAGGGCGTTCGCTGCACATGCAACAACCACTCGTCCGCCCGGAACGGCCGGTGGAACCACATCGCGTGGTCGAGGCTGGCGAAGCTCACCTCGTGTGAGGTGGACGGGATGCCGTGCGGCAGCAGGGCCGTCCCCAACAAGTAGAGATCCGACGCATACGTGACCACGCAGGTGTGCACGACGGGGTCGTCGGGCAGTGCGCCGTGGGCACGGAACCACACCCGCCGTTGCGGGGGGAGCGGGCTGGGAGCTGACGGATCGACGAACTCGATCGGACGGAGATCGATCAACCGCAGCTGCGCCGGCAAGAGGGCGTCGATGCCCCACTCCATCAACCGCTCCGGGAACGTCGGAACGGACTCGGCCGGTGGCGGTGGCTCGTCCAGCTCGTCGTGGTGGTCGAACCCGTGCTCGTCGGAGCTCTCGTGGAACGATGCCGTCAGGTTGAAGATCACCGTGCCGCCCTGCACGGCCTCGACGCGTCGGGTGGTGAACGACCGCCCGTCGCGGATCCGCTGCACGTGGTAGATGATGGGTGCCGCCGGGCTGCCGGGTCGGAGGAAGTAGGCGTGCAACGAGTGCACGCGCCCCGTCGCGACGGTGCGGGCGGCGGCGATGAGGGCCTGGGCGGCGACCTGGCCACCGAACACGCGCGTTGGCGAATCGGCCGGGCTCGAGCCGCGATACAGGTCGCGGTCGAGCTGCTCGACCTCGAGCAGGGCCAGCAGCTCAGCGGCATCCCCGCCAGGCTCGGTCCCCTCCACCGGGCGAACGTACCGCACCAGCGCCGACGGCCGGACCGTCAGTCCATCCGGACCGCGGACCCCCACCGGCGACGGTCGCGGATGCGATCGACGAGAACATCTCCCGCGGCGTGGGGAGCTCCTGCGTCGTGACGTTCATGGTTCCATCTCCTCTGCGAGAACGTGTGCGCCCACCGCCTGGTCGATCGTGCGCCTCGCCCGATGCGTCGCGCCCTAGGGATCGCACCTCGCAGTGCCGCTCGCGACTTTGAGCGTCCTGTCGTGAAGGTTCGCCCCCGGCGCGTCCGGGGTACCCCCGGGCCCATGGCACGTCCCGTGTGGAGGGGCACGATCAGCTTCGGCCTGGTCAACGTCCCGGTGAAGGCGTTCACGGCGGTGCGCGACCACGACGTCCACTTCCACCAGCTGGAGAAGGAGTCAGGGTCGCGGATCCGCAACAAGAAGGTGTCGGAGAAGTCCGGTCGCGAGGTCGACAGCGACGACATCGAGATGGGCTTCGAGCTCAAGAAGGGCCGCTACGTCACGTTCGACAAGGACGAGCTGCGCGACCTCAAGCCGGCGTCGACGAGAGCGGTCGAGGTGACCGACTTCGTCGAGATCGACGACATCGACCCGATCTTCTACGAGCGGACGTATTGGCTGGCCCCCGACGGGGACCAGCCCCGGTCGTCGTACCAGCTGCTGCTGGCAGCGATGGAGGCCGGCGGACGGGTCGGGATCGGCAGCGTCGTGATGCGCAACAAGCAGTACCTCACCGCGATCCGCCCGCTCGACGGGGCTCTGGCGATGTCGACCATGCGGTTCGCCGACGAGGTCGTGCCGCGCGCTGAGATCGAGGACCTGCCGCGCCGGGCCAAGCCCGACGCGAAGGCGCTGAAGATGGCGTCGCAGTTGTTGGAAGCGATGGCGACGGACTGGAAGCCGTCGCGCTACCACGACACCTACACCGAGGAGCTGAAGGCCCGCATCAGTGCTCGGGGCGCGGGCAAGGAGATCGCCGAGGACCCGCCGGCCGAGCCGACGGGCGCCAAGGTCGTGGACCTGATGGCCGCCCTCGAGGAGAGCGTGGCCAAAGCCAAGAGCGCTCGACGCAAGCCCAAGCCGAGAGTCAAGCGCTCGGCCTGACCCGCCACCGCTTGTCACATCTGCTCGGTTCTCCGGTCATCCGTGACACGAGTTGGCCCGGCGGCGGTCGTTCAGCTCCTGATCTGGTTGCGGCCGCCGGCCTTGGCCCGATACAACGCGTCGTCCGCCCGCACCAGGAGCGCATCGGTGTTGCCGGTCGAGTCGGCGGCGCAGCCTCCGCTGATCGTCACGGTCACCTTGCGGGTGGCGACGGCGATCGGCTCGTCGCCGATCCGGGCGCGGATCCGATCGGCCGTGGCCATCGCCTCGTCGAGGGTCGTCGTCGGGAACACGACGAGGAACTCCTCGCCGCCCCACCGACCGATCACGTCGCCGGCGCGCGCGCCGTGGCGTAGGCGCGCCGCGCACAGCCGGAGCACGACGTCGCCGCCGGCGTGGCCGCAGCTGTCGTTGACCTGCTTGAAGTTGTCGACGTCGAGGATCAGCACGGCGAGCGGGGTGGCGTCGCGCCGCGCCTGCGAGCCCAGGCGGTGCAACTGCTCCTCGAGGTGCCGACGGTTGTACAGGCCAGTCAGCGCGTCGACCCGCGACATGCGGTCGAGCTCGTCGTTGCGGCGCCGCAGCTCGTCCTGCAGCCGCTTGATCTGCACCGCGGTGCCGATGCGAGCGAGCAGCTCGGCCGGCTCGAAAGGCTTCTTGAGGTAGTCGTGAGCGCCGGCGCGCAGTCCGGCGACGAGGTCGCCGGTCGTCGCCAGCCCGGTGAGGAACACGACCGGGATGTCGCTCGACGCCGGGTCGCTCTTCAGGCGGGTCAGCACCTCGTGTCCGTCGAGCCCGGGCATTTCGATGTCGAGCAGCACGGCGTCGGGGTGGAACTGCAGGCACGCCGCGATCGCGCTGGGGCCGTCGACCGCCTCGTGGACGACATACCCCTCGGCTTCCAGGTGGTCACGCACGACGGCGCGGATGACGACCGAGTCGTCGGCGATCACGATCGTGCTCGCGGTCGTCACGGTCGGCCGCCGATGGCCATGGCATCGGTGAGCAGGAGCACACCGCCGGGTCGCTCGACGACACCGATGACGAGACCCGCATCTCGCACCGGCCTGATCGCCGACTCGTCGATCGTGAAGACCTCGGTGACGGCGTCCACGAGCAGGCCGAAGTCCCGACCCGGCGTCGTCACGACGAGCACGTGGGCGGCGTCGGCATCGACGGTGAGCGGTGAGAGCACGCTGAGGACCGGATCGCCCGGAAGGATCCCGACGACGTCACGGCTCTCGGACGGCACGCCGACGATCAACGCCGCCGGACGCACGGCGAGGGTGGACGACACGCGGATCGCATAGCGGGTCCCGGCGGCGCGGAAGCACACGAGCGTCGTCATCGCCGCCTCTCGCGCTTCGCGTCGAGGAGGCGTACGACATCCTCGACGCCGTAGCCGCCGAACGCGGTCACCGCCGCCGAACCGGGGCCCGAGAGGATCAGCGAGCGGCTGCGGTCGTACGCCCGGTCGGCGGCGGAGCCTTGGTCGGCCTCCTCGAGCGCGATGCCGAGGTGGAAGTGGGCGATCGGATCGTCGGGATCGATGTAGGCCCACTGGCGGAACGCATGGATGGCTGCGAGGTGCTCGCCGGACGCGAACGCCTCCAGCCCGCGATGGGCGAGTGCTTCGGCCGTGATCGGGGGCGCCGAGACAGCGGGTGCACGTGACGGTGCCGCCGGAGGGGACGGGGACCGTCGCCGCTCGACGCGCCGCGCTGGGCGCGCCGGGACGGACGACCTCGAGCGGGGGAGCTCGATCGGTGTCGCGTCCCGCAGGCGGTAGATGAACGTTCCCCCCACGTGGATCGGCTCGAACCGGTCGGTGAGGTGCCACATCGACTCGGCGCCACCGAGGAAGACGTGGGCGCCCCTGGGCAGGAAATCGGCGAGCCGCTCGACGAAGGCGGTGGCGTGTTCGGGCGTGAAGTAGATGAGCACGTTGCGGACGAAGACGATCTGGCAGGTCGCGATGTCCGACGGCGGCGGGTCGAGGAGGTTGCGCGCCTCGACGCTGACGCGCTGGCGGATCGCCGACGAGACCTCCCACCCGGCGCCGCCGGTCACGCCGTGCAGCGCCTGGCGCGCCGGGCTGAGCCCGTGCAGCTCGCGGGCGGCGTACCGGCCCTCGAGCGTGCGGCGCACGGCGGCCGTCGAGAGGTCGGTGGCCAGGACCCGCCCGGCCACGCCCGTCTCGGCCAGCACCATGGCGAGGCTGTAGGGCTCCTGACCGTTCGAACATGCCGCGCTCCAGATCCGGACCGGTCCGGTGAGCCCGGGCAGGACGTGGTGGGCGAGCACCTCGAAGTGCGCCGGGTGTCGGAAGAACCCGGTCTCCTGCACCGTGACGCGATCGAACAGACCTTGCCGCGCGTGCTCGTCGCCGGCCATCGCGTCGACGTAGGCCTCCGGGTCCTGGCCGACCACTTCCGCGGCGTCGGCGATGGCGCGAGCGAGGCGGCTGCGCAAGGACGGCTCGAGGCGCAGTCCGATGTGGCGGTGCAGCACCGCTGCGGCCCGCTCGACCACGTGATCGCTGACCGTCACGACGGGCGCTCCTTGGCGAACCGGCTGATCGCCCGGGCGATGCCCTCCGGATCGAGGAACTGCTGCACGGCACCGAGTCGACCGGCGGCCCGCGGCATGCCGAACACGGCGCTCGACGCCTCGTCCTGCCCGAGTGTGCGGCCTCCCGCTCGGGAGATGGCCAGCAGACCTTGGGCGCCGTCGTCACCGATCCCGGTCAGGAGCACGCCCATGCCGTTCCGCCCTGCGTGCACGGCGACGGACCGGAACAGCTCGTCCGCCGAAGGTCGGTGGATCGCCGCCGGCGTGCTCGACAGCTCCACGAGGCGGCCGGGTCCGAGCCGGAGGTGCATGCCGCCGGGTCCGATGTACACGCAGCCCGCGACCAGCGCCTGGCGGTGCTCGGCGACCACCACCGGCAGGGCTGACACGCGCTCCATCCAGGAGAAGAAGCTCTCGTCGAAGTCCGGGTGGATGTGCTGGACGACCAGCACCGGCGCGCTGACCTCGTCCAGGCCGGCGAGCACGGTCGCCAGTGCCGGCGGCCCGCCGGCGGAGGCGGCGACGGCGACGACCGTCAGGTCGTCACCGCCTCGCGACGGTCGCGGCGTCGGCGGCCGGACGCGACCGCGAGGGTGGCGTATCACGACGACGCCGCGCAGCGTGCGGACCGTGCGCCGGAGCCGGTCCTCGTCGCGGGCCGATCCTTGGGCGGGCTTGGCGAGCGCGAGGAGCGCGCCACCGGCGACGGCGTCGGCGGTCGTCGGCGAGCGCGCGTCGTCGACGGCCGCCGAGATCACGAGGATCGGCGTCGGCGTCTCGGCCATGATCTGCTCGATCAGGAACTGTCCGCGGCCGTCGGGCATCAGCGGGTCGAGCGTGACCACGTCCGGGCGACACCGGGCAACGATGTCGACGGCATCGGTGGCCGAAGCTGCCTCGCCGACGACACGGATGTCGCCGTCGGCCTCGAGCACCCGGACGAGATCGGCCCGCTGGATCGGCGAGGCCTCGACGACCACGACGCGCACGAAGGACCCGCTCACGAGCCCTCACCGAGCGCGCCGCGCACCGCCTCCAACAGCGTTCGTTCGTCGAAGCCGGCCTTGACGATGTAGCCGTCGGCACCGGCTTCCATCCCCTCGCGCCGGTCCTCGACGCTGTCGAGCGTCGTCACGATCAGGATCGGGACGCTGGACATGGTGGCATCGGCTCGGATCGCCCGCGTCAGCGTGAAGCCGTCCATCCGGGGCATCTGGACGTCGGTCAGGACGAGATCCACGCCCCCGGCCGCGAGCTGCGCGAGCGCGTCGACACCGTCGACCGCGACGCTGACGTCGAAGCCGGCGCGTCCGAGGATGCTGCGCTGCAGCTCGCGTACGGTGAGGGCGTCGTCGACCACGAGGATCCGCAGCCGTTGCGGGGCCGATCCGCGGACGGGACCGCCGATCGATGTGGCGGCCACGACATGACGGGTGCGCTCGACGAGTCCGGGCGGATCGAGCACCACGAGCACGGAACCGTCGGGTTCGATGCTCGTCCCGGCCACGACGCCGATCAGCGGGAGCACGCCGCTCAGGCCCTTGACGACCACGTCGCGATGATCGACGAGGGCGTCGACCTGGAACGCGTGGCGGTGCAACGTCCCGTTGACCACGATCGTCGGACCGCTCGCGGGGACGTCGCCGCTCTGACCGAGCACGGTGCTCAAGTGGCTGATCTGCACGGGCTCGTCGTCGAGCCAGAGGAAGGGATGACCTTCGCCGTGCGCCGTGACGGCCTCGTCGGCGCGTGCGACGACGACGCGGTGCAGCGGGATCGCGAAGCGCTGCCCGCCCGCCTCGACGAGGAGGCACGGCAGCACAGCAAGGGTGATCGGGACGACGAGGCGGATCGTGGTGCCCACGCCGAGCTCGGACTGGATCTCGGCCCGCCCGCGCACGGCGTCGACGGTGGCATGGACGACGTCGAGGCCGACGCCGCGACCCGAGATCGCGGTGAGCAGCCGGGCGGTCGAGAACCCGGAGCGGAACACGAGTTGCAACATCTCGGCGTCCGACAGCACATCGGTGTCGATGCCGTGGGCGACGGCCGCTTCGCGGACGGCGGCCACGTCGACACCCCGCCCGTCGTCGGTCACCGAGATGATGACCTCGGAGCCGAGCTGGGCGGCGTGGAGGTGGACCGTGCCCTGCTCGGGCTTGCCGGCGCGCCTGCGCTCCTCGGGTCCTTCGATGCCGTGGTCGACCGCGTTGCGGACGACGTGGAGCAACGAGTCCGCGAGCTGCTGCAGCATGTTGCGCTCGAGCTCGGTCTGGTCGCCTTCGACCTCCCACCGCACGTCCTTGCCGAGCGTCCGCGAGAGGTCGCGCACGGCGCGCCACAACTGGTCGGTGATCGTGGCGATCGGCACCATCTGGGTCCGCATGGCGCGGTCCTGGACGTCGTTGAGGAGTCGCGACAGCTCGGCGAGCTCGGTGATCCGGCCGGCCGTGACCCCGAGCCGCTCGCGCACGAGGCGTTCGACGCGCAGCTCGGCCGACGCCGCCTCGCCGACGAGCCGCACCAGATCCTCCAGCCGCTCGACCGGCACGAGGATCGACCCCCGGCTCTGGCTGGCCGGCCGGGCGGGCACGAGCTCCGGTTGCGGCGGGGGGGTGGGAACGGCGGCCGTCGCGGTGGCATCGGTCGGGACGTCGGGCGGCACATCGCGCGGGGCATCGGAGGCGCGCTCGGCGGCGATCGCCCTCAGCTCACTGTCGGGCCGGCCCTCCAGGGATGCCGTGACCAGACGTCCGAGCCGGTCGACGGCACCGAGCAGGTCGTCGACCACCGCCGGGGTCAGCGTCGGCCCGGCGCGCAGGGCGGCCAAGCGCTCCTCGAGATCGTGCGCGAACCCGCTGAGCACGCCGAACTCGACGACCGCGGCTGCGCCCTTCAGCGTGTGGACCTCCCGGAAGACCTCGTCGACCGTCTCACGGCGGCCGCCTCCCGCCTCGAGCGTGAGGAGCAGCTGACCGAGGTGAGCGAGCCGGACCGCAGCCTCCTCGGCGAAGAGCGTCCGAAACCTCTCGAGGCCCTGCACGCTCACCCGGCGCCGCCGGCAGGGAGCGGCGCGTCACCACGGGCGGCCGCCAGCAGCGCGTCCGGCTCGAGCAGCACGACCAGGTCGCGGTCGACGCGGTGCCGACCGAGCGTCCCTGGGAGCTCGGACGGTCCGAGCGGCTCATCGAGGGTGGCCACCTCCGGCGAGCCCGTCGTACCGAGCGCGGCCGGTCCCAACTCGAGGTCGACCACCACCGCGAAGGACGCGGGCCCCATCGCCCCGAGGCCGAGCAGGGCCGTGGTGTCGAGCAGCGGGACGACCTCGCCACGCAGGTTGATGACACCGAGCACCCAACCCGGGGCGCCCGGAAGGGGAGTCGCCCGCGGGTCGGCTATGACCTCCCGGACGCGAGCGGTGTCGATCGCGTACCGCTCCTCGCCGACCGGAAGCACCAGGGCAGGCACGGCGTCAGACGACCGTCCGGCTGCTCGCCAGCTCCGCCGTGTCGTCGAGGCTGCCGGCCAGAGCGGCGAGGTCGCCGGCCGCGCTGGCGATCTGCTGCGCCGTCATGGCCACCTGGCGGCTGGCGTCGGTGAGCTGCTCCATCGTCTCCACGACCTGAGCGGTCGCGCTGCGCTGCTGCTGCGTCGTGAGGCGGACCTGGTCGGCGGCGTCGGTGACCTGGTCGAGCAGGTGCAGGCTGTGCTGCACCTCCTTCGCCCCCTTCTCCATGGCCATCACAGTCGCGTTGGTCTCGGCGTGGACCGCCTCCACGATCCGCTCGATGTCAGCGGCCGAGCTCTTCGAGCTCTCGGCGAGGCGCCGTACCTCCTCGGCGACGACGGCGAAGCCGCGCCCGTCCTCGCCGGCGCGGGCGGCTTCGATCGCCGCGTTCAGGGCGAGCAGCCCGGTCTGGTCGGCGATCTGGTTGATGAGCGAGAGCAACGCGCCGATGTCGTTCACCCGGTTGGCGAGCGCGACCGTCCGCTCGCTCGACTCCTGCATCTCGCGTTCGGCGTGCTCGAGGTTCGTACGGGTGTCCGCCGTCTGGGCGGCGACGTCGTCGGCCGACTCGGCGATCGCCGAGGACGCCCGGGCCAGCTCCTCGGCTGTCGCCGAGGCCTCGGTGACGGCGGCGCTCTGCTCCGTCGTCGTGGATGCCAGCTCGTCGGATGCCGCCGAGAGCTCGGCGGCCGCCGAGTTGACCTCGACGCCGGCCGACGCGAGCTGGCGGACGAGCAGCTGGATCGAGGCCATGCTGGCGTTGATCGAGCGGCCCAGCTCGACCATCTCGATCGGGCCGGACGGTTCCACCCGCGCGTCGAGGTCGCCGCGCTCGGCGCGCCGGGCGACCTTCGTCAACGCCTTCAGCGGCCTGGTCGTCGCCCGGGCGAAGAGGACGGCGAAGATCACGGCGACCACGACGCCGGCGATGACCAACTGGACCGCCAAGACCCGCTGATCGTGGACCGGTGCCAGGCTGTGGCTGGTGTGCTCCTGGGCCAGGACGATCCAGTCGACGCCATCGACGATCGCCGAGCCGCCGATGACGTTGTGGCCCTCGGGATCGGTGTATTGCGCAGCACCGGAGCCGGTCGTCGTCGCCTGCTGGACGGCCTCGTTGTCGACCGTCGTGCGCAGCGCCCCGGCGGCGAGCAGCGCGGCATCGTCGGTGAGATCGCCCATCTCGGTGTCGTAGACGACGACGCCGGTCGGACCGAGGGCGACGACGTTCGTGTCCTCCTCGAGCCCGGGATCGAGGAGCGTGACCAGGGAGGTGACATCGAGGTAGCCCGCGATGACGCCGGCGACCTCGCCGGTCTCCGCGCTCACGACCGGCGACGCGACGACCCAGTCGATGCCCCCGGCGCGCTCGGTCGGCAGGGAGACGACGCTCTGACCGCTCACCACGATCGGCCACCAGTCAGCGGACAGGGGATCGATCTCCGTCTGCTGGCTCGTCGCGATCATCTCGCCGTCCACACCGAACACGACCAGCAGCTCGAACTCGTCGTGGACGATCCCCGGTCCGTCGAGGACGGTGCCGGCACCCGGCTCGCCGATCGACGTCGACGACTGGGCCGCGAGCAAGGCGACGTTGTCGCGGCGCTCGTCGACCCAGTCCTGCAGTCGCAGGGCGACGGCGCGCGCGAGCGTCTCGCTCTTGTCGTGGGACGCATGGGTCAGGCTGGCCGACGACTGCGCCGTCAGCAGAAGCGCCAGGACGATCATGATCGGCAACGAGACGAGCAAGACCCCGGCCGCGAGGCGGAAGCCGAGGCGCCGGAAGCCCAGGCGCTCACCGAGCGAGCGCTCGGCACGCGGCGCGGGGGGTACGTCGTCCGGCTCGGCCGGACCACCGGCTGGTCGGGGCGGTGTGCGGGGCAACGGCCGCGCCATCGCGGCTCCGTTCGCCGCTGGCCACTCCGCGGTCTCGACGTCTGCTGTGGCTCCATTTCGAGCCATCGGGTCTCCTGAGCGTCTGTCGTCAGCACCGCTCGCCCCGCGGAACTCCCTGGCTCGTCCGCCCCAGGCCGACACGTAATGGGCTCGGCCGTGTCGATGATGATCGTAGTGGATGATCGACCTCGGTGCGCCGATGATGACGATGTGTCACGCGAATTTGGCTCGCGCTGACGCATTCCCAGAGATAGGCCGGAGCGTACGAGCCTCGGCGGCGCCCCGGTCTACGCTGGCCGAGCGGTGCGGGGGCGCTGGCCGCCCCGACGCGTGACACGAAGGAGATGCATGGATCTCGACTCGACGACCCTGTCGCCCGCTGTCAAGGCGCTGATGTACTCGCAGATGACGATGGGGGAGCGGGTGCCGTTGGCGTGCCCCCAACAGGCGTACGTCGACATCATCGAGCACGACGACGGCGTGCTGTGCCCGATGGATGGGGTCGTCTTCACGTTCAAGCGCGAGCTCACCGACTTCGTGCTGCGCCACCACGAGCTGTTCTCGTCGGCGGTGGACATGCCACTGGGGAACATCCGACCGCTCATCCCCCTGAACGTCGACCCGCCGAAGCACTCGTTGTACCGGCGGATCCTCGATCCGCTGTTCGCGCCGAAGCGGATGGAGGCGCTCGAGCACGACGTGGCCGGGCGGGCCAACCGGTTCATCGACGCCTTCATCGATCGCGGCGCGTGCAACTTCAGCGAGGAGTTCGCCGAGCTGTTCCCGTCGGCGGTGTTCCTCGGGCTGATGGGGCTGCCGTGGGACGAGCTCGACACGATGCTCGACCTGCGCAACGGGGTCCTGCACGCCGGCACGATCGACCCGCGGGCCGCCGACGACCCGATGGCCCGGCTGGCCGTCGTCAACGCGACCGGCGCGCGGATCTACGCGTTCTTCGACGAGAAGCTGGATGAGCGTCAGAGCGCACCGACCAGCGACATCCTGAGCCACTTCCTGACGACCGAGGTCGACGGCGAGAAGATGACCCGGGAGGAGATCCTCGACCTCTGCTACCTGTTCCTCATCGCCGGGCTGGACACGGTCAGCGACTCGTTGACGTGCATGTTCGCGTACCTGGCCACCCACGCCGAGCACCGTGACCAGCTCGTCGCCGACCCGGCGATCATCCCCGACGCGGTGGAGGAGATGTTGCGGTGGGAGTCGCCGGTGCCGTGGGGTGTGCCGCGCATCGCCCGCCAGGACGTCGAACTGCCCGACGGGACGTTCGTCGCCGAGGGCACGGCGGTGCGGGTCAGCTACGGCGCGGCGAACGTGGACCCGGACGAGTTCGGCGACAGCACGGAGGTCCGGTTCGATCGCGAAGGCAACCGGCACATCGCCTTCGGTGGTGGCGTCCACCGCTGCCTCGGGTCGCACCTGGCCCGGCGCGAGCTGCGCATCGCGCTGGCCGAGTGGCACCGCCGCATCCCCGCATACCGCCTGACCCCCGGACACGAGGAGCTCCAGTACCCACCGGGTCTGCGCCACGTCTCCAACCTCATGCTCAGCTGGGACTGAGGCCGCCGCTTGCGTTCTGGACCCGGTCGTCGGCAGATGGAGGTCGGAGACCACTGTGCAGCTGTTCCACCACGACCGCCCTGACACCCGTGTGCTGTGCCGTGTCGGGCTCGACCGGTGGTTCTCGCTTCGTCAGCTCGAACGCCTCGCCCTGCACGCCGACGTCGTGGAGGCCCCCGCCGGACGCGTCCTCTCACGTGCCGGCTCGGCGGCCCGGGAGCTGCTCGTCGTCGGCCGCGGCGTCGTCGAGATCGCCGATGCCCCCGGCCAGCACGGAGCGGGCCGCCGGGGAACCATCGTCGGGGCGTACGAGCTGATCGCGGGCGTCGCACACCGGGCGACGGTGACGGCGCGGACCGACGTCACGCTGGTGGCGATCTTCGGTCCGGCGTTCCGGTGGGAGGCGATCAGGTCGGGCTCGTCGCTCCTCGCCCCGGTCCCCGTCGGCGACCTCGCCGCGCTGTGGGACGAGGTGCGGACGTGGACGGTGCACCGGCCGTGAACGCGATCGGCACATCTGGCGGTTCCCTGTGGGTTCCGGGGCCACTTCTGGCCCCGGAACGGAGTCAGAACCGGATGCTGCGGTCAGGCGGCGCCGCGGGTGGTCGCTCGACGGCCGTCGGGCGTCGTCGCCCCCAGGAGCACGTCCGCGTCGTGCTCGACCCGGCCGGCCACCCGTTCTGCCTCTTCGTCGACGGCTGACGGCACCTGCCGTGCCGCGGCCGGTCACGCGGTGTGCGGCGGTCCGATCTCGTCGTAGAACACGATCGTCGCGCCCGGGTCCAACGCCGGGCTGATGGGCATGTCTGCCGTCCCGGCCCGCGACTTCAGCTCGTCCGAGACCGCACCCACGTTGTCGGCTTCGACCATGTACAGCGCGAGATAGCGGTACGCGGCGTCGGCGCCGCCGTCGGCGAGCCGGAAGCGTTGCGCCGACGTGATCCCCGGGACCTTCAGCACGTCGTCGAGGTGCGCGTTCTCGTACCAGTCGTTGTACTCGTCGTCCGCACCGTCGACCGGGTTGGTGTGGACGACCATGAGGAATCGGGGCATGGCCGAAGTCTGCCCGCTGGGTGCCGGGCGCAGGAGGGTCCGGGGTCAGCGCACGGCGGCGCCGAGGGCGCCGGCCGGCCCGTCGCGGTCGTCGTCAGAGGCCGGAGCGCAGGGCGTCGACCGGCTCCATGCGGGCGGCGCGGATCGACGGGTAGAGGCCGGCGACGAGGCCCACCAGGGCGCCGACCGGCGGGGCGGCGAACGGCAGCCACGGGTCGAGCAGCGGCGTCCAGTCGCGGGCAGCCGAGACGGCCACCACGACGATGATCCCGGCACTGGCCCCGACGATCCCGCCGACCAGACCCATCGCTGCCGACTCGCACAGGAACTGCGTCGCGATGTGTCGCCGGCGGGCCCCGATGGCGCGGCGCAGGCCGATCTCACCGGTGCGCTCCATGACGGTGACCAACGTGACGTTGGCGATGCCGATCGCGCCCACCACGAGGGAGATCACGCCGAGCAGCAGGAACAACCCGTTGACGTCGGCCTGGACGTCTTCGCGGGCGCGCGTCGGCGGCGCCGGCGCACTGGCACTCAGCGATTCAGGTGCGTTCGGGTTGAGCGCGAGGGCGGCCTGGCCGGCGATCAGCTGGGTGGCACCCAGCTCGGTCTCGATGATCACGCGCTCGGGACGGGACACGTCGAAGCGCTCCTCGGCGACGCGGCTCGTGATGATCACCGACCCGAGCACGCCGCGATCGCGAGGCGATTCGTCGACGATGCCGATGACCGTGAACAGCTCGTCGCCGACGAACAGGCCGGGCTGGCGGTCGACGTCGGTGATGGCGAGGTCGGCGGCGAGGTCGGAGCCGATGACCGCGACCCGGTCGCCGCGCCGCACGTGGCCCGAGTCGAACGTGCGGCCGCTGGCGATGTGCCCACGCACGGCGTCGACGAAGCCGGGCGATGCCGCGAGCACCGGCACCGTACGCTCCGTGCGCCCTTCGGGGTCGATCAGCGGGACCGTGCGGACAGCGCCCGAGCTCGGGACGTCGGCGACGGCGCCGGCGGCCACCACGCCGTTCAGCGCCAGCAGCCGCGACTCGACGTCCCACGGCAGTGCTGTGCCGTCCCCGGCGCGCTCCTGCTGGTCCGCGCTCTGTCGGGCCCGCACGGTGACCTGGGTGGCCTGCAGCTCGTCGAAACGTTCGACGATCTGGTTGCCCGCGGTGCGGGAGATGCCGAGCGTCGCGACGAGCGACGCCAGTCCGAGCACCGTGCCCAGCGTGGTCAGCGCGGCCCGGCCCGGACGGGCGAAGATGCCGGCGAGCGTCTCGTCGAGCAGGTCGCGCAGGCGGATGCGCCCGGAGCCGACCCGCACCTCCACCGGTGCCGGCCCGGGCGGCTCGGGTCCGACCCGGCTCACGCCAACTCCTGCAAGATGCCGTCGATGATCCCGACCCGGCGCTGGGCGCGCGCCGCGACGTTGGCGTCGTGAGTGATCACGAGCACGGTGAGGCCACCGGCGACCAGCGCGTCGAGGAGGTCGAGGACGATGGTCGTGTTGGCCGTGTCGAGGTTGCCGGTCGGCTCGTCGCACAGCAAGACGCTGGGCGCGGCCGACAGGGCCCGGGCGATCGCCACCCGCTGACGTTCGCCGCCCGACAGCCGGGTCGGACTGAACGCGGCGCGCGACGCCAGCCCGACCTGGCTCAGCGCGTGCTGGGCCCGCACCAGCCGAGCGGGCCGGGAGATCCCCTGGTAGAGGCTGCCGAACATCACGTTCTCGAGCGCCGAGCGGTGAGGCAACAGGTGGAACGACTGGAAGACGAAGCCGACGCGCTCGGCTCGGACCGCGGCGCGAGCGTGCTCGCTGAGGCGCGAGACCTCGACACCGTCGAGCCAGTAGTCACCGCTGGTCGGTCGGTCGAGCAGCCCGATCACGTTGAGCAGCGTCGACTTCCCCGACCCCGACGGGCCGACGATCGCCACGTACTCCCCCTCGCCGACCCGCAGGTCGACGTCGCGCAGGGCGTGGACCGGCGGATCGGCATCGAACACCCGCCCGACCGCGACGAGGTCGAGCACGGGCACGTCCGCCTCGACCGTGGGCCCGGCGAGCTGCCGTTCAGGATCCATCGGTCCCGAGCGGTGCGAGCTGGTCGTCGCCGGTGTCCCCCGTGTCGCCGGTGTCGTCGGTGTCGGTCCGGTCGTCGACGGCCGACGGGTCGTCCACGCCGACGACGACACGGTCGCCCGCCTGCAGGTCCCCACCGACCGGTCGCACCTCGACGTACCCCTGGGCGGTGAGGCCGACCTCGACCTCGACGATCTCCGTCACGCCCTCGCCCGCCTCGGTCACCGGTTCGACCTCGACCTCGACGCGGCTCGTCCCGTCGCCGCCGACGGTGACGGCGCTGACCGGCACGACGAGCACGTCGCCGTTCGTCGATCCGACGTCGATGCGCAACCGGACCGATGCGCCCTCGTAGAGCTCGACGGCCGCCGGGTCGGCCGGTGTCACGACGACCTCGAGGCGGCTCGACGCGCCCTCGTCGTCGCTCGCCGGCTGCCCGAACGAGCCGCTCCCGTCGTCCACGTCCGCCTGTGTGGAAGCCACTTGGCGGGGCGGGCCGACGTAGCTGACGGTGCCCTCGAACTGTTCGTCGGTGTCGCGGATCTCGATGACGACCGGCGCGCCGACCGTCACGAGGTCGGCGTCCACCGACGAGACCCGCCCGGTGACCTCGGTCGCGCCGGACGACACCGTGGCCAGCACACCGGTCGCGGCGGCCCCGGGTGCGACGGCGACATTCGTGACGGTCAGCGGCAGGGACGCCACGAACACGACCTCGCCGGCGGGCACACGGGTCCCGATCTCGGCCTCGCCGGCCGCCAGGTCCTGGGTGGCCCGGACGAGCTCGACCGCGGCGGCATCGACGCCTTCCTGCGCCGACGACGTGTCGGGAGGCTCCTGGGCCTCCGCCAGCTCGACGGTGGCCAACGCCAGCGCGTCGCGCGCCGCCTGCACGGCGGCCTGTCCCGCTTCGGCCGTCGCGTCTGCTGACCGCACTGCGTCGTCGACGGCGGCCGCGGCGCTGATCGCCGCGGCGCGCTTGGCCTGCGAGTCGTCGCGGAGCAGCGCGATCGCCGACGCCGTGAACGGTTCGCCGGTGTCGGGATCGATGGCTCCCGGCTGGACTGCTGCGCTGTACAGCGCGGCTGCGCCGTCACGGGCGACGATCGCCGCGTCAGAGGCGGCCTGCGCCGACACGACTGCGCCGCGGGACTCGGCGTCGGACCGCGCCGCGTCCGCCTGGGCGGCCGGAACACCGGCCTGGGCACGCGCGTACGCCTGCTGGCTGGTCAGCAGCGCCGAGCCGGTGGTGCCTTCGCCCGCCGCGGCCAGGGCGTCGCGAGCCGCCCGCAACGACTTGTCGGCCTCCGTCACGCGATCGCGGAGGTCCTGGAGGCGGGCGTCGTCGGCGGCCGACGGGCCGGCGCTCGTCATGCCGCGGGACGCGTAGAACGCGTCGACGGCAGCTTCGGTCGCTGCGTCATACACGTCGTCGATCGGTCCGGGGTCGAAGCCGAGGCGGGCCAGCGCCGACTCCAGCTGGTTGACGTCGCTGCCGCGAGCGCCCGGGCCGATCGACCGGTACATGGGCAGCGCGCCCTGCAGCACGATCACCGGGCGGCCGGACACCTCGAGCAGCGCGTCGCCTTCGACGACGGCGGCGTCGAGGGCCGGGACCCGGGTGACGACAGCCGTCTCGCCCTCGGCGATGGCGACGCTGCCGGCCAGCGTGATCTCGGTCGGCTGGGCGAAGCTGATGTCGCCGGCGAGCGTCAACGTCGACGAGAGGGTCCGTGACTCCACGCCGACGGTGATGCGCGACGCGGGCGGCGCATCGCGCTCGTTCGCGGCGTCGGCCGGCGACTGCAGCCGACTGCCGACCACCGCGCCGCCGATCGCCGACGCGGCCGCGATCGCGACGACGGCGATGGCCCAGCGCCGCCGGCGCCGGCCGTCCGCTGCCGGCCCGGCCGTCCACGCAGGTGCTGTGGGGGTGACGGCCTCGCCGCTCCCGCCCGGCGGTGCGCCTGGCGGGGCGACGTCGCTGCTTCCCACGCCGGAAGCTTGTCAGGACTCGCCCGTCCGGGCGTCGGACAGCTCGGGGAACTCGGCCTTCAGCTCGTCGGCGAACTGCTCCTCGATCGCCCGCTGACGGTCGCGGACGCCGGTCTCGTCCTGGCACTCGGCGTCCGTCTTCCACGCCTCCAGCTCGTCGGCCCGGAGCGCTTCGAGGTCGGCATCGTCGATCGCCTCCGGCGTGCCCTTCCACGCGTACCCGCCGTTTCCCTCGGCGTCGCCTCCGGTCATCGTGTACGTGTCCTCGGTCCACTCGTCGGTGCTCTCGACCGGTTCGGGCTCGAGACCCATCGCCGTCATCTTGCGCTCCTCGAACACCGTCCACATCTGGTCCGGACGCTCGACGGGCTCGCCGCCGGCCTCCAGACCATCCAGGTCCTCGCCCATGCAGTCGGCCCAGTCGGCGAACGTTGCCAGCAGCTGCGGGTCGTCCTGGAGGCTCTCGTAGTAGTCGGTCATCCGCTGCTGGATGTCCGGGTTGTCGTATGGCTGCTCGCCGTAGACGGACAGCTGGGCCTGCCCCTGGCAGCCCTGCTCGTCGAGCGATGGCATCTGCAGGACGCCGTCCTCGTCCTCGTCGACCTCGTCGAACGACTGCTCCCCGTAGAGCGAGGCGTAGTACTCGGTCCTCTCGTCCTCGCTCAGCGAGCCGACGTAGTCGGCGTTCGGGTCCTCGAACTCCTCGCCCACGCCCATCCGCGGGTCGTCGCCGTTCTCGAGCGCGGTGGCCTCGTTGGTCTCGTAGTTGTACACGACCCCGTACCCGTACTTCTCGCCGTACGCCGTCGGGTCGGTCATCGCCAGCGTGATGTCCTCCTCGTCGACGTCGGGCATCTGGGCCGACCAGTCGACCGGCTCGTACTCCCAGCCCTCGGCCCGCATGCAGTCGGCGACCTGTTCCTCGACCTCGAGCTGCTGACGACGGGCCTCGGCCGGCTCCTGCGGCATCCAGCCCATCAGCTCGGCCAGCGGGCCCAGGCCGTCGTCGTCGTTCGCGTCGTCGCCGCCTCCGCCGCAGGCGCCGAGCGCGAGCAGCGCGGCGACGATGATCGGCGGCCGCCACGGGACTCTCATCCCGGGCTCCGACCGACGCCCTTCGGCCGCGTCTCGCTGGTCGCGCGCCGGGTCGTCATTGCGCCAGTCTGGTCGACGTCGAGCACGTCGCTGGGAGATTTCCGGCGCTGCTCTGCCGGCAGGGGGACGCTGACGAAGCGGGCGTCGGCGATCCGGGTGCGCAGGGTCCCGATATCGAGACGCAGCGGGCCCAGATAGCTGGGCAGGCGGCGCCGAGCTCAGGCCAGCTCGGCGAGGAGTCGCTGCTTCAACTGCAGCACCTCGTCGGTGATCGAGACGTGGTAGGCGTGCGGCGAGACGAGTCGGCGGACCCCGGGGTCGAGCCGGTCGATGTCAGCCCGTCGGCGCCGGCCGGCGGCGTCGACATCGTCGAGGCCGTCGACACCACCGTCGGCGATGACGTCGCCGCCGTCCACGAGTGGCACCAGGAGCTCCTCGACGGCGTCGATCTCGACCCAGCGGGCCACCTCACGGCGGGCGTGGTGGGTCAGGTGGTGGGAGCCCGGGGCGAGCACCTCGGTCGCGCCCGACAGCACGTCGGCCGTCGCCATGCCGCGCTGGTCGTAGGCGCGCCACACGCGCTTGGCTCCGGGGTTGAGGACCTTGACCGCCGAGTCGGAACGCTTGATCGCCGGTGCCCACCCGCCGGTCCGATCATCGACGGCGACGAGCTTGTAGACACCGTCGAGGCTCGGATCCCCGTCGCTGGTCGCCAGGCTCGAGCCGACGCCGAACACGAGCCGCCCGATGATCGCATCGGCA
This sequence comes from Ilumatobacteraceae bacterium, assembly GCA_040507575.1. Classification (GTDB taxonomy): domain Bacteria; phylum Actinomycetota; class Acidimicrobiia; order Acidimicrobiales; family Ilumatobacteraceae; genus JALZMG01. Next base: position 20,266 of record JBEVOM010000245.1, read on the forward strand.
TCGACGCCGGCCCGCGCCGCCTCGTCGACGATCTGCGACGTGATCTGCCAGATCGCCATCTCGTCGAGCCGGCTGGTCAGCACGATCGACGCGTTCGGGAAACCGGCCCTGTCCAGCTCCACGCCGACCGCGACGCTGAGGAAGGCGAGGTCGCCGGAGTCGAGGCGGACACCGACCGGCGTGTGACCGCCGGACCGCAGCCGCTCGAACGTGCGGATGGCGTTCGGGAGCCCGCTGCCGAGCGTGTCGACGGTGTCGAGGAGCAGGAGCGTGTCGTCGGGGTACACGTCGGCGTAGGCGTCGAACGCGGCCTGCTCACCTTCGCCGAGCGCGATGAACAGCTGGATCATCGAGTGCGCGTGCGTGCCACTGGGCGTCCGTCCGAGCTCGTAGGCGACCGCGCTGTTCGAGGTCGCCACCGCACCGCCGACGATCGCGGCGCGTGAAGCCGTGTCGGCACCGGTCGACGGTGCCCGGCGCATGCCGAACTCCAGGACCGGCCGTCCGCCGGCCGCCTCGACGACGCGGGTCGCCTTCGTCGCGATGAGGGTGGCGAAGTTCAGCTGGTTGAGCAACGGGGTCTCGATGAGCTGGGCTGTGCCGAGCGGACCGTCGACGACGGTGATCGGGGTGTTGGGGTGCACGACCCGGCCCTCGGGGACCGCCGCCACCCGCAGGCCCGAGAAGTCGACGGATGCGAACCACTCACAGAACGTCTCGTCGAACAGGCGCCCGCCATGGCGCGTCCGGTGGGTGCGCAGCGCGTCGACGTCCTGCGGTCGGGCCCGGACCGTGGTCATCCACCGGGTGAACGGCCCGAGGCCGGCGGCGACGCAGAATCCGGCGGCGTGACCTCCGTAGTCGGGGTTGGACCGGAAGAAGTGCTCGAACCGGACCCGCCGCTCGTGCAACCCCATGCGGAGGTAGAGCTGGGCCATCGTGAGCTGGTAGGCGTCCGTGCTCAGGACGCCGCGACGCAGCGCAGCGGGCGGCATCGGCGCAGACTAGGCACCGGGATCGCGACGGTCGACGCCACGTCGCCGCCGCAGCGCGCGCTCAGCTCGCCCATTCGCGGCAAGAGGCGCCGGGTGGACGTCCGAGGTTGCGCTGGAACGCGGCCGCGACCTCACCGAGCTCACGATCGCCGTAGCGCTACACGACGGACCTGCTCACCGAGGGTGGCCGGCTCGTGTACGCCGGCTTCCAGCCCGACGACGACGCAACCGCGGTCGCCCTCATGCGGGCCGAGGGCGGTGTCGTGGTCGGCACGGCGCAGATGGGCAGCCTGGCCGTTCACGGTGGCCGACTCGATCCAGCGGTTCGACGTCACCCGGCCGACATGCAGTGAGCGGAGGTGGGCGGGTCCGGACCGGCCTGGTCCGAGTGCCGGCGGGCCGATTTCCCGGCCCTCGGCACGCCGTCGACCGTCAACACTCGGGTGCGTCGGACCCGCCCGCCGCGCTCGGGTCACATCTCGATGATCTCGGCGACCTCGATGCTGCCGCCGGCGGCGAGCAGCGGGCAGCCCTTGGCGAGCGTCAGCGCGGCGTCGAGGTCGGTGGCCCGCAACACGCTGTAGCCCGAGATCGGGTTGGCTCCGCCGCCGGCGGTGACCGCGCCGTCCGCGCCGATCGTCGACGACGCGCCGGTCGGGTTGCCTCCGTCGACGACGGCGTCGCCGAGGGACCCGAACCAGGAGCCCCACGCCTGCATCGTCGCGGCCTGCTCGGCCTCGGAATCGGGAATCGTGCCGCCGTGGTAGGCGAGGACGTACGTGCTCATGTCGTGCTCCATCTGTCGTGGTCACCGCCCATCGGCGACACACCATCAAGACGCACGACACCGGCCGCATTCGACAGGTCGCTCACCACAGCATCGTCATTCCCCCGTTCGGCCGCAGGACCTGGCCGGTGACGAACCGGGCGGCGTCGCTGGCCAGGTACAGGATGGCGTACGCGATGTCCATGGGCTCGCCGGCGATGCCGAGCGCGGCGCCGGCGGCTCGCCTCTCGACGTAGCGGGCCTTGGCCGCCGCGTCGACGTCGCCGTGCTCGTCGCGGAAGTGCCGCTCGTTCAGGGGGGTGTCGACCCATCCCGGCGCGACGGAGTTCACGCGCACACCCTGGGGGCCGACCTCCATCGCCAACGACCTCGTGAACTGGGCGGCCGCCGCCTTCGCCGTCGAGTACGCGACGACGGCCGGCGTCGGTCCGTCGATGGCCGCCGACACCAGGTTGATGATCGAACCCCGCCGGCGCGGGATCATCGCGTGGGCGGCCGCCTGCGAGCCGTTGACGACGCCGCGGAAGTTCACCGCGTGGACCCGGTCGAGCTCGTCGGCACCGACGTTCAGGGCCGACGTGTCGGTGATGATGCCGGCGTTGTTGACGAGGATGTCGAGTCCGTCGCGTTCGGTGTCGATGCGGGTGACCAGCGCGTCGAACCCGCCGCGGTCGGTGACGTCGAGCAGGTGGTGCTCGCACGACGCTCCGGCGGCGCGGAGCTCAGCGGTCGTCGCGGCGAGCGCGTCGCCGCTGATGTCGGTGAGCACGACGTGCGCGCCCGCGTCGCCGAACAGGGTCGCCGTCGCCCGTCCGATCCCGCTGGCGGCGCCGGTGACGACGGCAGTGCGATCGGTCAGGAGGAACGCATCGAGAAGGGCCATGCCCGCAGGCTGGCACGGAGATGGCAGCGCGTCCGCCTCGGACCGGTCCGCAGCGTCCCGGCTAGATTCGTCGTCGATACGCCGAAGGAGACCCGCCGTGCCGATGACACCGACCCGGACCGCCTTCTCGGGACGGGACGGCCTGCAGCTCGCCGCCGACGTCACGGGAGACCCCACCGACCCGCCCGTGCTGCTGTTCCACGGCGGCGGCCAGACCCGCCACTCCTGGGGGACCACGATGCGCGACCTCGCCGGGCGGGGCTGGTACGTCGCGTCGGTCGACATGCGTGGCCATGGCGACAGCGAGTGGGCGCCGGACGGTGACTACCGCATCGACACGTTCGCCGACGACGTGATCTCGGTCGGCCGGCAGTTCGACCACCCGGTGCTCGTCGGGGCATCCCTCGGCGGGAGCTCGTCGCTCGTCGCCACGTACCGCGCCGTCGAGGGCGGTGGCGAACAGGTCGCCCGGGGCCTCGTGCTCGTCGACGTCGCGCCGCACATCGAGCAGGCCGGTGCCCAGCGGATCGGCGACTTCATGCGCCAGCACGTCGAAGACGGCTTCGCCACGCTCGACGACGTGGCCGACGCCATCCAGACCTACAACCCGCACCGGCCGCGACCCACTAATCTGGAGGGCCTGAAGAAGAACGTGCGCCTCCACGACGACGGCCGCTGGTACTGGCACTGGGACCCGGCGTTCGTGCTCGGCCGCATGGGCAGCGACGACGAGACGCGGGCCACCGCGCAGGCCCAGGACCGTCGAGGGGTGCTCGAGACCGCGGCCCGGGCCCTCACCATCCCGACGTTGCTCGTACGGGGCCGCCAGAGCGACCTGCTGTCCGAGGAGGGCGCCGCCAAGTTCCGCGAGCTCGTCCCGCACGCCGAGTTCGCCGATGTCGCCGGTGCCGGACACATGGTCGCCGGCGACCGCAACGATGCGTTCAACGACGCCATCGTGTCGTTCCTGGAACGCACCCGCGACACATGGTGACGGCGCCGGCCGGTCGGTCCGATCCGTCGGTCCATCATCACACCTAGTAATATGATTGTAGCCACGCCGGTGGGTCGGTGCGGCGATCAGCGAGTGTCGAGGAGACGCCACCATGTCCGCTCCGTCAGTCCTCCCCGCACTGTCCCAACGCGTGCGCACCATGCTGAGCATCGATCCGAGCGCGCCGGCGATCGCGTTCGAGGGCACGACGTTCCCGTGGCAGTACTACACGGACGCCTGGCAGGGTCTCGAGGCGGCGTTGACCGATGCCGGCGCCGAGAGCGCCCGCACGATCGGCGTCGTGCTGCGCAACCAGCCGCCGCACCTCGCCGCGCTCATCGCCACCGTGGCCGGGGGTCGCACGATCGTCACGCTCAGCCCGTTCCACGGCGACGAGGGCCTGGCCGAGGACATCCGCACGATGCGCCCTCGGGTGATCGTGGCCTCGGCCGCCGACTGGGCCCGCCCGGTCGTGTTCGAGGCGGCCGAGGAGATCGGTGCCGTGCGCATCGTCGCCGGCGACGAGGGCCCGCTGCGTCGGGCACCCGACCAGGCCGGGACCAAGGTGGCCGACCAGCCTCCGGAGGAGGACGACGGCAACGTCGTGCTCATGCTGACGAGCGGGACGACCGGACGCCCCAAGCGGGTGCCGCTGGCCTACGACAGGCTGACCGCGGCGTACGACGCGGCCGGGCACGGCGCCGAGCTCGACGTGGCGCCGCAGCTGAAGAAGGGCGCGGCGATCCTGTGGACCTCGATGGTCCACATCGGCGGGATGTACTACGCCATCGGCAACGTGGTCGAAGGGCGCGAGATCGCCCTGCTCGAGAAGTTCGACGTGCAGAAGTGGGCCCAGGCGGTCGTCGACCACCGGCCCCGCCTGCCCTCGCTCAACCCCACGGCCATGCAGATGGTGCTGGACTCCGACGTGCCCGACGACCTGCTGTCGTCGGCGCTCGCCGTGATGTCGGGCACGGCGCCGCTGCCGCCGGCGCGCCAGGCCGCGTTCGAGGCCCGGTTCGGCGTCCCCGTGCTGACCACGTACGGGGCCACCGAGTTCGCGGGCGCCGTCGCCGGGTGGTCGCTGAAGGACCGCAAGGAGTGGGGCGATCGCAAGCCCGGTTCGGCCGGCCGGGTGTTCCGCGGCGTGGAGATGCGCGTCCTCGACCAGGAGACCGGCGAGCCGCTCCCGCTGGGCGAGGTCGGACTGCTGCAGGTGCGCGGTGGCCAGCTGCCCAATGGCGGCGCCGACGGGTGGGTGGCGACGAATGACCTGGCCTCGTTGGACGCCGACAACTTCCTGTACATCCACGGTCGCGCCGACGACGCGATCAACCGCGGCGGGTTCAAGATCCCGCCGGTCGTGATCACCGACGTCCTCGAGGCCCACCCCGCGGTCGACAAGGCGGCCGCCGTCGGGCTGCCCGACCGGCGGCTCGGTGCCGTGCCGGTGGCGGTCGTGACCCTCAAGGAGGGCGCCGCCACACCGACGGGCGAGGAGCTCAAGCAGTGGTGCAACGAGCACCTCACCCGCTACCAGGTGCCGGTGTCGATCAAGGTGGTCGACGAGATGCCGCGCACGCCGTCGATGAAGATCAGCCAGCCCGGGGTGAAGGCGTTCTTCGACGGGGACGGCATCGGCGACGCCGGCTGAGCGGCGCCCGCGTCAGCCCCGCTGGGTGCCGACGCGGAGGTCCTTGAACGGCACGTCCGTGTCGACGGATGGCTCGCGGGGGAGCCCGAGGCTGCGCTCGCCGAGCACGTTGCGCTGGATCTCGTCGGTGCCGCCGCCGATCGAGACGCCCTGCGCCGACAGCGCGGCGAACTGCGCCCGTCCGCCACCAGGTCCGGGCGCATCCGGACCGACGACGAGGCCGTTCGCCCCGACGATCGACATCCCGAGGTCACGTGACGTGCGGGCCAGTCCGCCGAGACCGAGCTTGGCGATCGACGCGAACGTCGCGGTGTGCGCCCGCAGTGCCGGCGTCCTGCTGCGCAGGTTGGTCAGCCGGTACACCTCGCTCTGGATGTAGTAGCGGGCCAGGCGGTCGCGCAGCACCGGGTCGGTGTTGACGCCGGCCTCCTGGGCTAGCCCGATGAGCGTCCGTGCGCTGTTGACGAAGTCGCCGCCCCGGCGCTTGGTGCGCCGTTGCTTGGCCTCGGCGACGACGTCGCCGACGATCCGGTCGAGGTTGCCACCGAGCTTGCCGGCGTTGACCTGGACGATCTTGCGGGACGTGCCGGACGCGGCGGCCGACCGCTCGTAGGCGAGTGTGGTCCGGGCGACCTTCCACCCGTCGTTGATGGCTCCGATCGTGTCGGCGACCTTGGCCCGGGCCTCGTCGAGGAACACCTCGCAGAACTCGGCATCACCGTTCATCTGGCGGAGTGGTCGCACCAGGATGCCCGGCTGCTCCATGTCGATCATGATCCAGGACAACCCGGAGTGCTTGGGCACGTCGGGGTCGGTGCGGGCCAGCAGCATGCCGAGCTCGGAGATGTTGGCCGACGAGTTCCAGACCTTCTGACCGGTGACGACGAACTCGTCGCCGTCACGGATCGCCTTGCATTGCAGACCGGCGAGGTCGGACCCGGCGCCCGGCTCGCTGAACAGCTGGCACCACGCGTGCTCACCGGTGGCCAGCGGCCAGACCCACTGCCGGTGCTGCTCCGGTGTCCCGTGCTCGAGAACGGTGTTGGCGCCCATGTTCGGGCCGTTGCCCTTCGGTGCGCCGATGACCTCGCGCTCGGCGAGGACCTCGCTGACCTCGCGAGCGGCGCGGGTGTCGAGGCCCAGGCCGCCGAGCCCGGTCGGCCACGTCGGGTTGGCGTAACCCGACTCGGCGAGCCGGCGCCACCACTCCCGGACGGTGATCGACTCGTCCCAGTTCTCGTCCAACCAGGTGCGGACGTCGTCCTCGAGCTTCGTCATCGTCGTTCCTCTTCGTGTTCTGTGTCGTCGTGCGGCTTGTCGGGAGAGTCGGTGGCGCCGGTCAGCGCCGGCGGCGCTCGGCGTCGAGCTCGTTGTGGCGGGCGTACAGCTGGGTGGTCAGCGTACGCAGGTCGCCGGGCACGTCGGGATAGACGCTGAGCCCGGCCTCGTGGGAGGGCAGTCCGACGGTGGCCGAGGCGTACGCCGTCTCGACGTCGCGCTGGTTGACCATGTGCAGTTCGAGGTCGACGACGTGCCGACCGTCCTCGACCCGCTTGTCGGCCACCTTGCCGGTGAGGAACTGCGTGTCACCCATGTAGTTGAACTTGCGGATCGAATCCTCGAGCCGCTCGATGACGGCGTCGTCGCCGGCCCAGTCCGACACCTGGTGGAAGAACCATGATTGTCGCAACACCCCGTAGTCGTAGGCCATCGGGTTGCCGATCGCCTTGGCCCACTGGTTGTCCCAGTGCAGCCGCTGGGCCACATCGTAGACACCGTTCTCGTTCTTGACGTAGAAGGGACCGATGCGCTTGCGGTTCGCGTAGCCGAGTCGCGATGCCCGCAGACCGTAGGGCGTGAAGCCGTAGCCGCCGGCGTGGAACGCGATCAGCTCGGTGACGGTCAGGGGACCCTTCACCATCGGAACCAGCTCGTCCCCGACCTCGACGTCCTCCCACCACCGCTTCTGCGCGCCCTGACGGTGCTCGGCCTCGTAGATCGCGTCGATCCGCTCGTAGTCCTCGTCGGTGTAGTGGGCCGGCGCGATGTCGGCGTACTTGCCGCGCGATCGGGACTGCTTGCGCTCGGTGAGGATGCGCACGATGCGATAGACGCCCAGGACCTCGCCGTGCTGGTTGAGCGCGACGTCGCGGCGCACCTGGACCACGCTGCGCCCGGCGAACTCGGACTGCTTGACGTCGATGCTCTCCTCGCCGTGGAACGAGTAGACGCGTTCTCCGGGATGGATCGGGCGGAACCAGTCCCACTGCCCGCCGGACACGAAGACGTGGACGCCGCGGAACATGCCCTTGGTGCGCTGTTTGATCTCGTCGGGGACGGGATCGCCGCGCATCGGTGTCTTGATGTGGCCGATCATCGTGCCATGGCCGATCTGGCCGCCCCACCGCGTGCCCCGCCCGTATTCGTCGTCGACGTACAGCGGGTTGTCGTCACCGACGCCCTGGGCCCAGTTGCGGATGGCGTCGGGCGTTGCCTCGGAGTACAGCTCGCGCAGTGGACTGGCCACCTCGACGCCCAGCATCAGATGGGCTCGCTCGATGTCCTCGTCGGTGAGCTCGTGCTCCAACGCCTTCTGGAACTCCCGCTCCAACTCGGCGTCGACCTTCAGCGACTCGTGGGTATCGGCCATCCCGGGCTCCTCGTGACCTGCCTGCGCGGCATCGGCCCGACGGCGCAGATTTGCCGAGCCAATGTTATATTACGTTAGCTGATTCGAACCTGGACATCCTGGTGCACGCCCCTCTCGACCAACGAACCGAACGACGATCCCATGACCGATGACACGGCCACGACCTGGTTGTTCGACCTCGACGGGTGCCTCGTCGACTCGATGGGTGGCACGATCCTGCGTCCCCATGCCCGGGAGCTGCTGGAGGCGCTGCTCGGGTTGGGCATCACGGTCCGCATCTGGAGCGCCGGCGGTGACGACTACGCCAACCGCGTCGCCGAGCGGGTCGGGATCGCCGACCTCGTGGCCGGGTACCACACCAAGGTGCGTCAGCCCAGCGGGACCTGGGCCCTGCCCGACGTCGTCGGTCGGGCCACCGAGCGCTCGGTGGTCTGCGTCGACGACCAGCCCGACGGCGTGCCCGGCCACGTGACGACCATCGCCGTGTTCCCGTTCATCGGCGCCCGTCCCCACGACCGCGCGTTCGCCCGGCTGCTCGACGAGCTCACCGCCGCCTGACCGGTCCGCTCGCCGGCCGCCCGTGCGGGCGGCGCGGCACGGACGCTCAGCGAGTGGGGTTGGGGTTGCGGCGGGTCTCGCCGAACGGGCGGTCCTTGTCGGCGGCGTACTCGCGCGGCATGCCGAGCACCCGTTCGCTGATGATGTTCCGCTGCATCTCGGTGCTGCCGCCGCCGAGGCAGGCTGCCTGGCGGAACACGTACTCGGCGCCGAAGCTCTCGAGATCGGCCTCATCGTCGGTCGGCCACGACACCGCGCCGAGCCCGCCGATCTCGAACCCGGCGTTGGTGCGCTGCACGCGGCGCACACCGCTCATCAGCCGCAGCAGTGATCCCGACGGTTCGGGGAGGGCCTTGACCCGGATGCCGGCCGTGACCCGCCGGATCAGCTGGGCCTGGACGACGTCGTACACGTGTGCGGTGGCGAGGTGCTGGCGGGCGGTGGCGTCGTCCTCCTGTCCGGTCCCGCGGACCAGGTCGACGAGGTCGACGAGCGGGTGACCGGTCGAGCCGCCGGCCCGGCCGCTGATGTACGGCGACATCCCACCGGTCGCGCTGCGCTCGTGGAACAGCATGCGCGAGGCGACGGTCCAGCCGTCGTTCTCCGTGCCGATGAGGTTGGCGGCCGGGATCGAGACGTCGTCGAAGTACTCCTGGCAGAACTCGACGCCCCCGTTGGACTGCTTGATCCGCTCGACGGTGACGCCGGGCTGGTGGATCTTGACGACGAACATGGACAGGCCGCGGTGCTTGGTGGCCTCCCAGTTCGTGCGGGCCAGGCACAGGGCGTAGTCGGAGAAGTACGCGTACGAGCTCCAGATCTTCGACCCGTTCAGGACGTAGGTCTCTCCATCGCGCCGGGCACTCGTGATCGCGCCGGCGAGGTCCGATCCTCCTGACGGCTCGGAGAGGAACTGCACCCACAGCGTCTCGCCGGCGAAGATCGGCCGGAGGTACTCCTGCTTCTGCTCCTCGGTGCCGAACTCGAGGATCGTCGGGGCCAGGATGCTGAGCGTCGGCACGTTGTACAGGAGCGGCATCTCGTAGGCCAGCGACTCCTCGGTGAACGCCCGCTGATATGCGGGCTCGAGGCCCTGGCCGCCGTACGCCGCCGGGTAGCAGATGCCGGTGTAGCCGCCGCTGTAGAGGATCTTCTGCAGCTCCTTGGCGTGGGCGGCGTCGTCCTCGCCCACGTTCATCGGCTCCCACGGTGCCGAGTCGGGCCCGATGCGGGGCATGTTGTCGGCGAGCCAGGCACGAGCCCGCAAGCGGTAGGCGTCGAGATCTTCCACGATCGGCTCCTTCAGAGGGTGGCGAGCAGGTTGGCGGCGAGGGCGTCGCGATGGGCGGCCGGATCACCGAGCACGAAGCGGTTGCTGGCGATGCGTCGCAGGTACAGGTGGATGTCGTGCTCCCAGGTGACCCCGATGCCCCCGTGCATCTGGACGCAGTCCTGCACCAGCTCGGGCAGGAAGTCACCGGTGTAGATCTTGGCCACGCGGGCCAGGTGCAGTCCGTCGGTGCCCTCCGAGAGCTCGCGGACGGCAGCGTCGGCGGTGGCGTGGGACGCCTCGAGCCAGAGCTTCATGTCGGCGAAGCGGTGCTTGAGCGCCTGGTACGACGAGAGCGGCCGGCCGAACGAGTAGCGGTCGTTCATGTACTCCAGCGTGAACTCGAGGACGCGGTCGGCCGCCCCGGCGCTCTCGACGGCCTGCAGGGCGAGCGCGACGGCGAGGGCGAAGTCGGCGTCCTCGCCGGCCGATCCCGCACCGACGATCGCCTCGGCTCCGACCTCCACGTCGGCGAACGTCACGTTGCCGTATCGGCGCACGAGGTCGAGCCCGCCCTGGCGCTCGACGGTGACGCCTCCGGTCCCGGCCGGGAGCACGACGTTGACCGGGCCGCTGGCGCCGAGCGCGGTGACGAGGAGGACGTCGGCCTCGGCCGCCGCTTCGACGGCGCGGGCCGTGCCGGACAGGACGACGCCGTCGCCGGCAGCCGTTGCCGTGAGGTCACCGGTCTTCTTCGACGGCGCGACCGCCCACGCCCCGATCGTCGTGCCGGCGACCAGGCCTTCGAGCCACGCGCCGCGTTGCTCGTCGGAACCCGACCGCGACAGCATCGCCGCGACGACGTTCGTCGGCGCCAGCGGACCGGGGGACACGAGCCGGCCGACCTCCTCGGCCACGAGGGCGAGGTAGCGGATCCCGTCGGTGCCGAGCCCTGCGCCGCCGTCCTCCTCCGACACCAGGAGGGAGGTCCACCCGAGCTCGGCGCCGTGGCGCCACCACGCCGGGTCGAAACCGCTCTCGGTCTCGCTCAGGCGCCGGACCTCGGTCAGCGGCGACTCGGCCTCGAGGAACTTGCGGGTCGTCTCCTGGAACGCTTGTTCGTCGTCTCCCAGCTCGTACTCCACGCCTACCTACCTTCAGTCAGTCGGGCCAGATCCGAATGGTCGATGAATGTATTGATGAAGCGGTTGACGCCCACCATCGCGGCGATCGTCACTGTGGTTGCACGCCACGGTTGGCGTCCAGCACGCCGGCCGCGCGGTCTTCGAACGTCGTGTTCGGCGTGAACCACTCGCGCAACTGCGTGGCGAACGTCAACGCCTCCTCCTTGGAGAGGTCCTCGACGCGGCTGAGGTGGGCCATCGTGATGTGCACACCGGCCGGGTCCATCTTGGCGATTGCGTCGGCCATGCTCATCGCCTCGGCCCACAGGTCGGCCGACGGCACCATCCGCTGCGCGAAGCCGATGCGCAGCGCCTCGGCGCCGTCGATGACCTTGCCGGTGAGGATGACGTCCTTGGCCTGGGCGACGCCGACGAGGCGCGACAAGCGGGTGCTGGCGCCCCACCCGCCGAGGCCCGAGCCGAGCCGGGCCAGGTGCCAGTCGCTGATCTGGGCTGTGTCGGCGACGACGCGCAGGTCACAGGCCAACGCCAGCTCGATCGCGCCGGTGGTGCACACGCCGTCGACGACGGCGATCGACGGCTTCATGCACTCGTCGATCAGCTTGATCAACGTGCCGCCCGGGTTGCCCTTCGGCAGACCGCCTGCGGTGGCCTCCTGGAGGTCGTCCCCGGCGCTGAAGCACGGTCTCCCGTCGGCGCGCGGTGCGCCCGTGATGATGAACGCCCGCACGCCGTCGTCACGGCGGATCCGCTTGACCTCGGCCGTGAGGGCGAAGATCACGTGGCTGCTGATCGCGTTGAGCCGCTGCGGTCGGTTGATGCGCAGGACCTCGACGTGGCCGTGCCGCTCGACATCGAGCACGTGGTCGCTCATCTCTGCGCTCCTCCCTGGTCGCGGTCGGTCACTCGTCCGGCCGCACGGCGAGAACGATCTTGCCGGTCACCCGGTGCTCGGCCACGGTCCGCAACGCGGCACGGATGTCGTCGAGCGGGTGGACGGCCGAGACTAGTGGTCGCATGCCTCCGGCCACGAGGCTGGCGAGCAGCCGTTCGTCGGCCCGGGCGGCCTCGGGCGCGTGGTCCGAGTACGTGCGCAGCTCGCACCCCTTGATCGTGACACCCTTGAGCAGGACCAGGTTCAGCGGGATGCGGGGGATCTCGCCGACGGCGTAGCCGACGGTGACGAAGCGGCCGCCCCAGCGCATGGCCCGCAGCGCCTCCTCGGCGAGCGGGCCGCCGATCGGGTCGATGACGACGTCGGCGCCACCATCGGTGATCTCCTTGATTCGGGCCTTGACGTCCTCGGTCGTCGCGTCGATGACGGCGTCGGCGCCCCGCGCCGAGCAGATCGCCGTCTTCGCGGTGCCCCGGGCGACCGCGACGACGTGCGCGCCCAGCCGCTTGGCGACGTCGATCGTGGCCGTGCCCACGCCGCCCGACGAGCCGAGCACGGCGACCCACTCCCCGGGCTCCGTGCCGGCGATGCTCGACAGCGAGCTGACCGCGGTGCGGTAGGTGACGCGGAACGCGGCGGCGTCGACGCTGCTCATCCCATCCGGCGTCGGACTGACCGCGGTTGCCGCCACCACGATCTTCTCGGCGAACGCCCCGACGAACTGGGCGCCGACGACGCGCTCGCCGACGGCGCGCCGTTCGACGCCGTCGCCGATCGCGCTGACGGTCCCGGCGAACTCGCTGCCCGGCGTGAACGGCAGGGGCGCCGACACCTGGTAGCGGTTGTCCATGATGAGCAGGTCGGGGAAGTTCACGCCGGCGGCGGCGATGTCGACCACGATCTCTCCGGGGCCGGGCTCGGGGTCGTCGACCTCGACGACCCCGACGACGTCGGGTCCGCCGTAGCGCTCCAGGCGAGCGGCCCTCACGCGTCGCGCTTGGCGAGGCAGTCGATGATGTCGGCGACGGTCGTGACCGTGGCCAGGAGCGGCAACGTGTGCGTGATCTGGAACTCGTGGGCCTCCGGCCACGCCCCCGCCGTGCCGTCCTCGGGGACGACGACCTGGTAGCCCCGGTTGAGACCGCCGAGTGCGGTGCCTGGCACGCCGATGTTCGTCGACACGCCGCACAGCACGACCGTGTCGACGTCCTGGATGCGCAGCAGCGAGTCGAGCTCGGTGTCGTGGAACGCCTCGAGCCCGTGGTGTCGGGTCAGCACGAAGTCCTCGCGGACCGGAGCCAGCTTCGGGTGCACCGGGTTGTCGTCCGGCGATCCGTCCGGCTCCAACGACCGCTTCTTCCACCGGCCGCCGAACAGCGGCGAGTTGATCGCCGTGCCGAGCATGTCCTTGCGGGGGAGGAACAGGCAGTGGATGACCGGCAACCCACCGGCCCGGAACGCCGCGACGAGCTCGGCCACCCGGTCGGGCATGTGACGCTCCTGGGCGTGCACGGCGAGACCATGTCCCCGAGCGGCTGCCTCCTCACCGATCATCTCGACCTGGCACTCCATCATCACCAGGCCGGGCTTCTCACCCTTGTCCAGTCCGCGCATCTGTCTGCCTCCGTTTCGCTCGTGTGGTCGCTCAGCGCGGCGCGAACCGCTGGCCGGCGTCCAGCCTGATCGTGCCGCCGTTGAGCATCGGGTTGTCGACGATCGCCAGCGCCAGACGGGCGTACTCGTCCGGCTTGCCCATGCGGCGGGGGAACGCGTTGTCCTCCGTCAGCCGGGCAGTCTTGTCGTCGGTCAGGCGGGCCGTCGAGCCGGTGGCGAACAGGCTCGGCGCGATCGCGTTGACCCGGATGCCGAGCGTGCCGAGATCCCGCGCCATGGTCAGGCTCATGCCGGCGATCCCGGCCTTCGCCGCCGAGTACGACACCTGGCCGATCTGGCCCTCGAACGCGGCGATCGACGCCGTGTTGATGATGACGCCCCGCTCGCCGTCTTCGTTCGGCTCGTTGCCGCTCATGTACCAGGCCTGCAACCGGTTCAGGTTGAACGTGGCGATCAGGTTCAGGTCGACGACGTACTGGAAGTCCTCCAGCGCCATCGGGCCGTCCTTCGACAACGTCCGACCGGCCCGCCCTCCGCCGGCCGTGTTCACCGCGACGCTCAGCGACCCGTGGGCCTCGAAGGCGGCGGCCAACGCGGCCTCGGCGGCGACGTGGTCGGTGACGTCGACCGGGTGGAACGTCCCGCCCAGCGCCTCGGCGACCTCGGCCCCGGCCGACTCGGGCCGGTCGATGATCGCGACGTGCGCGCCCTTGGCGTGCAGACCCTCGGCCGTGGCCCGGGCCATTCCCGACGCGCCGCCGACGACGAACGCGACCTTGTCGGTGACATCCATCAGCGCCCCTTCAACTTGGTGCCGGCGCCCACGAGCCCTCCACGCGGGCATCGACGCGCACGTAGCGGTGGGCGATCTTCCACTCGCCGTCGACGACCTTCAACGTGTCGCGGTAGCGCCCCCAATGGTCGAGGCCGTCGCGCGACATGACGGCGAAGTACGACGCCGCGTGCGCTTCCTCGGGCGTGACGTCCTCGATCAGCACGCTCGAGACGTGGTGACGGACGATCGGCTTCGGGCCGTCGCCGGCGCCGGCGATGCGCTCCTTGACGCCGCCACCGAGGCCCGCTTCGATCGCCTCGCGACCTTCGTACGTCGGACCGCCGCTGATCTCCAGCACGCCGTCGGGAGCGAACTGCTCGGCGAGCTGGGTCACCCGCCCACGATCACCGTTGTGGTTGTACCTGGCAAGTGTCACACGGATCTGCTCGCGTGCGGCGAGCTCCCACAGTTCCACGATGGACCCCCTTCCGGAGGCCGACGCCGCCGTCCCCCGCTTGCAGAATGCGCTAATTCGTCTATAGGTTTCCACGCCTGGTGCTGGTCGCGCCAGCCGGAGGGGCCGGCCGAGCGCCACTTGCAGCTCGAGAGGACGACCCGGTGAAGTTCACCCTGCAATACCCGATGCCGCATCCGCCCGCGCCCGGATTCCTCGATCCGTCGACGATCCTCGACGTCGCCCGAGCGGCGGAGGCAGCCGGGTTCCACGGCATCGCGTTCACCGAGCACCCGGCGCCATCGGACAAGTGGCTGAAGGCGGGCGGGCACGAGGCGTTCGACCCGCTCATCGCGCTCACGTACTGCGCGGCCGTCACCGAGCGGCTGCGGCTGATGCCGTTCCTGCTCGTGCTGCCGTACCACCAGCCGTTCCTGATCGCGAAGTCCGTGGCCAGCGTCGACGTGTTGTCGAGCGGCCGGATGACCGTGATCGGTGGCACCGGGTACCTGCGCTCGGAGTTCTCGGCACTCGGCGTCGACTTCGACGAGCGCAACGCCCTGCTCGAGGAGTCGATCACCACCATGCGGGGGGTGTGGAGCACCGACGCGCTGGAGGTGGCCGGCGCCGGGTTCCAGGCCCGCGGCGTGACCGCCCGACCGCGCCCGGTCCAGCAGCCCGGCCCGCCGATCTGGCTCGGCGGGAACAGCAAGCTCACCCGCCGCCGCGTCGCCACGCTCGTCGACGGTTGGAGCCCCAACATGTACGACGCGCGGATGGCGGCGACGACCAGGACCGCGACGCTGGAGACGGTCGACGACGTCGCCGCCGCGATCGCTGAGATCCGGGCGCTGCGCGACGAGGCCGGCCGCGACGACTCGTTCGACGTGCAGTTGAACGGGCCGCACGGGCGTCAGCCACCGGCCCCGACCGAGGTCGCCGAGCACATCGATCTGCTCGGCCGGTTGAGCGCCGTCGGCGTGACGTGGACCGTGATCAACCCGCCTCACGACGACGTGGCGGCGGCGCTCGACATGATCGCGGCATACGGCCTCGACGTGATCTCGAAGGTGGCGCCCTGACATGTTCGAGCTCGATGGACGCACCGTCGTCGTCACCGGCGGTGGTAGGGGAATCGGACGGGGCATCGTCCGGGCGATGGCCACGGCGGGCGCCAACGTCGTCGTTGCCGGACGGACGCCGGCCACGCTGGAGGAGAGCGCCGAGGAGGCGCGCGGCATCGGCGTCCAGGCCGTCCCGGTCGTCACCGACCTCACGGAGCCAGCTGACATCGACGCGCTGGTGTCGAAGGCGTTGGAGGTGAGCGGAGTCATCGACTGCTGGGTCAACAACGCCGGCAGCGCCAACGCGAGCGATGTCGGTCCGCTCATCGA
Organism: Ilumatobacteraceae bacterium; assembly: GCA_040507575.1. Classification (GTDB taxonomy): domain Bacteria; phylum Actinomycetota; class Acidimicrobiia; order Acidimicrobiales; family Ilumatobacteraceae; genus JALZMG01. The sequence goes on from JBEVOM010000245.1 coordinate 36,334, forward strand.
CCTCACGCCACCGCGCTGGGATGCGGTCGTCGACTTGAACCTGAAGTGGACGTTCTTCGCCTGTCAGGCCGCCGCCCGGACGATGCTCGACCGCGGTGGGTCGATCGTCAACATCTCGTCGCGCAGCGGATCGCAGCCCAACCCGAACACCGGCCAGTACGGCGCGGCGAAGGCCGGCATCGAGAACCTGACCGCGACCATGGCCGTCGAATGGGGACACCACGGGATCCGGGTGAACGCGATCGCGCCGGGGCTCGTGCCGACCCCGGAGTCGATGGCGAGCGGCTCGGGCTCGATGAACCGTGACTCCCGACGTCGCCGGCAGATCGAGCAGATCCCGTTGCGCCGCCTGGGAACGGTGGACGACATCGGGGCCGCAGCCGTGTTCCTCGCCTCCGACGAGGCGGGTTGGATCACCGGCGAGACGATCCAGATCACCGGCGGCAGCCGGATCACGGTCGGCTACCTGACGTACATGTACAACGTCACCCAGCAGCTGGCGGCGGCTGAGCAGCGCGAGTAGCCGGCGCGCGCGGCAGGCGATTCTGACGCTGTT
>JBEVOM010000248.1:0-3849 GCA_040507575.1 Ilumatobacteraceae bacterium
CCTCGTCCGATCCGACGGCCGCCCGGGGCGGCGCGGCCAGCAGGTGCGGGCGGTCGCCGTAGTGCTCGACGAGGGCCCGGAGCAGTGCGATCACCGCGTCGGCCTGGGCCCGGCTGGCCGGGCGCAGGTAGACGCGGTCGTAGTTGAAGCGGCGGAACGAGGCGAGCGCATCCGCCGCCTGTTCGGTCATCCCGATGCGACCGGTGTCGGCCGTCGCCTGCACCATCGCCGTGATGAACGCGCCGAGCTGCCGGGAGCGGGTCGGGCCGCAGCGCTCGGCGACGACGTCCGGCAACATGTCGGCGGCGACGATGCCGGCCGCCACGGCGTCCTCGAAGTCGTGGCACACGTAGGCGATGCGGTCGGCCCACGACACGACCTCGCCCTCCGGCGTCGACGGTGCCGGTCGGCTCCACGAGTGGTTGCGGATGCCGTCGAGCGTCTCGGCGCAGAGGTTGAGCGGGGCCAGCGTCACGTCGGCGCCCCACACGGCGTGGTCGTAGCCACCGGGGACGTAGGGCGACAGGGCATCCTCGCTGGCGTGGCCGCCGGGGCCGTGACCGCAGTCGTGGCCGAGCGCGATCGCCTCGGTGAGCGCGACGTTCAACCCGAGCGCCCGGGCCACCGACGAAGCGACCTGGGCGACCTCGAGGGCGTGCGTGAGCCTGGTGCGCTGGTGGTCGTCGGGGAACACGAAGACCTGTGTCTTGCCGGCCAAGCGGCGGAACGCCGGGGCGTGCAGGATGCGGTCGCGGTCGCGCTCGAAGCAGGTGCGCCACTCGTCGGGCTCCTCGGGGCGGGCCCGCCGCCCGGCGCCGACCGCCCGGGTGGCGGCGTCGGCGAGGACCTCGTGCTCGAGCGCCTGGCGATCGACCCGTCCGACCGGGCCGGCCGCCGCGGCGTGGGAGTCGGCATGGGCCAGTCGGATGCCGGCCACGGCACGGTCGGGGGCCTCGACCCCGCGCATCGTCGAGGCCCAGCGGTCTGCTCGATCCTGCATCGACCCGTCACTCACGTCCCCAACGATACGAACCGGGTGTCACAGCCGACGCTCCGGTCGATCCAGCGATCGGGCACCGCACCGTGCCGTCGGGCCCGGCTCGTCGCGCGGTACGTCCCGTACGCTCTGGGGGATGTCCCAGTTCGTCGACGAATGCCAGCTCAACGTGCGTGGCGGCGACGGTGGTGCGGGCTGTGTGGCGTTCCGACGCGAGGGCCCTGTCGCGTTCGGCGGCCCGAACGGCGGCGACGGCGGCAAAGGGGGCGACATCTGGCTGGTCGCCGATCACAACGTCGCATCGCTGCTGGCGTTCCGCGATCACCCGCACCGTCGCGCCGGCAACGGGGTGCACGGCAAGGGCAAGGACCTCCACGGCCGGCGCGGCGAGACGCTGGAGATCGCCGTCCCCGAAGGCACGGTCGTCTCCGACCTGTACACCGGCGAGGTGCTGGCCGAGCTGCTGCACCACGGCGACCGCTGGCTGGCCGCGGCCGGCGGGCGAGGCGGACGCGGCAACGCCAAGTTCCTCAACAACCGCCGCCGGGCGCCGAGCTTCGCGGAGCAGGGCGAGCACGGCGAGGAACGCTGGCTGAAGCTCGAGCTGCAGCTGATGGCCGACGTCGCGCTCGTCGGCTTCCCGAACGTCGGCAAGAGCACGCTCATCTCCACGATCTCGGCCGCCAAGCCGAAGATCGCCGACTACCCGTTCACGACCCTCGTCCCGAACCTCGGCGTCGTGCGGCTCGACGACGCGACCGAGTTCGTGGTCGCCGACATCCCCGGCCTCATCGAGGGGGCGAGCGACGGCAAGGGCCTCGGCCACCAGTTCCTCCGCCACGTCGAGCGGGCCCGGGTGATGTGCCTGCTCGTCGACCTCGCTGCGCTCGACGGCACGTCGCCGGCCGACCAGGAGCGCATCCTGCTCGCCGAGCTCGGCGACTACCGGCCCGAGCTGCTCGAGCGACCCCGCCTCGTCGTCGGGACCAAGGCCGACATCACCGGCACGATCGACCCCGACGAGCTCGGGTTCACGCCCGACGGGGAGACCCGGTTCGTCATCTCGGCCGTGACGCGGGACGGCCTCGGCCCGCTCGTCGGCGCGATGGCCCGCCTCGTCCACGAGGCCCGGGCCGCCACGCCGTACACGGAGGGCGTGGTGCTGCTGCGACCCGAGCCGGTCGGCGCCGCCGTCGACCGCATGGGCGACAACGAGTTCCGCATCAGCGGGCGCGACGTCGAGCGCGTCGTCGCGCTCAACGACGTCACATCGACCGACGCCATGTCGTACATCAGCTATCGCCTCGAGCGGCTCGGCGTGAACAAGCTGCTGGCCCGGGCCGGTGCTGCCGACGGCGACGTCGTCTGGATCGGCGGCTTCAGCTTCGAGTACCGCGAGTGACCGACGTGCGCGTCGTCGTGAAGATCGGCACGTCGTCGCTGACCGACGAACACGGCACGGTCGACGACGCCGCCATCACCAAGCTGGCCGACGAGATCGCCGGCCTCAGGGCCGACGGCGGCGAGGTGATCGTCGTGTCGTCGGGGGCCGTCGCCGCGGGCGTGGCCGCACTCGGGTTGACCGAGCGACCGAGCGACGTGGCGACGTTGCAAGCGCTGTCGGCGGCCGGCCAGCCCCGTCTGATGCGCAGCTGGGACGCCGCGCTCGGCCGCCACGGTCTCGTCCCGGCCCAGGCCCTGCTCGTGCCCCACGACTTCGTCGACCGCCGCCAGTACCTCCACGCGCGCCGCACGCTGAGCCGCCTGCTGGAGCTCGGGACCATCCCGATCATCAACGAGAACGACGCCATCGCCCGCGACGAGTCGCGCTACGGCGACAACGACCGCCTGGCCGCTCTCGTCGCCCACAACGTCGGCGCTGCCGTGCTGGTGCTGCTCACCGACCTCGACGGGCTGTACACGGCCGACCCCCGGGTGCATGACGACGCCCAGCTCGTGACCAGGGTGAGGGTCGACGACCCCATGCTGTCGATCAGCGCCGGGCGGGGCGGCAGCGGGCGTGGGAGCGGTGGCATGGCCAGCAAGCTGGAGGCGGCACGCATCGCGTCGTGGTCGGGCGTCCGGACGGTCATCGCCAACGCCGCCCGCGCCGGCGTGCTGGCCGGCGCAGTCGCCGACGAGCCGGTCGGCACGAGCTTCGAGGCCCACCGTCGCAAGCTGGCTGCTCGCAAGCTGTGGATCGCGTTCGCCGCCCGCGTCGCCGGGTCGGTCACCGTCGACGACGGCGCCCGGCGGGCCCTCGTCGAACGCCAGACCAGCCTGCTGCCGGCGGGCGTCGTCGGCATCGACGGACGCTTCGGCGAGGGCGACACGGTCGACGTCGTCGGGAGCGACGGCGTGCCGTTCGCCAGGGGGATGGTGTTCGTCGAGGCCGCCCAACTGCGGCGCGTCGCCGGGCGCCACACGTCGGACCTCCCGGTCGGGATGAGCCACGAGGTCATCCACCGCGACGACCTCGTCGTCCTGCCGTCCTAGCTCGGCGATCTCGGCGTTCTCGGCGATCTCGTTCGAGTCCGGATATTGGTCGCACGTGCGACGGCGGGTTCTACTGGTCATCGCAACACCTTCGTGATGGAGGTGTGTGATGAGGGGTCGTCCGAGGTTGCCGGGAGAGGTGCGGCGCCGGTTCTGGAGGGGGGTTCGGGCTGGTGTCGGTGTGCCCGAAGCGGCCGGGGCGGTTGGGGTGTCGTCGCGCACGGGATGGCGATGGTTCCGTCAGGCTGGCGGGGTGATGCCCGCGACGTTGGAACCCAGTGGACTGCGTCTGTCGTTCGTTGAACGAGAGGAGATCGCCTGGCTCCGCGCGGCTGGTGGACGTGTTGGCGAGATCG
>JBEVOM010000071.1:0-11769 GCA_040507575.1 Ilumatobacteraceae bacterium
CGGCCGGCCGGCGCACCACCTGGTGGTAGGTGAACCGGACGCACACGTGGCCGTCCTCGGCGAGGCGGCTGTCCCGGAGCGCGTCGGTCTCCTGTTGGGCGCGTGTCTTGGCGTGGTACTCCCACCCGTCGCACTCGAGCACGATCGGCGTGCCGACGATCCGGAAGTCGACGACCATCCCGGCGATGCGCGGGTGGAACTCGAACGGCGGCAGCCGGTACCGCTCGAACAGCCGGGCCATCGCCGTCTCCAGCACGCTGTCGACGGGCCGGCCGTCGATCAGCCACTCGTCGAGGGCGTCGCGGAAGGCCGGCACGCCGTGGCGACCCCGCCGGGCGTGACGATCGATGGCCGTGCGCAAGGCGACCGGTGACGCGAGCCGGGCGGTGATGACATGGCCGACGGCGCTCGGGACCGCCGCCGGGTCCACGGCCCCCAGGTCACAGAGCAGCCGGAGGACGTTCGTCGTCCTGATGCCGTCCTTGAGCACGGGCTCGAGGTCGCGCATGTCCCGCGGTCGGTGGACGATGACGTCGTCGAGCTCGGGGCTCCTCGTGCGCGTCGGGACGATGATCTCCACCGGGTCGTCGTCGGGACGCGCGATGCCCCAGAGGTGGGCGGCCGACCGGTGCGATGCCAGAGAACCGGGCGCCGCGAGCACCGCGGCGGCGATCTGCTGCGATCGTGTGCGGGCCGTGCCGGGCAGGCGGGCGACGCCGGGGGCGACCGCCTCCAGACGACCGTCGCCGAGCGCCCGGAACCAGGTCGCTTTGCTCATGCCGCGCTTCGCGGCCTCGTGCCTCGTGACCAGTCCGTGGTGGCCGGTCGCCCATTCCGAGAGTGTCTCCATGCCCTCCCTGGGGGTCGCGAGACGGCCAGAACGGAATTGGGCGCGCTGAGTCTCGAATTCGGGACTGCCCGCGCCCAGATGGGGCCGTGAGACTGTCCGCGCCCAGATGCGCTGCGATGACGCGGCGGGTTACGTCGTGTAGTCGGCGTTGATGCGGCGGGTTACGTCGTGTAGTCGGCGTTGATGCGGATGTAGCCGGCGGTGAGGTCGCAGCCCCAGACGGTGGCGGTGGCCGGGCCCGTGCCGAGCGAGACGTGGATCAGCACGTCGTCACCGCCGAGGTAGTCCGACAGCTCGGCCAGCTCGGCGTCGTCGACGAGCGACGGGTACACCTCGCGGTCGCCGAAGCGGATGACGACGCGTTCCTGGACGATGTCGGTGTCGTCCTGGCACTTGCCGATCGCCATCGCGACGCGCCCCCAGTTCGGGTCGGCGCCGTGCACCGCCGTCTTCACGAGCGGCGAGTTGACGATCGCCTTGGCCACCCGCTTGGCCTGCGCGGCATCGCGGGCGGCGTCGACGGTCACCTCGATCAGCGTCTCGGCGCCCTCGCCGTCGCGGGCGATCTGCTTCGTCAACGACTCGGCGACGACGCCGAGCGCGACCTCCAGGTCGTCGGCGTCGACGGGTCCGGCCTCACCACTGGCCAGCACGACGGCCGTGTCGCTCGTCGACGTGTCGGTGTCGACGCTGACGCAGTTGAAGGTGCGGGCGACCACCCGTCGGAACGAGGCGTCGAGCACCCCCGGATCCACCGCCGCGTCGGTCAGGAGCACGGCGATCATCGTGGCCATGTCGGGCTCGATCATCCCCACGCCCTTGGCGAAGCCCACGACGCGGGCCGGCCCGGCGCCGACGGTGGCTTCGGCGATCTTGGCGACCGTGTCGGTCGTCATGATCCCGGTCGCGGCCGGTGCCGCGTCGCGACCGCTGGGTCGGGCCGGCATCCCGGACACGCCGGCCAGGATCCGGTCGATGGGGTAGCGCCGCCCGATCACGCCGGTCGAGGCGAGCAGCACGTCGGCCGGCGAGCACCCGAGCCGACCGGCGACGGCGGCGACGAGCGCCTCGGCGTCGGCCCGGCCGGCCGGCCCGTTGGCGACGTTGGCGTTCTTCGACACGACCACCATGGCCTGGGCCTGCCCGTCGGCGAGGTGCTCGCGGCTGATGGAGACGCTCGGGCCGACGAACGTGCTGCGGGTGAACACGCCCGCGGCGGCGACTGGAACCGCAGCCGCCACCACGACGAAGTCGTCGGTGTCGTCCTTGACGCCGACGTTGGCGACGTGGGCGCCGAACCCACGGGGGAGCGTCGTCATCCGGCCTTCGGGCAGCTGGCGCGCAGCGCCTCGTGGATCGCCGTGAACACCCGGGCCACCGTCGCCAGATCGTCGCGGTCGATGCGACCGATCACCCGCTCGCGCACGCTGCGGACGTGGGTCGGGGCGACCTCTTCGAGGTACTCGAGGCCGCGGTCGTTGAGGACAGCGAGCATCACTCGTCGGTCCTGGACCGATGGTTGGCGGTCCACCAGCCCGGCGCGGACCAGCCCGTCGAGCCGCCGGGTCAGTCCGCTCGGTGACAGCTGCAGGTTGACGGCCAGGTCGCACATCCGCATGGCACGGTCCTCGGCCTCCGACAGGTACACCAGCACCTGGTAGTCGCCGAGCGTCAGTCCGTGCGGGGCGAGATCGCTCTCCAGCGCGGCGTTCAGCTCGAACACGGTCGCCGCGTACGCCCGCCACGCCGCCATCTCCTCGTCGTCGAGCCAGGGGACCGGGGGGCCAGCACCGGTCATCAAGGCGGTCGATGCCGTCGTCGCACTCACGATGACCAGCATAACCTCACATCTCACGCAATAGTTGCGATCGAAAGTAATCGGCGATACAGTTGTGCTCGCAACGTTCGGGAAAGGAACCCCACATGTCCGACAGCTCCACCGCCCTCTCCGCCAGCACAGGCCTCCCCGCCGGTACCTGGGAGATCGACGTCGCCCACAGCAGCGTCGGCTTCACGGTCCGCCACCTGATGGTCTCGAAGGTCCGTGGGCAGTTCACGGACTTCACCGCTGACATCGTGACCGCCGAGGACCCGCTGCAGTCGACCGTCTCGGCCGTCGTGCAGATGGCGTCGGTGGACACCCGCGACGAGAACCGCGACCAGCACCTGCGCACCAACGACTTCTTCGACGTCGAGAACCACCCGACGATGACGTTCACGTCGACCGGTCTGTCCGGATCCGACGGGAACTACCGGCTGGCCGGTGACCTGACGATCCGCGGCATCACCAAGCCGGTGACGTTCGACCTCGAGGTCGGCGGCCTGCAGAAGGACCCATGGGGCAACACCAAGGCCGGCTTCGAGGCCACGGCGACGATCAGCCGCAAGGACTGGGGCCTCGAGTACAACGCGGTGCTGGAGACGGGCGGTGTGATGGTCGGTGACAAGGTGACGATCGAGATCGACGTCGAAGCCGCCCTCAAGGCCTGACCGGGACGATCGAGAGGAGACCTCGCCGTGAACGTGACGCGCCTCAACCACGCGGTCCTGTGGGTACGTGACGCACGGGCCAGTGCCCCGTTCTACGTCGAGGCCCTCGGGTTCGAGGTGGTCGAGGCCGATGCCGCCGGGCGCGCCGTGTTCCTGCGCGCTGGCGGGTCGGCCAACCACCACGACCTCGGCCTGTTCTCGGTCGGCGACCGGCCGTCGCCGGCGCCGCACGCTCCGGGCCTCTACCACTTGGCCTGGCAGGTGGCCACGATCGACGACCTCGCCGACGCGGCGCGAGCACTCGGCGAGCGCGACGCCCTCGTCGGTGCCACCGACCACGGCGTGTCGAAGAGCCTCTACGCCAAGGATCCCGACGGGATCGAGTTCGAGGTCATGTGGCAGGTCCCACGGGAGCACTGGGGCGCAGCCGCCGACCACGCCCGTCTCGACCCACTCGACCTCACGGCCGAGGTCGCCCGTTGGAGAGGCGTGGCGACGGCGTCGTCGTGACGACGCACCGGGCCTGACGTCAGCGGCCGAGGATGGCGCGCAGCGCGCGCTCGAGCGTCGGGTGGGCGAACGTGAAGCCGTCGGCGGCGAGCACACCGGGGTGCACGCGCTGCCCCTCGAGCAGGAGTTCGCCCGCCCGCTCGTCCCCGAGCAGCAACTTCGGCCCGAACGCCGGAACGGGAATGACCGTCGGCCGGTGCAGCACCCGGCCGATCGTGTCGGCGAGCTCGGCGTTGCGCACGGGTGACGGCGCGGCGAGGTTGACCGGACCGGTGACGTCGCTGTCCAGCAGGTGGACGATCGCCCCGACCTCGTCGGCCAGGCTGATCCAGCTCATCCACTGCTGCCCCGAGCCGAAGCGCCCGCCGAGGCCGAGCTTGAACAGCGGCAGCATCTTGCCCAACGCGCCGCCCTTCGGCGCCAGCACGATGCCGGTTCGCAGGTGCACGGTGCGGACACCGGCGGCCTCGGCGTCCGCGGTGGTGGCCTCCCACGCCGCTGCGACATCGCTGAGGAAGCCGCGGCCCCGACCCGAGCGCTCGTCGAGCTGCTCGTCGCCGCGGTCGCCGTAGAACCCGACGGCCGACCCGGACAACAGCACCCGCGGTCCGTCGTCGGCGGAAGCGAGCGCACCGGCGAGGAGCGTGGTGCTCATCGTCCGGCTGTCCAGCACGACCCGCTTGTAGTCGTCCGTCCAGCGCTTGTCGCCGATGCCCGCGCCGGCCAGGTTGACGACGGCGTCGACACCCTTCAGGTCGCCCGGGTCGAGACGGCCGGCGGCGGGGTCCCACCCGATCTCGCCGGCGGTCGGAGCGCCGCGTACGACGGGCACCACCTCGTGGCCGCCAGCCCGCAGCCGGGACCGCAGCGCAGTGCCGATGAGACCATGGGAACCGGTGATGGCGACGCGCACGTCTGACAGGGTACGACCGCCCCGACTCGATGGGGACAGGTCCCGCTCGGCGTGCCCGGGGTCATCGGAACAGGCCGTCAGTAGGCTCCCCGCCTCACGGCAGACGGAGGACGAGACGTGAGTGACGGCGGCGTCAGTTGGCAACCCCCCACCCCGGGCGGCTTCGGACCGCCGACCGCGCCCGTCCCCCAGGTGACGCCCGAACCGGCGCCACCCCGTAGCCGGTCGCGCGGGAAGGTCATCGCCGCCGGGGTCGGTGCGGTGGCGATCATCGCTGCCGGGACGTTCGCCGTCACCCGGATCAGTGCCGACTCGTCGAGCGGCGGCGCGGCGTCCCCCGAGGATGCCGGCATGGCGCTGCTCGACGCGATCGACGACGAGGACGTCCTGGCGATGGCCGACCTCCTGCTGCCCGGCGAGCGCACGACGCTCCGAGATCCGGCCGTCGACCTGGTCGACGAGCTGCGCCGGCTCGAGGTGCTGAGCGACGGCGCGAGCCTCTCGAAGATCGACGGCATCGACCTCGTCGTGACCGACCGCTCGGTCGCGGCCGTCCCGACGAACGTCGAGGACATCGTCAACGTGCGCATCGGCGCGGCGGTCGCCGGGTCGGTGGACGGCGAGCAGCTGCCGATCGGCGATTGGATCCGTGACGCCACCGACACCGACTTCTCCGAGATCCAGGAGGATGCCGAGGCGCCCGATCCCGCCGAGTTCGAGATCACCACGGTCGAGGCGGGCGGGCGGTGGTACCTGAGCCTCTTCTACACCGCGGCCGAGGCGATGCGGAAGAGCGCGGGCAGCCCCGACATCCCTGCCGAAGGGGTGACGCCGCACGGTGGCGACGAGCCAGAGGGCGCCATCGACGCCATCCTGGACGGCGTCGAGGCCGGCGATCTCGAACCGATCATCGCCGCGCTCGACCCGAACGAGCTGCAGGCGCTGCAGCGCTACGCCCCGCTGTTCCTCGACGACGCCCAGGCCGCCATCGACGAGGCCGTCGGCGACGTGTCCGACCTCGACTACTCGATCAGCGATCGCGAGTACCGCGTCGAAGGCGACGGTGATCGTCGGTCGGTGTTCGTCGAGGGCTTCACGGTCACGGTGTCCGCCGAGGGCGAGACGGCGACCGCGTCGTTCCACGACGGCTGCCTCGTCGCCGAGGCCGACGGCGAGTCGATCGACTCGTGCGACGTGCTCGGCGAGACGCCCGACCTCGGCGACATCTTCGAGGACCCGCAGCCCGTCGAGGACCTCCTCGCGTCCATCGAGGACACGTTCGCCGACTACGAGGCGCCCGGCATCGTCGTCTCCCGGGTCGACGGCGAGTGGTACCTGAGCCCGATGGCGACGGTGTCGGACAACGTCCTCGCCGTCATCCGCTCGCTCTCCCGGGACGAGATCGAAGCCCTCCAGGACAAGATCACGAACGCCGTCGACGTGTTCGACGAGCTCGTGGTCGACGTCGAACAGGACCTGCCCCAGCTCGACGACTTCGAGCTGCCGGGTGGCGACGACACGGTCGTCGAGGAACCGACGGACGACAGCGTCGCCCCCGATCCGGCCGAGGACTGCTACGTGGTCGACGATCCGGCCGAAGCCGCGTCGTGCTTCCAGGAGCTCGTCGACAGCGGCGCCATCGAGCCGGCGGCGATGCCGTTCTTCCTGCGCTTCCCGGACTGCGGCCTGGCCGATTCGATGTGGAGCGGCGACTACTACGCGCTGCCCGACGACGAGTTCGTCGCGCTCGTCGAGGAGGCCGCGCCCTGCTTCCAGGCCCACGTCACGGCGGGCGACATCGAGGACTACGACCTGCCGTACGAGATCGCAGACCCGCAGTGCCTCGCCGGACGCAACCGGTACGCCGCGACAGACGACGACTACCTCGACACGTTCGACGACTGCGTGTTCGGCTGAGCGCGCGGCGCGCCGACCCCGGGAGCTGGACGCGTCCGGCGCGGGGCATACCCGTATCCTGCGCCGGTGCGCACCCGCACCCTGCTGCTCCTCGCCATCGGATGCGGGTTCGTGATCCTCGCTGCCGGTGTCGTCCAGCTGCTGCGGATCGCCGGTCAGGACGAGGCGCCGACCGCCGCGCTGGTCGGTGAGCCGACGCGCGTCGCCGACATGACGATCACCGTCGAGACGTTCGACGAGGTCGCCGACGTGGCGGACGTCGTCGTGGCCATCGGCGGGGTCGACGACCCGGACGGCTCCGATGCGTTCCGGCTGGTCGTGCCGGGCCGGGCGTTGGTCCCCGCCGGCGGGACCGCCGATGCGTGCGGCGCCACAGCCGTGGAGCCGGTGGTCTGCCACCTCTCGTTCGACGTCGGGGAGGTCGACGGGAGCGCCCGCGTCCTGCTCTACCGACGCGGCGACGAGCAGGCCCGGTGGGAGCTCGATGGGCCCTGACGGACGAACGGACCCCGTGCGTCGGGCGCTACGGTGAAACCCGCACATGGCGTCCCCGGGCGCCTTGATCGAGAGAGGTGATCCCGACGGCCGAGCAGTTCGATCTCGTCATCATCGGCGGCGGTCCAGGTGGCTACAGCGCCGCGCTCTATGCCGCGTCCGCCGGCGTCAACGTCGCCATGGTCGAGTACGACGCGTTGGGCGGCACCTGCCTCAACCGGGGGTGCATCCCGGCCAAGGCGTTCCTGGAGACGGCCGCCGTGCACCGCCATGTTGCGCACGCCGCCGAGTTCGGGATCGATGCCGGCGCGCCGAGCGTCAACTTCGCCGTGACCCAGGCCCGCAAGCAGACGATCGTCGCCGGTCTCGTCGGTGGCATCGCCGCGATGTGCAAGGGCCGCAAGGTCGAGGTCTTCAACGGCATCGGCAGCCTCGGCCCGGACCACCTCGTGACGGTCACCGCGCCCGACGGTTCGACGACCGAGATCACGGGGACCAACGTCATCCTCGCCGCTGGTTCCGTCCCTCGGCTGATCCCGGGCTTCGAGCGCGGCGGGCCGATCATGACGAGCGACGAGGTGCTGGACCTCGATCACGTGCCGGCGCGGATGGTCGTCGTCGGCGGTGGCGCCATCGGCTGCGAGTTCGCGTCGGCGTTCGCCGACCTCGGTGCCCAGGTCACGATCCTGGAGGGCCTTCCGAAGATCCTTCCCGGGCTCGACAACGACCTGGCCAACGTCGTCGTGCGCAGCTTCAAGAAGAAGAAGATCGACATCCGCACAGGTGTGATGGTCAAGGGCCACACCCCGAACGACAGTGGCGGCACCACCGTCCACGTCGCTGCCGGAGACGATGTCCAGGACATCGAGGTCGACGCCGTCGTGATCTCGGTCGGCCGCCGCCCGTACGCCGACCGGCTCGGCCTCGACGGCACCGGCGTCAAGGTCGACGACCGCGGGTTCGTCGTCGTCGACGAGTTCTGCCGCACCGGCGAGGACGGCGTCTACGCCGTCGGTGACCTCATCAACACCCCGCAGCTGGCGCACGTCGGCTACGCCGAGGCCATCCTGTGCGTCAAGCAGACGCTCGGCGAGCGTGCGCTGCCGGTCATGTACGACCGCGTGCCGTGGGCCATCTACTGCGACCCCGAGGTGGCATGGGCCGGACCTGACGAGGCCAGCGCCAAGGAGGCCGGATTCGATGTCGTGGTCGCCAAGCACCCGTTCAGGTTCAACTCGCGAGCGCAGATCCTCGGCACCACCGAAGGCCTCTGCAAGATCATCGCCGAGAAGGGTCCAGACGGAAGGCCGGGGCGGATCCTCGGCGTCCACATGGTCGGCCCATGGGTGACCGAGCAGCTGAGCGGCGGGTACCTCGCCGTCAACTGGGACGCCACCGTCGACGAGGTCGCCGAGTTCATCCAGCCCCACCCCAGCCTGACCGAGTTGTTCGGCGAGACGGTGATGTCCCTCACCGGCCGCAACTTCAACGGCTGACCATCCCAGGAGACAGAACAGCATGGCCGATGTGACCCTGCCGCAGCTCGGTGAGACCGTCACCGAGGGCACGATCACGCAGTGGTTCAAGAAGGTCGGCGACAGCGTCGCTGCCGACGAGGCGCTGTTCGAGGTGTCCACCGACAAGGTCGACACGGAGGTCCCGTCCCCTGTCGCGGGCACGCTCACGGAGATCCGCGTCCAGGAGGGCGAGACCGTCGACGTCGGCACCGTGATCGCCGTGGTCGGTGACGCCGGCTCGGCGCCGGCCGCCGAGGAGCCTCCCGCCGCCGAGGAGACGCGGGCCGCCGAGGAAGCGCCCGCCGCAGAGGAGGCGCCGGAGCCAGCCGCCGGAGGAGCACCGGCCGAGGAGCCCGAGGCTCCGGCCGAGGCGACGGCGGCGCCCGAGACGTCGAGCGAGCCCGGGCCCGACGACGAGTCCGCCGAGGCGCCGGCCGATGCTGCGCCCTCGGCCGCCAAGGGCGTGCTGTTGTCCCCGGTCGTGCGGCGGCTCGTGAAGGAGCACGGCCTCGACCCCGCGGCCATCGAAGGGACCGGGCCCGGTGGTCGCATCACCCGCGACGACGTGCTGGACCACATCGACAAGGGTGGCAGTGCCCCTGCCGCGCCGACGGCCGTGCCGGCATCTGCCGTGCCGGCACCCGCCGCCGCCGCCAAGGCCGCGCCCGCTGCGGCCGCCACCGCGGCCGCGCCCGCTCCGACCGTCGCGTCGGGGGCCCGCGACAGCACCGTCAAGCTGTCGAAGATCCGCAAGATCACCGGCTCGGTGATGGTCATGAGCAAGACCGTCAGCCCGCACGCGTTCAGCGTCGTCGAGGTCGACTACGCCAACGTCGACACGACACGCGTGGCGGAGAAGGACGGGTGGAAGGCGACCGAGGGCTTCAGCCTGACGTACCTCCCGTTCATCAGCCGGGCGACGATCGACGCGCTCGAGGAGTTCCCGCACCTCAATGCCAGCGTCGCCGCGGACGACCTCGTCGTGCACGGTTTCGTCGACCTCGGGATCGCCGTCGACCTCGACTACGAAGGGCTGATCGTGCCGGTCATCCGCGATGCCGACACCAAGCGGCTGAAGGCCATCGCCCGGGAGATCAACGACCTCGCCGGCCGGGCCAGGACCCGGAAGCTGAAGCCCGACGAGATCAGCGGTGGCACGTTCACGATCTCCAACAACGGCTCGGCCGGATCCGTGCTGACGATGCCGATCATCAACCAGCCCCAGGTGGCGATCCTGTCGACCGACGCGATCACCCGCAAGCCGGTGGTCGTCCCGACGGCCGGCGGTGGCGAGGCGATCGCCATCCATCCGGTCGGCAACCTGGCGATGGCGTGGGACCACCGCGCCTTCGACGGCGCGTACGCCGCCGGGTTCCTGAAGCGGATCAAGGAGATCCTGGAGACCAAGGACTGGTCGGCCGAGCTCTGATGGCCGGGCCGTCGCCCTCGGCGCCGCTGCGCACACGGTGGCTGGGGACCGTCCCGTACCGCGAGGCGTTGGCCGTGCAACAGGGCCTGTTCGACCGGTCGGGCCGGGAGGGCGACGCGCCGCAGCACCTGCTCCTGCTGGAGCACCCCCACGTCTTCACGTACGGCCCGCGCTCGGACCTCGCGCACAACCTGCGCTGTGACCCGGCGGCGGTCGGCGCCGACTACATCGGGATCCGGCGCGGCGGCGACATCACCTACCACGGGCCCGGCCAGCTCGTCGGCTATCCCATCCTGACGCTGGGGAACCGGCTGGGCGCGGCCGAGCACGTGCGCAACGTCGAGCAGCTGATCATCGACACCCTCGCCGCGGTCGGCGTGTCGGCTGGCCGACTGAGCGAGCACCCCGGCGTCTGGGTCGACCCCGACGGGTCGAACCCGCGCAAGATCTGCGCGATCGGCGTCCGTCTCAAGGGGGGCCGCACGATGCACGGCTTTGCCCTCAACGTGACCACCGACATGACCTACATGCGCGAGCACATCGTCGCCTGCGGCATCGGCGATCGGGCGGTGACGTCGCTCGCCGAGGAGGGCGTGCACGTGCCGATGCGCGACATCGTCGACATCGTGGCCCGTCTGGCCGGGCAGCGGTGGGGCAACGGGTCGATCGAGCGCCAGGACGTGGCGTGGCGCCACCGGGTCGACGACCTCTCGTTGTTCTCGCGCGGCGCCGGGCCCGGTCGGCCGGTGCGTCTCGTGTCGCGGCTGGCTGCAGCCGGCGTCACCGACGGCCTGTCGATCGCCAGCCGCAAACCGGCGTGGCTGCGGCCCAAGGTCCACCACGGGCCCGAGGTGCTCCAGCTCAAGCGGACGATCCGTGACCTCGGCCTCGTCACGGTGTGCGAGGACGCCGGATGCCCCAACCTGTCGGAGTGCTGGTCGGACGGCACGGCCACGTTCATGGTGCTCGGCGAGCGCTGCACGAGGGCCTGCGGGTTCTGCCTCGTGGACACGAGCCGGCCCGAGGCGCCGGCGCCCGACGAACCCGACCGGGTGGCCGAGGCGATTGACCGCATGGACCTCGACCACGCCGTGCTCACCATGGTCGCCCGCGACGATCTCCCCGACGGCGGGATGGCCCACGTCGCGGCCTGCGTCGAGGCGATCCGCCGGCGTCGGCCGGGCACCCGCATCGAGACGCTCGTCTCGGACGCCAAGGGCGACGAGGCGTCGCTGGCACTGCTGTTCGCGTCACGCCCGGACGTGTTCAACCACAACATGGAGACGGTCGCCCGACTCCAGCGGGCGGTGCGCCCGTCGGCCGGCTACGCCCGCAGCCTGTCCGTGCTGGCACGGGCCAAGGCGGCCGGGCTGACGACGAAGTCGGGCCTCATCGTCGGGATGGGCGAGACCGACGAGGAAGTCGTCGGGTGCCTCGCCGACCTCGCCGGGATCGGCGTCGACATCGTCACGATCGGCCAGTACCTGCGTCCGACGTCGCATCACCTGTCGGTCGATCGCTGGGTCGAGCCCGACCGGTTCGCCGAGTGGGCCCGGGTCGGCCAGTCGCTCGGCCTGCGTCACGTCGAGGCCAGCCCGCTGACCCGCTCCAGCTACCACGCCAAGGCGGCGGCCGAGACCGCCACCCC
>JBEVOM010000053.1:0-14750 GCA_040507575.1 Ilumatobacteraceae bacterium
CACCGGCGCACGGCATCATCCACAGATCCAGCTGACCGGAGATCCATGAGCCACACGACCACCAACGCCTCGACCCCACTCCGCTCGGGCAACCCCGCGCTGGGCGAGAAGTTCGTCGACACCTACTTCACCGGGCGCGCCGCCCGCACCATGACCGTCGCCGGCGTCGGCGTGAAGACGGTCGTCCTGCTCGTGTTCCTCGTCGCCGGCGGCGCCTGGGGCTGGGCGTCGGCCGCCACTCCGGTCGCCACCGATCTCGCCGGCGGGTACGCCAACACCACCGTCACCATCCCCGGCGGCTTCTGGCTGGCCAGCTTCGGGGCCTTCCTGCTCGGCATCGCCATCGCCGTCCAACCCCGCCGGGCCGCCCTGTTCGGGGTGCTCTACGCCCTGTGCGAAGGGTTCTGCCTCGGCGCCATCTCCGCCATGTTCGACGCCCAGACCGACGGCATCGTCGGTGCCGCCATCCTCTCGACCGCCTGCGTGTTCCTCGTCGCCCTCGTGCTCTACGTCACCCGGATCGTCAAGCCGACCCAGAAGCTGGCGTTCGCCGTGATTGCCGGCATGGGCGGACTCGCCCTGCTCTACCTCTTCGTGTTCATCCTGTCGATCTTCGACTGGGGATGGCTCTACAGCGACAGCTTCCGCAGCATCGGCATCGTCGTCACCGTCATCGCGATCGTGCTCGCCGCGCTCAGCCTCGTGCTCGACTTCGGCACCATCGACGCCGGCGTCGACATGGGCGCACCCAAGGAGCTCGAGTGGTACATGGGCTTCGGCCTGATGGTCACGCTCGTCTGGCTGTACATCTCGATCCTCAAGCTGCTCGCCCTCCTCTCCCGCAACCGCTGAGCTTCACGCCTCGTGTTGGGAGGTAGCCCTGAGCAGGTGCGATGTCGCTCGGTCGGACCCCGGCGGGTCGGCAGGGCGACGCGGCCCGCTCGTCATGACCGACCTGAACGACAGCGCGATCAGCGAGGAGTCCTGGTTCTGATCTGGCGTTTCCCGCTCGGCTCGCCAGCGGGAGCAAGACCCCTGAGAGTCGAGTGCGGCGGGCCACGTGCGACTATGGATCTACCGCCTCCGGCCGAGGCTGTTCACCACGTCGAGGAGCGTCCTGTTGGAGACTCAGCCCGCCATGTCCGCCCGATCCGGCGGCGAAGGCTCGGGCCAGACGATCCAGCGATCGCCGGTGGACGTCCTTCGTCTCGTCGTCGCGGGGACGGTGGTGCTGGTCGTGCTCGTCGTCGAGTGGTTGTTCGGCGACGCGCTGGTGGCGTTCGCGTCCGACCTGCTGCGCGGACTCGACGCCGTGCCTCAGTGGATCGTCGCCGCCTTCGTGATCGGGACCCGCATCCTGGCCCTCATCGTGCTGGGAGGCGGGCTGGCGTGGATCCTGCATCGGCGTCGCTGGCGGATGCTGCTGACCGTGGCGATCGCCGGTGGGCTCGCCGTCGCGATCGACGGTCTGCTCGGCGGGGTGGTGGACACCGATCGGGGGCGGGATCTCGTCGACGTGGGCGCTGAGCTCGGGCCACTGACGGCCGAGGGACAAGGAGCGACGGTGGCCATCGCCGCCGTGGCCGCGATGCTCACCGCCGCGGCCCCATGGCTCGGCCGCCGGGCGCGCCGGGCCGGGTGGGCACTCATCATCGTTCTCCTGGTCACGGCGTTCATCCAGGCGCCGGTGTCGTTCGACCCGATCCTGGCGTGGATCGTCGGATGGCTCTGCGGAGCCGCGGTCCTGGTCGTCGGCGGAGCGCCATCACGTCGGCCGACCGTTCAGGCGGTGATTGCTGGGCTCGGTGCCGTCGGGCTGCCGGTGCAGGGGCTCGAGCGGGCCGGGGTCGACGCCCGCGGCTCGACGCCGTACCTGGGTGTCGGCGTCGGCGGCACCAAGCTGTTCGTCAAGGCCCTCGGCGCCGACGAGCGCAGCGCCGACCGGCTTTTCCGCGTGTACCGACGCCTCCAGCCGCACGACCTCGGCGACGAGAGGCCGTTCAGCTCGCTCCGGCGCAGCGTCGAGCACGAAGCGTTCGTCGCCCTGACGGTGTCTGCGTTGGGAGTGCGGACGCCTGCGCTGCGCGCCGTCGCCACGGCGGACCCGAACGGCTACGTCCTGGCCTACGAAGCGATCGCGGGCAAGTCGCTCGATCGGCTCGCCCCCGGCGACGTGACCGACGACATCCTCACCGCCATCTGGGACCTCGTCGGTCAGCTGCGCGACCACCGCATCGCCCATCGCGACCTCCGCCTCGCCAACATCTTCCTCGACGACGACGGGCAGGCCTGGCTCATCGACTTCGGGTTCAGCGAGGTCGCCGCCTCCGATCTGCTGCTCGCCACCGACGTCGCCGAGCTGGTGGCGTCCTCGAGCGCGTACGTCGGACCGGACCGTGCGGTCGCGTCCGCTGCAGCCGCGGTCGACGGAGCCACGCTGTCCCGAGCCCTCAAGCGGCTCCACCGGTGGGCCCTCAGCGGCGCCACCCGGACGGCGCTCGAGGCCCGCCCAGGGCTCCTCGACGACCTCCGGGCCCGGATGACAGCGATGATCGGCGACACCACGCCATGAACCCGAGGTGGCTCATCGTCGCCGGGGTCGGGTTCGTCATCGCCTCGCTGTCCATCGTCGTCGCTCGCAAGCCAACGATCAGCCCCACTGAGTCACGCCTGTTCCACACCATCAACGGCCTGCCCGACGGGCTCTATCCGTTCCTCTGGTTGCCGATGCAGCTCGGCAACCTCGTTGTCGGAACCGTTTCCGGCCTCGTCGTCGCGCTCGTCGACGGCGACCTGGCCGTCGCCATCGGCGTGGTGCTCGCTACGGCGCTCAAGCTCGTCGTCGAGCGCGTGGTTCGCAAGGAGATGGCCGACCACCTCGCCGTCCGCCAGCGGCCGGGGACCAGCCAGGCCGACGCCGTCCTGCGCGGTGACGTTCCGACGTCGGGGCCCAGCTTCCCGTCCGGACACGTCATCCTCGTCGCCGGGATCGGCTGTGTCGTGGCCGCCAACCTGCCGTCCAACTGGTGGTCGGTCCCGATCATCCTCACCGCACTGGTCGTGGTCGGCCGGGTCTACGTCGGCGCCCACAACCCGCTCGACGTCACCGCCGGACTGGGCGCCGGCCTTGTGCTCGGCGGCGCCGTTGCCACACTCGTCAACTAGTGACCACATCCCGCGGCGGACGATGTCCGCCGCCGAAATGCGTGGTTCACCGAGGGTTCACCGGACGGTCACGACGTTGGCCGAGACTTGATCGAACATGACTGAGAACATCGCTCCGGAACGGACGGCCACCGAGTTGCGCAAGGCTCTGGTGCCACTTGCGCTCGCTCAGTTCATCTGCAGCTTCGCAGGGTCGAACATGAACGTGATGATCACCGACATCAGCACGGATCTGGACACGACCGTCCAAGGAGTGCAGACCGTCATCACCGTGTTCTTGTTGGTCATGGCTGCGCTGATGATCCCCGGAGGCAAGCTGACCGACAAGTGGGGGCGCAAGCGGTGCCTCACGCTCGGCTTGACGGTGTATGGGATCGGCGCGGCGATGAGCGCGCTCGCACCGGGTCTCGGGGTGCTCCTCGTCGGCAACTCGATCTTCGAAGGCGTCGGCACCGCCTTGTTGATCCCTCCCGTCTACATCCTCACGACCATGCTCTTCACCGACGTCACGTCGCGCGCCAAGGCGTTCGGGGTGATCACCGGCATGGGAGGAATCGGCGCTGCGGCCGGGCCCCTGATCGGAGGCCTCATCACCACGGCCATCAGTTGGCGGGCGGCGTTCGTCTTCCAGGCCGTGATCGTGGCGGTCATCATCGTCCTCAGCCGCTCACTCGTGGACCCGGTGCCGCCCGATCCGACCCGCCCGTTCGACACCGTCGGCGCGGTCCTGTCGGCCGTCGGCCTCGTCCTCGTGGTGATGGGGGTCCTCGCCGCGGACGACAACGCCTGGCTGATGTTGGCCCTGCTGGCGGCCGGGGCCATCGTCCTGGTCGGCTTCTTCGGCCACGTCCGCCGCAAGGAGCGTGCCGGCGGGGAGCCGCTGCTGACGACAGCACTCTTCCGCAACCGCACGTCCAACCTCGGTCTTGTCACGCAGAACGTGCAATGGCTCCTGCTCCTGGGCACGGCGTTCGTCGTCTCCGCGTACCTCCAGGTCGTTCGCGGCTACAACGCCATCGAGACGGGTGTGATCTTCACGGCCGCCACGCTCGGCATCCTCGGCTCCTCGCTGGCCGCCGAACGCCTGGCCGAGCGCTACCGCCAGCGCACCCTGATCATCGCCGGCTTCATCATCACGATCGCCGGGGTGGGCGTCCTGCTCGCGCTGGTGAACGGCTCGCCGAGCGTGTGGGCCTTCGCGCCCGGGCTCCTGCTGATCGGCGTCGGCGTCGGCGTGATGCTCACTCCCTCGGTGAACATCGTGCAGTCGAGCTTCCCCGAGCAGCGCCAAGGCGAGATCTCGGGGCTCTCGCGCAGCGTGTCCAACCTCGGCTCGTGCCTCGGCACGGCGATCGGAGGCACGATCCTCGTCTCCGGGCTCACCAGCCGGGCGTACGGCCTCGCCATGCTCACCCTCGCCGCGATCGGGCTGATCGGGTTGGGGGCCGCCATCTTGCTCTCCGCCGACCCGGTCCCGCAGGAGGCACGGTGAATCCCGAGGTCTGCGTGGGCGGCGAGCTCCTCGACATCGGCCTGTCCGCTGCCCCGAAACTCGATGACGCCTTCTCGAAGATCAACACTCCTGGGGCCCGGCATCGCCCGCCCGGGTGACTCCTGTAACCCTCTCCGCCTGGTGGTTAGAGTGATCAGGCCGCGAGCGCGATCGCCGATGTTGGAGGGCTCCGAGCATGAACGAGGTTCCGCTCGCCAGCGCCGCGAACTGGGTGCCCCCCATGCTGGCGAGCAAGCTGCGCGTGCCGGGAACGCCTCCTCATCACGTCCGCCGGCAGCGTCTGATCGGTTTGCTCGAGGACGGCGTGAGCGTCCCACTCACACTCGTCGCGGCGCCGGCAGGGGCGGGGAAGACGGTGCTGCTGGCGAGCTGGGCCGTCGAGTCGACGATGCCGGTCGCCTGGTTCTCCGTCGACGAGTGCGACGCCGACGTGGCGGCGTTCTGGACAGGCATGGTCGCTGCGCTCGGGAGGATCGTTCCCGCCGTCGGCCCATCCATGTCGCGCGGCCCGTCGGTCCGCATCGACGACGTCGTCCACCGGCTGCTCAACGAGCTCGACACATCGCTGGGCGAGCATGCGGTGCTGGTGATCGACGACCTGCACCTCGCCGACGACGAGGCGGTGCTCGCCTCGCTGAGCGTGTTCCTCCAGCACCTGCCGAGCCTGTTGCACGTCGTCATCTCGTCACGACGGGTGCCAGCCATCCCGATCGACCGCCTGCGGGCCCGAGGACATCTCGGGGACGTCCACTTCGCCGAGCTCGCGTTCTCGCCTGAGGAGGCCACGGCGATGCTCGCATCGCTCTGCCCGTCGCTGTCGCCTGACGATGTCGACGACATCGTCACGCGTGCCGGAGGATGGGCGGCCGGTCTGCAACTCGCCGCGGTCGGCGTTCGCGCCGCCAGGGCACGACCTGACACGTCGACGGCAACGTCGACCGAGCGCATCCTCATCGGGGACTACATCACGCGAGAGGTCCTGGCGAAGGAGGACCCGGCGCTCGTCGGTGTGCTGTTCGACATCGCCGTCGTGGAACGGGTCCACGACGCCTTGGCGTGCGCGGTGTGCGAGCGCACCGACGCCGGCGAGCTGCTCGCGCAGGCCGAGGCGCGCGGCCTGTTCGTGAACCGCCTCGCCCCGGACGGCTGGTACGAGGTGCACCCGATCATCCGATCGGTCATGCTGGCCGAACGTGCTCGTCGTGATCCCGGCCGCCTGCGCGCCAGCCGGATCCGCGCCGCTGGTTGGTTGGAGGCTGCCGGGGACGTGGTCGCGGCGCTCGAGCTGTGGCAGGCGGCCGGCGAGCACCACGAGGCGTTGCGGTTGCTCTCGGCGAGCCACGCCCATCTCTACGACACCGGGCGGCAGTCGACGATCCGCTCCGTGCTCGCCGCGACGCCCGCGCATGCTCGGGTGGCGGACCTCGATTCATTGATCGCGCTCGGCTGGTGCAGCCTCCTCGTGAGCAGACCCCAGTTCCTCGATGCCGTGGAACAGGCCACCTGGTGGGCGGCGCGCAATGGCACGGTCGGCGGGCAGGTGGGCGCCCGCCTCATGGTGCTCAGGGCCATCGCCGCAATCATGACCGGGGACTGGGCGACGGGCGGCACCCTCGCCAGGCGAGCGGTGCTCGAGCTCGGTGACGAGTGGTCGGACGACCCGGTCGGACGGACCGGATGGAACGTGTTCGCTCGGGAGGTGGCACTGTCGGAGCGCTGGGACGACGATGCCGACGAGGTTCGCGAGTTGTCGCTCGTCGTGCGCCACGATCCCAACCGCGTGCTGGCGCTCGAAGCGACCCGAGCACTCGGGCACGCGCTGGCAGGGCGCCCGCTCGACGCCCTGCGCGTCGCCGCCGGCGTCCGGGCGGCGACGGAGGATCGCCGGATGGGGATGTCGCTCGCCGAGCTGGCGATCGCCGAGGCCATCGCCGTGCGCGAGCTCGGCGAGGCGTCGAGGGCCCGCGGCCAGCTCGAGCGCCTGCTGGACCTCGACGTCGAACCGATGACCTACGTCCGCGCCCTCGCCCGGCTCGAGCTGGTCCAGTCGTACCTCGACGACGGCGACGCTCCTGGGGCCGAGGCGGCGCTGGCGTTGGCCCGAGAGCTGGTCGAGGGCGAGCTCCCCGGGCCCGGAGGTCGGGCCTGGCTGGCCCGGTACGGCACGGTGCTGACGCTGGCGACCGGAGACCTGGATGCTGCCGAGGCGTGGTCGGCGCAGGACGAGGACCCGTTCTGGGGGCCGATCGGCTCGGCTCGCGTCCACCTCGCAGGCGGGCGGCGCGGCGACGCCGCTACCGCGATCTCCGACGTGGCGCCGCGCTGCCCTCGGCACGAAGTCGTGCTGGCGCTCGTTCGGGCACGAGCGACGAGCGACCAGGCGGTCGCCGACAAGTGGGTCACGCGAGCGATCGAACAGGCCACCGCGACAGGGCTTCTCCAGACGGTCGCCACCGAGGGACCCGAGGCGCTCGTTCTGGTCGAGCGCGCGGCATGGCTGGCACCGGGGCGCTGGATGGATCGGCTCCGGCGAGTGGCGGCCGCTGGCTCGGTGCGGCCGGACGCCAGAGCAGCCGGGCAGATCGAAGTGCTGACCGAGCGCGAGCGGGATGTGCTCCGCTTCCTGCCGAGCCGGCTCACCATCGCCGAGATCGCTGGCGAGCTCTACGTGTCGGTGAACACGCTCAAGTTCCACCTGAAGATCATCTACCGCAAGCTCGGCGTCAGCTCCCGCGCCGAGGCGTCGGAGGTCGCCCGAGCGACTGCATCGGTTCACCGCGCTCCGTGACGTCGCGGCCCCAGGATCCTCCGCTTCTGGCGGTCGACGTCCTCGTCCGACAGGAGGCCTCGCGCGAACAGGGCGGCCAGCGCTTCGAGCTGGTCGACGACGTCGACGAGCGGCGGCGTCCAGTGCATCGCGCGCTGGTGCGGCCGGTCCGACGGGGGACGTCCGAGCAGGCCCGGCCGCGGCGGCGGGACCTCGTCGTGGCTGCACATCGTCAGGCACCCCCAGCAGGGTTCCGACGGATCAACGCCTCCTCGACGCGGTCCCGCGGGATGCGCTCCCCGGCGATGATCCGACCGCCGACGCTCGAGAGCCCGTCGGCCAGTGGGTGGGCCCAGCGGTCCTCGGCCACCACGACGAGGCCGTGTGACCCCGGCGGGAGCATTTCGGCGGCGACGGCGACGTCGCGGTCACTGAGCAAAGACGGCGGATCGAACACGTCGACGTGCAGCACCGCTGCGACGAGGTCGACGCTCGGCACCTGCGTCACGCCCTCGGCGTCACGCTCGACGACGACCCAGTCGAGGATCCGTAGGGCGCCCGACCCCTCGAGCTGGCACATCGCCGGAACGGCGGTCGCCAGCGCTTCGAGGTCCGGCAACGCGACCACCAGGTACTCCACGAGATCGCAGTCGATGCCACTCAGCTGCCGCGTGATCTCTCCCATCGATTGACCTCTCCTCACCCTTCTCGCGACGGGTCGCGGTCCCATCATCGTGACGCCCCCGCGAGTAGCAGTGATCACCCCCGTGTGGGTGGTTGCCACGTTGGCCGTCATCACCCGATCCACCCGGTTCCGGGTGGTCCGCCCGACCTACCGGGAGCCGACCATGAGTGGCACGCCTCGTCAGCGACAAGGAGCCGATCACCGATGGACGCTGCGGAACCCGGGCCATCAGACCTTCTACGCGCAGGATCTCGAGACCCGGGTGCGGCCGCGGCGCCCGTCAGCTCGTCGACGTGCCGGGGTGACGGCACGTGGCCGACGGAGGCGCGGCCATCGGAGGCACTTCGAGCGAAGCGCGCACGACTGACCGCGCTCCGCGACCGGGGCCTTCTGAGCTCCGAGGAGCTCTCCGTCGCGACTGCCAGATTGCTCGGCTTCTGATGTACCGGGATGACGGGACGCTTCCATGAACACCTTGCGGACGTACGCCATCCTGTGGCTCCGAGATTGATCGCCGGTGCGATCGTCATGGAGCGGTGGCGGCGCACCGGAAAGCGCTCGATCCCGACGCACTCGAGCGCACCCGCCTAGCGTCCAGTCTGAGGCGGTCGCCTCCCGCCGGATCTACCCGACGACGGGTGGGACTGGCCGACCCGCACCGGACGGATCATCGCAACGCAGCCTCGACGACAAGGAGCCGACCATCCATGCGCACCGCTGAGCCCGCGTCACCCGATCTGCCCTCTCCGTGTCGCGATCAGGGTGAGCTCGGCGCAGGAGTCCGGTGGTGATGACCGAGACCACGACGGCGGCCGTGGACTGGCATGCACTGTCGGTGGAGGAGGTCGTCGGACGTGTGGGGGTCGACCCGGCGACCGGTCTCGATGCGGGCGAGGTGCAGCGGCGGTTGACGGAGTTCGGGCGCAACGAGGTCGCTGGCGAGCCCCCACCGACGTTGTGGGCGGTGGCCAAGGGTCAGTTGCTGAACCCGATGAACATCATGCTGCTGGTCGTGAGCGTGGCGAGCCTGGCGATCGGGCAGGTGGCGACCGGCGTCATCGTGCTGGCGCTGGTGTCGTTCAACGTGATCATGGGCACGAACCAGGAGCGCAAGGCGTTGGCCAGCGTGGAGGCGTTGGCCCAATTGCAGGTGCCCAAGGCTCGGGTGCGGCGGTCGGGCAGCGTCGAGGAGGTCGACTCGACCGGAGTCGTACCGGGCGACGTCGTGCTGATCGAAGCCGGCGATCTGGTTCCGGCGGACGCGCGCATCGTGACGTCGGCGTCGCTGGAGGTGCAAGAGGCGTCGCTGACCGGTGAGAGCGCGCCGATCGCCAAGGGCGCCACGACGTTGCCCGCCGGCGAGACGGCGCTGGGCGATCGGACGAACCTCGTGTTCCAGAACACCCAGGTGACGCGCGGATCGGCGGTGGTCGTCGTCGTGGCAACCGGCTCGTCGACGCAGATGGGTCACATCGCGGACATGGTGACGGCGACGAAGCGCACGAAGTCGCCGTTGCAGCGCGAGCTGGACGGCCTGACCAAGATCTTCGGCGTCCTGGCCTGGGCGGCGGTGGCCGTCATCGCCATCGTCGGGATCGCCCGTGGCCAGGACACCGAGACGCTCGTGCTGCTGTGCGTCTCGACGGCGATCTCGGCCATCCCGACCGGTCTGCCGACGTTCGTCCAGTTGATGCTGTCTTCGGGCGCGCAACGCCTCGCCGAGTCAAAGGCCGTCGTCAAGTCACTGACCGACGTCGAGACGCTGGGCGGCACGACCGTGATCAACAGCGACAAGACCGGCACGTTGACGATGAACGCGATGACGGTGACGACGATGCTGACAGGCGGCGACTGGTACAAGGTCGAGGGCGGCGGCTACAAGAAGGCCGGCGCCATCCTCGGCACGGCCGGCGCCGCCGCGCCCGACTTCACCCGACTGGGTCTCGGGCTCGCACTGTGCAGCGACGCCACCGTCGCTGACGACGAGTCGATCATCGGCGACCCGACCGAGGCCGCACTGGTGGTGCTCGCCGCCAAGTTCGGCGTCGATGCCGAGGAGACCCGCCGGACCCTCCCGCGGCGCACGATGGTGCCGTTCGACTCCGAGTACAAGTTCATGGCGACGTTCCACGACCGCCCCGACTGGATCGCCGGGGGCATCCTCCATGAACCCCACTTCATCAGCGTGAAGGGTGCACCGGACATCGTCATCGACCGGTGCTCGAAGGTGCTGTGGCACAGTGAGCTGGTCCCGATCGAGCAGGTGCGCGACGACCTGCTCGATGCCAACAGCCATCTGTCCGAGCGCGGACTGCGCGTCCTCGCGTTCGCCGCGCGCGACCTCCCGGACGACGCGATGACGGCCGCACTCGAGGATTCGATGGGCCAGGTCCACGACCTCGTGCTGATCTCCCTCGTCGGCATCATCGACCCGCTGCGCGCCGAGGCTGTCGACGCCGTGCGTGTCGCTCACACCGCCGGCATCGACGTGCGGATGATCACCGGTGACCACACGGTGACGGCCCGGGCGATCGCCGACGAGCTCGGCCTCGGACCGGGAGTGATCACGGGCACCGATCTGTCCCACCTCACCGATGAGGAGGTCATCGAACAGCTGCCGCAGTTGCACGTCTTCGGCCGCGTCGCTCCCGAGGACAAGGTCCGCCTCGCCCGGCTGATGCAGGAGGCCGGTCAGGTCGTGGCCATGACCGGCGACGCCGTCAACGACGCCGCCGCGTTGAAGCAGGCCGATGTGGGTGTGGCCATGGGGAGCGGCTCGGAGGTGACCAAGCAGGCCGGCAAGCTCGTGCTCACCGACGACAACTTCGCCACCCTGGTGAAGGCCGTCGAGCTCGGGCGCGACATCTACCGCCGGATCACGTCCTACGTGACCTTGCAGTTGACGATCCTGTCCTCGGTGCTGCAGTTGATGCTGTACGCCACCGTGCTCGACATCAACGGCGGCGTGGCCCTGTTCCCGATGCAGCTGTTGTTCGCCAAGTTCTTCGTCGTCGTCACCGTGGTCATCGGGTTCATCGCCGACGTCCCCGATCCCGGCGTCATGCAACGGCCGCCCCGGACGCCCGGGTCGAGGATCGCCACCCGCGCCCGGACCGTGCGCTGGGCGATCAGTGGCCTCATCATCTCCAGCCTGGCCCTGATGGTGCTGTCCTGGGGACCCGACGAGCCGTCCACGACCGACCCGTCGGTAGCGATGACGATGGCCTTCGCCGTCATCGCTCTCAGCGCCGTGAACAACGGCCTCGTCATGCGCCGCGAGCGTGAACCGTGGTGGTCGGCGCCGATGTTCCCCTACCTGGGCTGGATCATCCTCGGCTGGACCCTCACCTGGGCGGCCGTCGAGCTGAACATGCTGCAACGCCTCCTCGACACCGTCTCGCTCACGGGCGCCCAGTGGGTCCTCGTCATCCTCCTCTCACTCGTGGCCCCCGCGTTCACTGCGATCGACAAGGCGATCCGGCAACGACGGCTCGACCGAGCGTCGGCCGGGCTCTCGCCGGCGCCCGGGACACCTGCACGCAGTTGAGCGACCCGGCACGACCCCGTCGGCCGAAGCGCGGCTGACCCCCGAGGAAGGATCAGATCGGTGGGCAAGAAGACCAAGGCCAACAGGAAGTCGACCAGGAAGCAGCAGGCGGAGGAGGCCACGCGGTCGGAGGAGGAGGCCGGACCGGCATCACCCATCGAGGCGCCGACGACGACGTCGGTCCCGGCCGGTGCCGACACCGACGTGGCATCGCCGGGGCGGCTGAAGCGCAAGGCGTACGAGGCCGAGATGCGCACGCTGCACGGCGAGCTCGTGGCGATGCAGGAGTGGGTCAAGTCGTCGGGCGCCAAGGTCTGCGTCGTGTTCGAGGGTCGCGACACAGCCGGCAAGGGGGGCACGATCAAGCGGATCACCGAGCGGGTCAGCCCCCGCGTGTTCCGAGTCGTCGCCCTGCCGGCACCGACCGCCCGGGAACGATCCCAGATGTACATCCAGCGCTACATCCCACACTTCCCGGCGGCCGGTGAGGTCGTCATCTTCGACCGCAGCTGGTACAACCGCGCCGGCGTCGAACCGGTCATGGGCTTCTGCACGAGGGAGCAGACCGCTCGGTTCCTCGAGCAGGTGCCCGCCGTCGAGCAGGCGATGGTCGAGTCCGGGATCCTGCTGCTCAAGTACTGGCTCGAGGTCAGCCCCGACGAGCAGACCCGACGCCTCGAAAGCCGCATCGACGACCCGCGCAAGATCTGGAAGCTCTCCACCATGGATCTCAAGTCGTACAGCCGCTGGTACGACTACGCGCGGGCCCGCGACGAGATGTTCTCCGCGACCGACACGGAGTGGGCGCCGTGGTACGTGGCTCACACCGACGACAAGAAGCGCGGGCGCCTCAACATCATCTCGCACCTCCTCGAGCACGTCCCGTACGAGCCACTGGCGCCACGCACTGTGACCCTGCCCAAGCGACAACGTCGCGGCGGCTACCTCGACCCGGAGCTCCCACTGCGCCACGTCCCCGAGACGTATTGAACGAAGGGGGGCGGCTCGGCAAGCGGTCAGGGTGGGGACACCAGGACGGTGATCGAGTCGCTGTTGTTGGCGCCGTTGGTCTCGCCGCCGATGCCTGTTGGCAATGCCGTCGCGATGGTGAACGAGCCCGCGTCGGGCAGCTGCGAGGACCAGGTGACACCGAACCGCGCCGTCGAGGCTGTCCCGGGTGCCAGCGAGAAGCCGGTGTTCGACACGTAGCTGAAGGCGCCACCGCTGGCCCCGACGAGCGTCCAATCGGCCGAGCTCAGGGCCTCGGCGGCGAGCGGGCTCGTGCCGGTCTGTAGGTCGAACACCACCGTGAATGTCATCGGCCCAGAGGTGGCACCGGTGCCGACGTTGGCGATCGTCAACGTGTAGTCGCCGCGGACTCCCGGCAGGGCGGTCGTCGGGCCGACGATGCTCGGCGCCAGATCCGCCACCGGCGGGACTGTCGTGGTCGTCGTCGGTGCAGCCGTCGTCGTGGTGGTCGTCGTCGGTGCAGCCGTCGTGGTGGTCGTCGTCGGGGCAGCCGTCGTGGTGGTCGTCGCCGGCATCGTGGAGGTCGTCGGGGAACCGGTGGAGGTGGTCGCGGCCGCAGCAGTCGTCGAAGATGGACATGATGCGGCGTCCGTCGGACGGCCGTCACTCACCGCGAGGGCCGTGGTACCGAGGACCACGGCGAGGATGGCGGCGGTGCCGCCGAGGCCCCGTCGGCGGCCGACGAGCCACAGCACGAGCCCGCTCCCCAGCACGAGGAGTGCCACCAGCAGCAGGAGTGCGCTCGGGCTACCGGTGATGGGCAGCGAGCAGTCAGACATCTCTGGTTCCTTCCCGGCATCGCCTGGCGTCTGCAGCAAACACCCCGGACGGGTTGTCGGCCCCACCCGGTGGCGGGTGATCGCGCGCCGTCCGCTCGCTCAGATGACCGGCCGTCACAGATCGGCGTCAGCCAATGCGGCATCCTGCACGGATCGACCGTCGACATGCCGGCGTTCGGCTGGGTCGACACGTCCACCGGCGAACGCGCCCCGGCGATCCACTGGGTCCTGAAGGGCTGGCTCGCTGAGGTGGCTCGCACGACAGGCGTGATGCCCATCTCGTCGGGGCGAGCGACAGTTGGCCACGTTCCGGGTCTCGGGGGAGGTCCTCGTCCGCATCGGACGACCACCGGACCGACCGTCGGAGGTGATCGCCGGAGGTGGTGATCGTGCCACATTCACCCGAGAAGGGTGATCCGCACCTACCCGCCCGAGGCCTACGTTGACCCCGAGCGGAAGCGGATCGGACGTCGTGGCAACGTCACCGAGCGTTCCACTGCTCCCGGCGTCCCACCCAGGGTGGAGGTTCTCGAGTTGAGCGACATGAAGGAGAAGGCGGGGGTCGACTCCCAGCGGCCCGATGCTGACACCAGTGCCCAGAAGTGGACCACCGACGCAACGATCTCACTCGCCGCGCGCCTCCATGACCGCCATCCCAGAGCGACCCTTGCGATGGTCCAACGGAGCATCGAGGACGCGACCGCGAGGTTCACCGATGCTCATGTCCGGCTCTTCCTGCCAATCCTGATCGAACGGGCGGCGTCGACCGCGCTCGGAGCCGCCCTGTGTCCAACCTGTCCGACCACCACAAGTGCCTAGATGGAGGAACACGAATGAGCACGCGATTCATCGACGACGAGCAGCCCTTGGAGCCTGGTCTCGGGTGGCTGTTCTTCGCCGGCACGATCCTCGGCATCGCCGGGATCATGCGCATCTTCGACGCCATCTGGGCGTTCCGATATGACGGCGTCGTGCCGGACGGTCTCGAGGGTGCCGTCCTCGGCACGAGCCTGACGACCTACGGCTGGGTGTATCTCGTCGTCGGGGTGATCCTGATCGGGGCGTCGTTCGCCGTCCTGGCGCGCTCGCAGTTCGCCCGCTGGATCGGGATCGTCGCCGGTGCGATTCTGGCCATCACGGCGCTCTGGTGGATGCCCTACTACCCGGTGTGGTCGCTGGCCTACGTGATGATCGGGATCCTTGTCGTGTACGGCCTCGCGGCCCACGGCGGGCGCACGAGCGCCGCAGTCTGACCGCACCGTCGA
>JBEVOM010000099.1:0-2643 GCA_040507575.1 Ilumatobacteraceae bacterium
CCTCCTATGGCGCGGCGAAGGCGGGCCTCATGAACCTTGCCGGCACGGCCGCCCTCGAGCTCGGGCCCGAGGTGAGGGTCAACGTCGTGGCCCCCGGCCAGACCGTGACGCCGCGCATGGCGGTGCGTCACCCTGAGCCCGGCTACTACGAGGAGAAGGGTGCGGTTGTCCCGCTCGGCCGCGTTGGCGAGCCCAGCGACATCGCCTCGTCGATCCTGTTCTTCCTGTCCGACCTGTCACAGTGGGTGACCGGACAGACCCTCGTTGTCGACGGCGGCTCCGGCCGCCTTTACCAGTACTGAGGCGTGCCATGAGTCACGACACAGGCGGCGACCGCCTCGCAGCCCTGGAGGACCAAGTCGCCCAGCTCGTCGCCAAGGACCACATCCGCTCCCTGGCCGCGACCTACCAGCGCGCGTGCGACGGAGGCTGGGACCGACCGACGCACGGTGACCCGGAGTTCCTGACGTCGCTGTTCACCGACGACGCCAGCTACTTCCTGCCGCATCTCGGCGAGGCCAACGGCTCGGCGGGGATCCGCGACATGTTCGTCCGGCTGCAGCCGATCCCCTGGATCATCCACTTTCTCGCCAACGACATCCTTCGGGTCGACGGCGACACCGCCAGCGGCGAGTTCAAGTGCGCCGCAGTGCTCGTTCAGGACGGTGAGCGCATCTTCACCTTCGGCACCTACGCAGGGACGTTCCACAGGGTCGACGGAGAGTGGAAGTTCAGCTCATGGCATTTCCACCGCGCTCAGCAGCCCGAGTCGACGCCGGGGGCCATCCCTGCGACGTGACGCACCGCGACACCAGAGTCGGGCACGGCCGTCGAGGGAGGGCCCGCTCGTCGTCGAGAACCTCAGCCCCGTTCGGCTGCCGACGCGAAGGAGCGCGCCGCCTCTTCGATGAGGATGGCGCATTCCCGGGGGGCATCGAGAATGACGTGGTGGTACGCGCCCTCGACGCGGTGCACCGCGACTGGGGCCGGTGCGACATCGCTGAAGTACTCCGCCAGCGCCGAATCGACCACGACGCTCTCGCTGCCGTACACGAAGGCCGTCGGGCAAGTGAGCCGCTGCGCCATTGCGTCGATGTCCGCGTCGCGGAAGCGCGTCAGGGCCTCGGGGTCGTACTTCCAGGTCCATCCGTGCGGGGTGCGGAGGATCGCGTTCTCGGCGATCTGCACCAACAGGTCGGCCGGCGGTTCAGGCTGTAGCGGGAGCAGCCGGAACCGGGCGAGGATCTCCTCCCTGGTGGCGTACGTCTTGTTGTGACGACGGGTGACGGTGTCGTGATCGCGGTAGCGGGCGGGTGGACGGACGCTCGAGTCGAGCATCACGAGTCCGGAGACCTGCTCGGGGTGGTCGGCCGCGACCGACAGGGCGACGCGTCCACCCATGCTATGGCCGACGAGGACGGGACGATCCGAGGAGGTCTCGCGCATGACCGCCAGGACCTCTTGGCCCCAGAGGCCGGGGCGGTACTCGGCCCGATGCCCGCTGTCACCGTGGCCGCTCAGGTCGAGCATGACCAGACGCCGCCCGAGGCGCAGGTGCTCCAGGACCGGGCCCCACCACAGATGGTGGGCACCGTTGCCGTGGATCAAGACCAGATCGGATCCGTCACCGCCGCCCTCGACGACGCCGAACCTGATGCGCGCGCCTGCGACCTCGATGTCGTCGGTCAGGTGGTTCACCACGTGGCCGTCACCCCCGCTTGTACAGGTGCGGGTGCAAGGGGCTCGGGACGAAGTACGCCAGCTCAGCCAAATGGTCGGGGCATCGCAGCACGGTCGACACCTGCGTCGGGAAGGCGTCGATCGCGTTGGAGTTGATGTCCTGCACGAACGCCTCTTTGAGGTGGAACCGGTCGGTGTCCATCGTGACGGCGTCGTCGGGACTGAAGTCGTAGAGTGCCTTCAATGACCTACGTGGTCTCCGTGACCTGAACGCCTGGGCGGTCTTTACCACGGGGCCGCGGCGCAAAAGGCGTGCGATCTCCCAGCCAGACGGCAGGATGTTCTGGCGCTCGCCGGAGAAGTAGGGTCCTCCGCCGGAGCCGCCGGAGCCGCCGGAGATGCGGAGGCCGAACGATGGTTTAGTCATCAAGTGTCCTTTCGAGACGGTGACAGCGGCCGCGCGGCAGAATCGACGGACCGCGTGCCGACCTTCGTGGTGTCTTGGAGCCGTCGCAGGCGGCGGGCCGTGCTGAGCATGGCCAGCGCGGACGCGGCCAGGACGAGCGAGATGATGAGGGCTGCGACCCGGGCACTCGCGACGTGCGTGACCAAGCCCGAGAGCAGCGCGAACACGGGCCGCCCGCCCAAGAAGGCCACCAGCCACACCGCCATGACGCGGCCGAGCGACTGGGGTGGCACGAGGCTCTGCACGAGGCTCACGGCCCGGTTCGAGCTAGCCAGGAAGGCCCCACCCATGATGGCCGCACCGACCATCGTCAGCCAGAGCACGGGAGAGACTGCCATGAGGAGCACGCCCACGCTCTGCGCGGCGATGGTCCACACCAGGCGGCGTGGGAAGCGCCGTAGCCACGGCACCAGGAAAAACGCCGTGACGACGGCGCCCGTGCCGAAAGCGCTCAGGAAGTAGCCCGTCGCTCCGTCGTCGCCGGTCAGCGACGTCGA
>JBEVOM010000178.1:0-41935 GCA_040507575.1 Ilumatobacteraceae bacterium
CTGGGTCTCGGATTCGAGACCCAGCGCGCCCAGACGGCCTCGATCAGGTGATGCGAGTGGCGCGGTACCAGTCGATCAGCGCAGTCGTGGAGGAGTCGTGGGCGACCGGCCCGGCCGCCTCGCCGGTCAGCTCGGGGGTGATCCGGTTGGCCAGCTCCTTGCCCAGCTCGACGCCCCACTGGTCGAAGCTGTCGATCCCCCACACGACGCCCTGCGTGAACACGATGTGCTCGTAGAGCGCGATCAGCTGGCCGAGCACGGACGGCGTCAGCGACGGCGCCACGATCGTCGTCGAAGGCCGGTTCCCGGCGAACGCCCGCCACGGCTCGTCGGGCCGCTGGCGGCCGAACGCCAGAGCCTCGGCCTGGGCGATGAGGTTGGCCACCAGCAGGTCGTGGTGGTGGCGGTACGGGTGGTGCGGATTGGCGAAGCCGATGAAGTCGACCGGGACGATGCGCGTCCCCTGGTGCAGCAGTTGGTAGAACGCGTGCTGGCCGTTCGTGCCCGGCTCGCCCCACACGATCGGCCCGGTGTCGAGCGTGACGGGCGTGCCGTCGAGGCGGACCGACTTGCCGTTCGACTCCATGTCGAGCTGCTGGAGGTAGGCCGGGAACCGACCGAGCTCCTCGGCGTAGGGCAACACGGCCTTGGTCGCCATCCCGAGCACGTTGGCGTTCCAGATGCCGATCATCCCGAGCACCAGGGGCACGTTCGACGCCGGCGGCGCCGTGCGGAAGTGCTCGTCCACGGTGTGGAACCCAGCCAGGAGATCGGTGAAGTGCTGGGGCCCGATGCACACCATCAGCGACAGGCCGATCGCCGAATCCACCGAGTACCGGCCGCCGACCCACTCCCAGAAGCCGAACATGTTCGCCGTGTCGATGCCGAACGTGGCGACCTCGACGTCGTTCGTGCTGACGGCGACGAAGTGGTGCGGCACGGCGTCGTCGCCCAGCGCGTCGACGAGCCAGTCGCGAGCCGTGCGGGCGTTGGTCAACGTCTCGACGGTCGTGAACGTCTTCGATGACACGATGAACAACGTCTCGGCGGGATCGAGCCCGGACAGCGCGCCGACGATGTCGGCCGCGTCGACGTTCGACACGAAGCGGGCGGTGATGTCGGCTTGGCGGTAGGCCTCGAGAGCGCGGTAGGCCATCGCCGGACCGAGGTCGGAGCCACCGATGCCGATGTTCACGACTGTGCGGATGCGCCGGCCGGTGGCTCCGGTCCAGGATCCGTCGCGGACCCGGTCGGCGAACGCGGCGGCCCGAGTCAGCACGTCGTGGACCTCGGTCACGACGTCGACGCCGTCCGTCTCGATGACCGAGCCGGCCGGCGCCCGGAGCGCGACGTGCAGGACGGCGCGGTCCTCCGTGACGTTGATGTGCTCCCCGGCGAACATCGCATCGCGCCGCTCGGCGACCCCGGCGGCGTCGGCGACCGCCAGCAGCGCCCCCATCACGACGTCGTCGACGCGTTGCTTGGCGTAGTCGACGCGCAGGTCGCCGACGTGCAGCACGTAGCGCTCGGCCCGGCCAGGGTCAGCTGCGAAGAGGTCGCCGAGCGGGGCGGGCCGGTCCACGGCGAGCAGGGCCGCCCACTCGGGACCGGTCGTGATGTCGGGCAGCGCGTCGGCGTTCATCGCAGCCGACGTTAGGCGGGAGGGACGAACCACTCCGTCGGCGCGGGCTCGACCGCGACGCGCACGTGGACATCCATCGTCAGCATCTCGAGCGGGCCGAACTGGGTCACCAGCGCGACGTCGGCGGCATCGCGTCCATAGGCGACCGAGACCCGGTTGCCCTTCGGAGAGCGCTGGGTGGCGTCGAACGTGAACCAACGCCCGCCGACGTAGGCCTCGAACCACGCGTGGAGGTCCATCGGCTCGAGCTCGTGCAGGTACCCGACGACCATGCGGGCCGGGATGTCGAGGCTGCGGCAGAGCGCGATGCCCAGGTGGGCGAAGTCGCGGCAGACGCCATGGCGGGTCTCGAGCGTGTCGACGGACGATGTCGACGCCGAGCTTGTTCCGTACTCGTAGGTCACCTCCCGAGCGATCCACGACCGGATCGCTTCGACCTGCGGGTACCCCGGCAGCGCCCCGGCCGTGATCGACGCGGCGTGTTGGAACATGAGGTCGGACTGGCAGTACCGGCTCGGGATCAGGAACTGCAGGGCCCAGTCGGGGACCTCCTGGATCGGGACGCGGGGCGCGGTGACGTCCACATCGATCTCGTCGGCGGTGTCGACCGTCGCTTCGACACGGATCGACATCGGCCCGGCCGGGACGACGATGCGCTGGCAGAGGTTGCCATGGGCGTCGGTGAACTCGGCGATCGGCACCTGTGGGTCGATCAGGTAGCGCTCGGCGAGCACCCACTGGCCCTCGCCGCTGCGTGGGCGCAGCATCAGCATCGCCGGCGTCGCCCACAGGGCGGAGAACGTCATCGTGCAGCCGACGTCGAGCTTCACCGCGCTCCCAGCGCGATCAGACCGGACGCCGCGCTCGGGTCGAGCACGACGACGGTCCCTGTCGTCGGGACGCGGGAGACCGGAAGTTCGGCCGGCGACGCATCGCCCTCCAGCCAGGCGGCGACGGCGGCCGCCTTGTCCGCCCCCTGGACGAGGACGACGCGCCCTCGGGCGACGTCGATCACCGGCGGCGTCAGCGTCATGCGGACCCGCCCCTGGTACTCGTCGGACAGGTCCACGGCGAGGGTGCTGGCGATGACCGGGTCACCGGGGGGCCACGACGCCGTGTGACCGTCGGGTCCGATGCCGAGGTGAACGACGTCGAAGCGCGCCGGGAGCCCCGACGCGTACTCGGCGGCGGCGGCGGCGAGTCGCTCGGCCGTGACCGGCATGAGGTGGAGCGGTCCGGGGAAATCAGCGAGCTGGGTGGCGTTGCGGTCGGGGTCGCCGTCGGGGGCGACGCGCTCGTCGACCTGCCAGGTGCCGATGGCTTCCCACGGCAGGTCCATCGCGGTGAGCGCGTCGAGCATGGGAGGCGCCGTGCTGCCACCTGAGACGGCGAGCGCGGCGGTCCCTCTGGTGCGCACGGCGGCCCGCAGGCGCTGGGCGATCGAGCGGGCGGCGCGGCGGGCCGGGTCGTCGTCGACCCTGACCGACAGTGCGCGCATCACGCCCGATCATGCCCCATCCGCCGATCGCCTGCACCGTGGTCGGTTCGCCGGAGGCCGGCTCGGGGTACGCCCCCGTGATGACCGCAGCGAGCGTGGCGACCAGTGGGAACGAACTGGCGAGGCAGTGGCGCGATCCACTCGCCCGAACCGGGACCGTCGCACGCGGGGTCCTGTACGTGATCATCGGAGTGTTGGCGATCCAGTTCGCACACGGCGACACGACGAGCGATCAGGTGACGCAGGCCGGGGCCATCGAGACGCTGGCCGAGCAACCGTTCGGCAAGTTCCTCCTCGTCGCCATGACGTTGGGGTTGGTCTGCCTGTGCGTGTGGCGGCTGATCCAGACGTTCGTCGGCGACCCGGTGGAGGGCGACGACGCGAAGGATCGCATCAAGTACTTCGGCAAGGCCGTGATCTATGGGGTGCTCGTTGTCACGTCGGCCAAGATCACGATCGACAACTGGGACGGCGGGACGGAGACGCAGCAGGCATCCGGCGGTGGTGACAGCCAGCAGCAGCACGCGACGTCGACGCTGTTCGACCTGCCGGCCGGGAGGTGGATCGTCGGGATCATCGGGCTCGTCCTGATCGGCGCGGCGATCTACGAGGTGTACCACCACAGCGTCGAGGCGTCGTTCATGAAGCGCATCGCACCCGAGGGCCACGGGGTCGGGCGGGGCATCGAGATCATCGGGCGCATCGGCTACGCGGCCCGTTCGGTGGCGTGGGCGATGTCGGGCGTGTTCTTCGTCGTCGCTGCGGTGCAGTACGACCCGACGGAGAGCAAGGGCCTGTCGGGCTCGCTGCAGGAGCTGGCCGGGAACAGCTGGGGCCGCATCGTGCTGTGGGCCACCGCCATCGGCCTGTTCCTGTTCGGCATCTTCTGCCTTGCCGAAGCCAAGTACCGCCGCCGGACCTGACCACCCCCCGGTTGCCCCATCCGAGGGTTGGCGGTCGACGGAGTGCCGGCGGACCGATTTCCCGGCGCTCCGCACTCGGTCGACCGTGAACACTCGGATGGTGGGCGCGCACCCCGGGCGTAGGGTCGGCCGCACCGACGTCCCCCTCCTGGTTCGCATGACCGAGGAGGCTCCGATGGCCGACCTGACCCCTGCCGCCCAACGCTGGCTCGCCACCCATCACGGCGTCATCACGACGGCGACGCTGCAATCGCTCGACGTCGGCAAGCAGACCCGCCGACGGCTCGTGGCCGCCGGCGTCCTGCGGGCGGTCGACCGTGGCATCTTCGTGATCTCCACCGCGTCGAGCACGTTCGAGCAGCGCTGTGCCGTGATGTGCGCGACGCACCCGAGCGGGTTCGTCACCGGTCCGAGCGGCGGGATGCTCCTGGGGCTGCGGCGCATGCCCCGGACCACGACGATCCACTTCGCGGTGCGCCACGGTCTGCACCTGACCACGATCGCCGGCGTCCGGCACCGGCAGACGACCGCCATCGGCCCGGCCGACCGGGCCGTACGAGCCGACGGGATCGTGGTCGCCGCGCCGGTGCGGCTGGCGTTCGACCTGGCCGCCGACCTCCGGCCGCTGGACCACCTCTCCGTCCTCGAGCAACTGCTGCAGCTCGGCACGGTCACGCATGCCGAGCTGTCGGCGATCGACCGCCGTCTCGGCCACCCCGCACGCCCGGGGTCCGGCCAGTTCCGACGGACCCTGCTCCGGCTCGGCACCGCCGCCGCCGACTCCCATCCCGAGGTGCTGTTGGCGGACGCGCTCGAACGGCGCGGCGTCCCGATCGAGCGCCAGTCGCGCGTGCTGGCCTTCGCGAACGGCCGATCGGCCCGGATCGACCTGGCCGTCCCGGCCGTGCGGTGGGGCGTCGAGCTCGACATCCACCCTGAGCATCGCTCGGTGGAGGGTCACGCCCAGGACGCCGGACGGGTGCGCCACCTCCATCGCGTCGGCTGGCAGATCGAGCAGGTCGCGGAGCGTGACATGCTCGACGTGGAGGGTCTCGCCGACGAGCTGGCCACGCTCTACCGGGAGCGGGCGATCGCCGTCGGGTCTGATCCGAGTGCCGGCGGGCCGTTTTCCCGGCCCCCGGCACTCGGTCGACCGTGAACACTCGGATGGGGGCGGTCAGATGGTCGGGACCTCGGTGTGGCGGCCGAAGACCTGGGCCAGGGAGGACATGATCTCGCCGAGCGTGGCGTAGGCGCTGACGCTGTCGATGAGCGACGGCATCAGGTTGACCTCGGGGTCGGCGGCCTCGTCACGCAGCCGGGCCAGGACGGAGTCCACCGCCGCCTGGTCGCGGGCGTGGCGCACCCGGTCGAGCCGCTTGAGCTGGCGGGCCTCGTCCTCGTTCGTGATCTGCAGGATGTCCAGCGACGTGTCGTCGTTGCCCTCGGTGAACCCGGTGACGCCGACGATCGTCCGGCGGCCGGAGTTGAACGCCCGCTCCAGCTCGTAGGACGAGTCGGCGATGCGACCCTGGAACCAGTTGTCCTCAATGCCCCGGATGCACCCCTCCAGCATCGATCCGTCGCCGAGCTCGTCGAGGTGCGCGAAGATCTCCTCGGCCTGGCGCTCCATCTCGTCGGTCAGCGCCTCCACGAACCACGACCCGCCGAGCGGGTCGGCGACGTGGCCGACGTTCGTCTCGTGCGCGATCACCTGCTGGGTGCGCAGCGCGATGCGAGCCGCCTTCTCGGTCGGCAGGGCCATCGCCTCGTCCATCGAGTTCGTGTGCAACGACTGCGTCCCGCCGAGCACACCGGCGAGCGCCTCGATCGCCGTCCGCACGATGTTGACCTCCGGCTGCTGGGCGGTGAGCGACACGCCGGCGGTCTGCGTGTGGAACCGCAGCTGCATCGAGCGGTCGAGCACGGCGCCGTAGCGTTCCTTCATCCACCGGGCCCAGATGCGGCGGGCGGCCCGGTACTTCGCGATCTCCTCGAAGAAGTCGATGTGGGCGTTGAAGAAGAACGACAGGCGGGGCGCAAACGCGTCGACCGGCATCCCCGCCTGCAGGGCCAGTTCGACGTAGGCGAACCCGTTCGCCAGCGTGAACGCCAGCTCCTCGGCCGCCGTCGACCCGGCCTCGCGGATGTGGTAGCCGGAGATCGACACCGAGTGCCAGCGGGGCATCTCGGCTGCGGCGAACGTGATCGTGTCGCGCACCAGCCGCATCGACGGGCGGGGCGGGAACACGAACTCCTTCTGGGCCTGGTACTCCTTCAGGATGTCGTTCTGCAGCGTCCCGCCGAGGAAGGCCCGCGGCGTGCCGGCCCGCTCGGCCTGGGCCACGAACATGGCGAGGATCACCGCCGCCGGCGAGTTGATGGTCATCGACGTCGTGATCGAGCCGAGGTCGATGCCCGCGTAGAGGTCTTCCATGTCGGCGAGCGAGTCGATGGCCACGCCGCACCGGCCGACCTCGCCGAGCGCCATCACGTCGTCGGAGTCGATGCCGAGCAGGGTCGGCATGTCGAACGCCGTGGACAGCCCGTCACCACCCGCCTTGATGATCTCCTTGAACCGCCAGTTCGTGTCCTCGGCCGTGCCGAAGCCGGCGAACATCCGCATCGTCCACAGCTTCGAGCGATACATCGAGGCGTAGGGGCCCCGGGTGTACGGATACACGCCCGGGAACTCGCCGTCGTCCGGCCCGTACACCGCATCCAGCGCGACGCCGGACATCGTCGTGAACGGGACGTCGCGCAGCTTCGACCCCTCGAACGCGGCCTGCCATTCCTCGTGGGGGTTCATCCCACCACATTAGTTGGACGTCCAACGATTGTCACGTGCTACCCCACGGGTCGGCAACGTCGTCGGCCATGTCGCCGACCCGCACCCGACGCAGCACGGCGTTGATCGTCGCCGCGTCCGACTCCTCGAGCGAGCCGAGCCCGAACCGGATCGCGTTGAGCGGATCGGTCGCCTCGAGCGCGACGCGGCGCCCATCGGGCGTGATGGCAGCGAGGATCCGACGCTTGTCGCGCTCGTCGCGCCGCCGCCGCACGAGGCCCCGGTCCTCCAACCGGTCGACCGTGTTCGTGACGCTGGCCGGATGCACCATGAGGCGGTCGCTCATCTTGCCGAGCGGCATCTCGCCGCGACGCGTGAACGACAGCAGCATCAGCGCCTCGTAGCTGGAGAACGTCAGTCCGAACGGACGCAGCTCGTCTTCGACCGCGGCCAGGACGAGCTGGTGGGCCCGCATCAGCGACGTCGCGGCCGCCATGTGCTCGCCGGCCGACCACCGCTCGATCCAGTGCCGGCGCGCCTCGGCGACCGGGTCGAACGGCAGCGGCTGCGACGGCATCCCGCGACGTTACGTGGCCGCCCGGGCAGGA
Organism: Ilumatobacteraceae bacterium; assembly: GCA_040507575.1. Lineage (GTDB taxonomy): Bacteria > Actinomycetota > Acidimicrobiia > Acidimicrobiales > Ilumatobacteraceae > JALZMG01. Next base: position 7,460 of record JBEVOM010000178.1, read on the forward strand.
CGGCGGGAGCAGCGCCGGCCCACCCCGCCCCGTCGTCGATCGCCGGGATCACCCGTAGCGTCTCGGCCGTGACGGACGAGACCTCGCGTGGCGTGCGAGCGGGGATCGCCGCCTACACGATCTGGGGGTTGCTGACCGTCTACTGGAAGCAGCTCGAGGACTTCGACCCGTTCGAGCTGGTCGGCTGGCGGATCGCCTGCGCCGCCGTCGTGATGGCGGTGATCATGACGGCCACCCGCAGCTGGCCCCCGCTCGTCGCCGCCCTCCGGGACCGCACCACGTCGAGCCGCTTGCTCCTCGCCGCGCTGCTCCTGGCGGCCAACTGGACCAGCTACGTCTGGGCTGTCTCGAACGACCACGTCATCGAGACCGCCCTCGGCTACTTCATGGCGCCGCTGGGGACGATGGTGATCGGCGTCGTCGTGCTCCACGAGCGCACCAGCCGCCTCCACCTCGTCGCGATCGCCCTCGCCGCCCTCGCCGTCGTCGTCCTCACCATGTCGTATGGCCGGCCGCCGTACGTGGCACTCGTGATGGCCAGCACCTGGAGCCTGTACGGCCTGCTCAAGCGGCGCGTGGCCCTCACCGGCATCGAGAGCCTGGCCGGCGAGACGTTCCTGCTCACGATCCCGGCCATCGTCGTCATCCTCGTGATGGCCACCCGCGACGGGAGCATCCCGTCGAGCGCCACGGATCGCGATTGGGTGCTGGTGCTGCTGACCGGCCTCGTCACCGCCGTCCCCCTGATGCTGTTCGCCGTAGCCGCCCAGCGCGTCCCGTTCGGCCTCCTCGGCCCCCTGCAGTACATCGTGCCCACGATCAACCTGGTCCTCGGCTGGTTCGTGTACGGGGAGACGATGCCGGCCGATCGCCTCGTCGGCTTCGCGCTCGTCTGGGCGGCGTTGGTCGCGATCACCGTCGACCGGGTGCGCTCGACGCGCCACGACCGCCTGGTCGACGCAGGCCTGACTCCGACCGCTCGTGGGTAGCCTCCCCGGCGCGGATCCGCGGGCCACATCGTTCGTTCGCACCAGGAGTCGCTCGGCTCACATATCCCCTCGTAGAGGAGTCTTCTTCATGCGCCGTCTCGCCATCCCGGCTCTCGCCGTCCTCGTTGCGCTGGGAGCCGCTGCGTGCAGTGGCGATCCCGGGACGGGCGACTTCAAGTCCGAGGCCGAGGAGTACATCGAGGGCGATCTCGCCGACGCTCCCGAGCTCGCCGGCGCCCTGTCGTTCAGCGATGCGTCGTGCGAGGAGCCGACGGCGACGGACATCGGCACGACGTACGACTGCACGGCGACCGGCTCGGACGGGGTCGCGTACACCTTGACCGTGAGCATCACGGGCGAGAACGAGCTGACGGTCTCGGGCATCGATCCGCCGCTCTCGATCGACGCGCCGACGGCGACCACGACCGGCTGATCGACCGTGCGCGGCGGGGCGCGTCGCGCACCTACGTCGTGAGGAGCGTGCCGGCGAAGAAGCGCTGCAACGCATCGACCGCGGCGGCGTTGCGACGGGCGTCGCCGGTGACCGCCGACAGCCGGGCCAGGCCCGACACCACGGCGTTGAGCAGGTCCTCGACGGCCCGCCGGTCGACACCATCCGCCAGTTCACCGCGCGTCGCGGCGGCCGCCACGAGCCGCCGGAAGAACTCGGTGTTGCGCCGCCGCATCGGACGGAGCAGCACCTCGAGCTCGGGGTGGCGCTGGGCGTCGCCGGCGACGCCGACGACGAACGCCGCCGACGTGGGATCGGCGACGTTCAACGCGGCGCCGGCGTCGAGCACCGCGGCGTACTGGTCGACGAGCGTGGCGTGGTCGACCACGGCCTTCTCGAAGGCCGAGAACACCCGGTCGCACACCGCCTCGTACACGGCCGCGTAGAGCTCGGCCTTGGACGGGAAGTAGTGGTAGATCGCCGAGCTCGTGACGCCGGCGGCCTCGGCGATGACCCGGTTCGTGGTCGACTCGTAGCCGTGGCGAGCGAACAGCCCGACCGCCGCCTTGACGATGCGGGCCCTGGTCTCCGCGGAGTCCTGATCACGCGGCCGACCCCGGGTTCGGGGGGGAGGAGGCGAACCCGGCCCTGCCGGCCCGGGTGCCTGAGCGCCCATCACCGGACCCTACCGCCCAGGTGCGCGCCGGGTCCGGGCGGCCCCGGACCCGGCTCGCGACGTCAGCTGCTACGGAAGCTGGTGTTCAGCGTGCCGATGTCGTTGAAGATGGCGGCCGCGGCGTCGTACTGGATGACCTGGATGTCTTCGGCGTAGTACGCGTCCTCCTCGCCCGCCATCCGGTACTCCACGCCCTCGCGAACGAGGCTGGGCACGAAGTCCAGGTTGCGGGAGGCGTTGATGATGGACGCCTGGGTCAGACCCTCGGGCGACTCGGCCGCCTGGCGCAGGATCTCCACGGTGACCTCACCGACCGTCCAGCCCTGGGCGGCGGTGACCGCGCCGTCGGAGAAGCCCTTGCTCGCCATGTAATCGATGTAGCTCGTCAGTGCCTCACTGGCTGCGACCGTCTCGGGGTTGCCGACATCGCTGATGCCACCGGAGGCGGACGTGTAGATCCCGTCCGCGGCTGCGCCAGCAACGGCGAGGATGAGCGAGCTCGAGCACGTGTTCGTGATGTAGACGCGAGGGTCCCAGCCCGGGTTCTCGGCCTTCGCCTTGGCCAACTCGGAGAGGAACCGAGGGCACTGGGCGCCCAGCGGCACGGCCATGATCACATCGGGTGCGTTGCCGGCCAGGCTGCTCACCTGCGCGGTCGGCAGGCCGTCGTCGCTCAACTCGATCGTCTGCGTGTCGACGATCTCGAACCCGCTCTCCGTCGCCAGCGGCTCGAAGCCGTCCATGTACACCTGCCCGAACTCGCTGTTCACGTAGAACAGCCCGATCGTGCCGCCACCGGGGAACTCGGCCGCCATGTTCTGGGCGTAGGCCGCGCCCTCCTTGTCGTAGGGGATCAGCGCGCCGGACGTCCACGGGTACTCGGCCACGTCGCCCCACTCCGGCGCGCCGGTCAGCGCCAGGATCTGCGGCACGCATTCGTCGTTGAGCAGGCCGCGCACGGCGAGGTTGTTCTGAGTACCGATCATGCCGCTGAACAGGTGGGCCCCGTTGTCGAGCTCACTGTTCACGACGCCGGGTGTCAACGAGTCGGAGTACTGGTCGTCGCCGATCGTCAGCGCGATCTCGTGCCCGGGGAGCAGGTCGTTCTCGTTGGCGTAGTCGATGTAGGCCTGGAGGCCCTGGGCGACCGGCGCGAACGCGGCCGCTGCGGCACCGCCGGACAGCGGCATCGACGACCCGATGTTCACCGTGCCCTCGATCGGCGCGTTGGCCCGGTCCGGGTCGACGCAGTCCTCGGTGTCGACGGTCCAGCCGGCGCCGTCGCCACCGCCCGCAGTGGTCTCCGGCGCGTCGGTGTCGGGTGTTGCCACCGACTCCGTCGGCGATGATGTCTCCGTGGCTGCGGTGGCGTCGGAGGCATCGGTCGCCTCCGGCGCGTCGGTGGCCGCCGGTGCGTCGGTGATTGCACTTGTGTCGTTCGAGGCGTCGTCGTCATCATCGCCGCACGCGGCGATGATGAGACCGCCAACTGCGAGCGCGGCAACGAGCCGGGCACTGCGTCGGATCATGGGCTCCCCCTGGAGTCATCGTGGATCGGCTGCACGCCGGGATTGCCCGTGGCGTACGTCACTGACAGTACCGTCACACGCGACCCGAAGGTGTTCGCCGGCTGGTCATGACGTCGGCGCCTCTTCGACGTCCGCCGACGCCTCGGTCGCCAGCACCGGCACGTCGCCGGCGTGGCCGGCCGGGCGGGGCACGATCACGATGACGTGGTTCGCCAGCCTCTTGAGCAACCCGACGATGCCGAAGGGTGCGACGAACACGACGATCAAGATGATCACCGCGAGCACGAACGACGCCGGCGAGGTCTTGAAGTTGAGCCACTCGTTGAAGACGGTGTTGATGATCCCCTCGCCGGACGTCCCGGCCTTTCGCGTGCGGGTGTCGATGAGCACGTACACGAGCGCCCCGATGATCGGTCCCCACAGGGTCGCCGCGCCGCCGAGCACCATCACGAGCAGGAACGTGATGCTGCCGATCAACGAGATGGTGATGTTGTCGGGGTTGGCCAGGCTGATCCGCAGCGCCGACAGCGACCCGGCAAGCGCACAGACGCCTGCCGAGATCCCGAACACGAGCGTCTTGGCGAGTGCCGGGTTGACGCCCATGACGGCGGCCCCCGTCTGGTTGTCCCGGATGGCGATCAACGACCGCCCGACGCGGCTCTTGACGATGCCGCGCGACACCAGGTAGGCGATCACCAGGAGCACGATCCCCAGCCAGTAGAAGAACTTCGCCGACTCGCGGCCGCGCAGCTCGCCGACGAACGGCCACGTCGGGATCTCCTCGTATGCCACCCCGTTGATGCCGGCCGGGCCGCTGGTCAGCCACTCGAGCTTGTTCCACTTCACGAGGATGGGGAACAGCACGGCGAGCGACAGCGTGACGAGGGCGACGTAGATGCCTGACAGGCGCAGCGCCGGCAGCGCGACGGCGCAACCGACCACGAATGCCACGGCGGCGGCCATGTAGAACGTCCAGCCGGGGCTCCAGCCGTACTCCACCACCAGGATCGCCGTCGTGTACATGCCGATGCCGAAGAACGCCGAATGCCCGAGCGAGATGATCCCGGTGTACCCGAGCACGAGGTTGAGCGAGATCGCGGCGATCGCGAACTCGATCGCCACGGTGATGTCGCCCACGGTGCCGAGCTGCGTTCGCGCCGGGATGTAGAGCACGACGCCGACGACAGCGGCGGCCCAGACGAGCCGGATCACCCAGTGCCCAGGCGAGCTCTGCTTGACCTGGATGGGCATCAGACGCGCTCCACCTTGGCCGTGCCGAAGAGCCCGGACGGCTTGAACAGCAGCACCACGAAGATGACCAGCAGCGCGACGGCGAGCTTCATGTCCTGCCCCACCCAATCCTCGGAGAACTCGGCGGCCACGTTCTCGATGACACCGATCAGCAGACCGCCGACGACGGCGCCGCCCGGGCTGTCGAGGCCGCCCAGCGTGGCGGCAGCGGTGGCGTAGACGAAGACCGTGAACATCATCGTCGGCGTGACCTGGCCGTTGTTCCCGGCCACGATCGTCGCCGCCAGCGCGCCGAGCGCTCCGGCGATGCCCCACGAACCGGCGAGCACGCGGCCTGTCGGGATGCCGACGAGGCGTGAGGACTCGGCGTTGCTGGCGACGCCGCGCATGGCGAGCCCGAAGCGCGTCTTCTGGAACAACAGGAACAGCAGGGCGGTGACCGCGAGGGTCACGACGAGCGCACCGATCGACGTGTAGCGCCACACCGTGCCCAGGAGCCGGACGAAGTCATCGGGATCGTTCGGGAACAGGCTGTCGAGGCTCTCCTCCGGGGGCGTTCCCCAGATGCCGTTGGTCAGCGCGTTGATGCCGAGGAACAGGGCGATGGTGGCGACGAAGACAGCGAGAGACGACTTCTTCTGCAACGGTCGGATGATGGAGACCTCGGTGGCCGCGCCCAGCAGGAACCCGAACGCCATCCCGATCAGCACCGAGATGGCCAACGGGACGCCCATGTCGTCGAAGATCCAGGCGACGAACGCCGACATCGTGGCCATCTCGCCTTGGGCGAAGTTCAACGTGCCCGTGCCCCGGAAGATCACCACGATGGCGAGCGCAACGAGGGCGTAGATCGCGCCAGAGGACAGGCCGAGGAAGAGCGCTTCGAAGAACCGGTCCATCAGTACCCCAGGTACGCCTTGCGGATGCTGTCGTCGGCGGCGATCGTGGCGGCGTCACCGGACGCGACGATGCGGCCCGTCTCGAGCAGGTACACGCGGTGGGCGATCCGCATGGCCAGGTTGGCGTTCTGCTCGACGAGGAGGACGGCGACGCCCTGTTCGCTGAGCGTGGCGATGATGGCGAACAGCTCCTGGGTGATCCGCGGGGCGAGGCCGAGGCTCGGCTCGTCGCACAGCAGCAGCGTCGGCCGGCTCATCAGGGCCCGGGCGATCGCGACCATCTGCTGCTCACCGCCCGACAGGCTGCCGGCGCGCTGCTCGCGGCGCTCGGCCAGTCGCGGGAACGTCGTGTACCAGCGGTCGATGTCCGATCGGACCGCCGCGTTGCCGTCGCGCCTCGTGTAGGCGCCGATGCGGAGGTTGTCCTCGACGGTCAGCTCCGGGAACGTCCCGCGCCCCTGTGGCACCTGGGCGATGCCAGCCCGCACGATCGAGTCGGCCGCCGACTTGGTGACGACCTCGCCGGCGAACGTGATGCTGCCGTCCCGCGGGATGGTCCCGGAGATGGCACGCATCGTGGTCGTCTTGCCGGCGCCGTTGGCACCCAGCACGACCACGACCTCGTTGGCGCCGACGGAGAGATCGATGTCGTGGAGCACGTTGATCTGGCCGTAGCCGGCGCGCAGCCCCGTGACCTCGAGGAGTGCAGCGCCCGTGGCGTGCTCGTCGCCGCTCATTCCGTCGCCCCCAGGTAGGCCTCGATGACCACCGGGTCGCGCTGCACGTCGGCCGGGAGGCCCTCCGCGATCTTGCGACCGAAGTCCATCGCCACGACCTTGTCGGAGACCCGCATCACCATCGACATGTGGTGCTCGACCAGCAGCACGGTGAGGGTGAACTCGTCGCGGATCCGCAGCACGGTGTCGCCGAGCTCGTCGACCTCCCCGTGGGTCAGTCCGGCGGCCGGTTCGTCCATCAGGAGGAACTTCGGTCGCGCCGCCAGCGCCCGGGCGATCTCGAGGCGCTTCAAGGTGCCGAACGGCAGGCCGGCGGCCGGGCGGAACATCAGCGATCCCAGGCCGAGCTGGTCCAAGAGGTCGCCGGCATCGTCACGCATCCGGCGGTTCTCGGCCGCCGCACCGACGCGGGTGATCGCCCGGCCGAAGCCGACCTTGCCCTTGCTGTGGGCGCCGACCATCACGTTCTCGAGCAACGTCATCGACGGGAAGAGCGCGAGGTTCTGGAACGTGCGGGCGATCCCGAGGCGGGCGATCCCATGGGGCGGCACGGCCAGCAGGTCGGCGCCGTCGAACTCGACCCGTCCGGCCGTCGGTCGGTAGATCCGGCTGACGACGTTGAACATCGTCGTCTTGCCGGCCCCGTTCGGGCCGATGAGCCCGCAGACCTGACCGTCGTCGATCGAGAACGTCAGACCGTCGAGGGCGACGATGCCGCCGAAGCGAACGGTGACGTCCTGCACGTCGAGCAGTGCCACGGTCCGGTCGCCCCCTTCTTCGCCTCGAGATCAGCTCGGTTGGCCGCTGCGGCACCGTAGCAGCGCCCGCGGGACCGCCCGACGAACCGGCGCTGGCAGACTGGGACCCGTGAGTGAGCGTCCGAATCTGACCGCGTCGCACGGACCGTCCACCGCGAACGAACAAGGCCGCACGGCGAGTGAGCGTCCGAATCTGAGCGGTAACGACGTCGAGCATCGCGTGTTCGACGACGACGCCACCCCGTTCGTCGCCGATCCCCTCGACGGTGATCCGGACTCAGGGCACGACGGGCCCGACCGGCACGACGGGCCCGACGGACCCGACGGACCCGACGACGACGTGATCGTGCTGTCATGGTGGCAGCGGCCGATCAACGTCGTCGCCCTCCTCGTTGCGACTGCACTGATCGCCGGCATGGCGACGTGGCTCGTCGTCGACGCCAACGCCGGTGAGAAGACGAGCGCCGTCGATGTCGGGTTCCTGCAAGACATGCGGGTGCACCACGAGCAGGCCGTCGACATGGCGTTCCGCTACCTCCAGCTCCCCGACACCGACCCGGCCCTGCGCACGGTGGCCCGCAGCATCGTGTTCGGTCAGGGCATCGACATCGGCCGGATGATCCAGCTGTTGCGGGACATGGGTGCCCCGGAGGCGGCTGAGACCGACGAGGCGATGGCGTGGATGGGGATGCCGACGACCCAGGCCGACATGCCCGGGATGGCCACGGAGGACCAACTCGCCGAGCTGTCGGCGGCGAGCGGCGCAACCGCCGACCAGCTCTTCGCCCAGCTGATGGTGGCCCACCACGAGGGTGGCGCCCACATGGCCGAGGTCGCCGCCGACGAAGCCGCCAACCCCAAGGTCCGCTCGATGGCCGAATCGATGGTGGAGGGCCAGCGCGGCGAGATCGCAGAGCTCCAGCGGCTGGTGAGCTGACCGTCGTCGCGGGCGACGTCGTCAAGAGTTCGGTGAGACAGAGCTGGTGGCGCGACGGGCCATTTCGGGCTGCTCGTAGACTTCGACGAGGTGAACGGAAGATGGCTCGTGGCGGCGGGCCTCGCAGGACTCGTCGGGCTGACGGCGTGCGGCGGGGACCCCGGGGTCCTGACCGCGTCGGCGCGCCAGTCCGCCGCCGCTCCAGCTCCGACGACGTCGGTCGAGCCGTCCGTGCCGACGAGCGAGCCCGACGATCCGACGGCGACGACCGCTCCGGAGGACCCGCCCGTCACCGACCCGGGCCGACCCGACGAGACCCCGCCGCCGACCGTTGGTGATCCACTGCCCATCGACGACGTCCTCGACCTCGGCGACGCCAAGCAACCGCGGCCCTACGACGACTTCCTGGTCGCCGCGCTCGCCGACATCCAGCAATGGTGGTCCGAGCAGTTCCCGGAGATCTATGGCGAGCCGTTCGTGCCCCTGTCGGGCGGCGTCTTCGCCGGGTACCCCGAGCGCACCGACCCGATCCCGGGGTGCGGCGGCGAGTCGGAGACGACGTACGACGAGATCCACGAGTACTCGGCGTTCTATTGCGCCGACGGCGACTTCATGGTCTACGACGACGCGCCGGACGGGGTGCTGGGAGATCTCGCCGGCGAGTTCGGTCCGTCGATCCTGGGGGTGGTGATGGCCCACGAGTTCGGCCACGCGATCCAGTCACGGGCCCACGTCTTCGACGACGCTCCCCTCACGATCACGACCGAGCAGCAGGCCGACTGCTTCGCCGGTGCGTGGGTCGGACGGGCGGCAGCCGGCGAGGCCGACGGGGTCTCGTTCTCGGACGCCGAGGTGCGCTCCGGGCTGATCGCGATGATCGCCGTCCGCGACCCGCTCGGCCTGGCGCAGACCGATCCGGGCGGGCACGGCCTCGCGTTCGACCGCGTCGGGGCGTTCCAGGTCGGCTTCGTCGAGGGGCTCTCGCGCTGCGCCGAGCTGATCGACGATCCGTTGCCGCTCGTGCCGAACGTCTTCGACCTCGGCTCGAACCCGCAGGGCAACGCTCCGTTCGGCTACGAGGACACCGAGATCGTCGGGATCATCGGGACCGACCTCAACGCGTACTGGCCCCAGGAGCTGACAGCACTCGGCGTGGCGACGACACTCCCCACACTGACGATCGAGCCGGTGTCGTCCCTCGACGACGCGACGTGTGACGACCCGACCGGCGACGCGGCGACGGGCACGGTGTACTGCGCGTCGACCGGCCAGGTGTTGCTCGACGAGACGCTGGCCCGCGAGCTGTACGGACGCTTCGGCGACTTCGTGGTCGGCTACATGGTCGGCGGTGCGTGGAGCGAGGCCGCCCAGGCGGCGCTCGACAGCCCGCTCGAGGGCGAGGCGCGGAGCCTGGCCAACGACTGCCTGACCGGGGCGTGGGTGGCCACGCTGATCCCGGGTCAAGACGGGACGACGCCGCGGGGCGCCCGGGTCGAGCCCGGCGACCTCGACGAGGCCATCGAGACGGCGCTCGTCGTCGGCGACGACACGTCCAGCGCCGATGTGATCGGAAGCGGCTTCGAGAAGATCGCCAGCTTCCGCACCGGCGTCTTCGGTGGGATCGACGCCTGCACGGCGCTCATCGGCGGGTAGACAGGTCGGCACGATGAGTGGCCCGACCGAACCGCTCGCCGCACTCGACATCGGGACCAACAGCTTCCACCTCGTCGTCGCCCGAGCTGTCGGCGCGGACCGGTTCGAGACGCTGACCCGTGAGAAGGAGGTCGTGCGCCTCGGCCACGGCGGGGGCGACATGAAGGTGATGTCGGCCGACGCCATCGACCGGGGCGTGGCTGCGCTGCGCCGGATGCGCCGCATCGCCGACAGCTACGACGCCACCCTGCGCGCCGTCGCCACCAGCGCCGTGCGCGAGGCGACCAACGCGGCGGCCTTCCTCGAACGGGCCCACACCGAAGCCGGCGTCGACATCGAGGTGATCTCCGGCGCCGAGGAAGCTCGGCTCATCCACCTCGGCGTGCTGCAGGCCGTGCCGGTCTACGACCGCCGGATGCTGCTCGTCGACGTCGGCGGGGGCTCGACCGAGCTGCTCATCGGGGAACGGGCCGACGCCCTGGCATCGCGCAGCTTCAAGCTCGGCGCCGTACGCCTGACCGACCGCTTCTTCCCCGGCGGCACCGTCGGGGCCACGGGCGTGACCGCATGCCGGGAGTACATCCGCAGCATCCTCAGCCACTTCCAGCGCGAGGTCGACGAGCACGGGTTCGACATCGCAGTCGCGTCGTCGGGCACGGCCGAGGCCGTCGCCAACGTCGTCCACGCGATGACCGGCGCCGAGCCGCTGCACACGTTCAACTGCTTCGAGTTCTCGACCGCCGAGCTGAGCCACGTCGTGGCCGAGCTCGTCCGCCGGCGCACCGCGGCATCCCGGGCCAAGGTCCCCGGTCTCGAACCCGGTCGGGCCGACATCGCCGTGGCGGGGGCGCTCATCCTGGAGACGGTCGCGACCATGTTCGGGGTCGAGCGGTTCACCTACAGCGAGGCGGCACTGCGCGACGGCGTGCTCGTCGACACGGTGAGCCGCATGAGCGCCCGGCGCGACGGGACCGACATGGGCGGCGGGTCGCTGCACCACCTGCGCGACGTCTCCCGGCGCAGCATCGTGCAGCTCACCGGGCGGTGCGACGAGGACCCGGCGCACTCGATCCACGTCGCCCGCCTGGCTGTTGAGCTGTTCGACGCGCTGGCGCCGGTGCACGGTCTCGACGCCACGGCACGGGAGTACCTCGAGGCCGGCGCCCTGTTGGCCAACGTCGGCCTCGTCGTCGCCCACAGCAAGCACCACTTGCACGCGTACTACGTGATCCGCAACAGCGAGCTGGCCGGCCTCACCGACCTCGAGATCGAGATCATCGCCCAGGTCGCGCGCTACCACCGCAAGAGTGAGCCGAAGACGTCGCACCCCGAGTTCGCCGCGCTGCGCGGCTCGGACCAGGCGCTGGTGCGGGCGCTGGCCGGGATGCTGCGCGTCGCCATCGGGCTCGACCGCACGCACCGCGCCCGGATCACCGGCGTGCGGGCCGAGATCCATCCCAAGCGCATCGTGGTCCTGGCCGACGCCGTCCCTGGCGTCGATGTCGCCCTCGAGCTCTACGCCGCCAACGAACGCAAGGACCTCCTCGAGCGGGTCCTCGGCCGCCGGGTCGAGCTGATGCTCTCTTGACGGGCGTCAGCGCGGGATGTCGGCGCGTGGGATGGGCTGGAGGCGGTGGAGCTCGCCGCGCAACGTGCGCATCTCGCGCAGGATCTTCACGATGATCATCGGTGAGCTGAGCGTCGACACGCCACGCGTGCGGGGGAAGTAGTCGACACCGATCTGCATGATGTCGTAGCCCATCCGGGTCGCTCGGATGATGAGCTCGGCATCGATGAACGAGCCCTCGCTGCGCAGCTCGATGTGGTCGAAGATCCGCCGGTGGCACAGCTTGAACGCGAAGTTGATGTCCCGGGCCTTGACCCTGAACATCCAGCGGATCATCAGGTTGTAGAAGAACGTGTAGATCGCCCGCAGGTAGCCCTCGCCGGTGCGGTCGAAGCGGTACGCGCTCACGATGTCGACCTCGTACTCGCGCAGCAGCCGCACCGCTCGCGGGATCTCCTCCATGTCGAACGGCAGGTCGGCGTCGGAGTAGAGGATCAGGTCGCCGGTCGCGTTGGCGAAGCCGGTCTTGATCGACCCCCCGAGCTTGCGGTTCTCGGGGTGGTGGACGACCCGCACGTGGCGGTCGGTGGCGGCCAGCTGATCGGCCAGCTCGGGCGTCCGATCGGTCGACGCATCGTCGATGATCAGCAGCTCGTAGTCGGCGATCTCACCGGATGCCACCATGCTGTCGCCGACGCGGGCGGCGGCGTCGATGGCCCGCTCGACGTAGTGCTCCTCGTTCCACATCGGGAAGAACATCGACAGCACGAGGTCGCTCGGCTTGGCCGTCGTCACGACGATCGAGGGTATCGGCGCCGCCGACGTACCCGCCGGCGCCGTGCCGCGGCGCGCCGGCCCGGTCCGGCCCGTACAGTCAGCGCCGTGGACGATCCGGCCACCGTCTCGACGCCGTCGCCTCCGCCGACCGTGCACAGCGTGCCGGCCCCTCCCGCCCACCAGGCCCCACGGGTGGGCCAGCTGACGCCGACGTGGCGGCTCCTCACCGGGCTCGCCTGGGTGATGGTGTTCGTCTCGTTCACCGGTGCATGGAACGTCAGTCGCCAGCTCGGTCTCGGTACGTGGTGGCTGGGGCCGGTGTCGCAGCCCCGACCGTTGTACATCTCCGTGATCCCGTTCATCCCTTCGGTCGTCATGCTCGTGCTGATGCTGAACGACACGCGCCGCCTCCCGGTGTACGGCCTGGTGGCCAGCGTCGCCGTTGCCGCCGTCGGGATCGGCGATCTCGACGAGGTCCGCCGCCTCGGCGTCGTCGAGATCGTGATCGGAGCGGCCGCCGCGCTCGTCACGATCGCCAGCTTCAGCGGGATGTACCGCCGCGCCGTGGACGCCGACCGTGATCCCGGAGACGCTCAGCTGCTGGCGCCACCGATCTCCTGAGCTCGGGCGGCCAAACGGGCGCGCGACCCGGCCGCGGCGTCGCCGGTGAAGAACGCCTGGTGCCGCGGCGTCTCGACGTCGATGTACTCGCGCAGTCCCAGCCGCGCCGCGTCGACGAAGTCGGCCTTGAGGGTGCGGATCGCCGCCGAACCGCGCGATGCCAGCTCGGCCACCAGCTGCCGCGAGTCGGCGTCGAACGTGTCGGCGTCGAACACGCGGTGCAGGTATCCGAGGGCGCGTAGCTCGGCGGCATCGAGCTTGCGGGGGAAGAAGCACAGCTCCTTGGCGACGGAGGTGCCGAGGTCGCGTTGCAGCGTCCAGACCATGCCCAGCTCGCTGGCCAGCCCGAGCGAGAAGAGCGCGGTCGCGAAGCGGGCCCTGCTCGACGCGATGCGCAGGTCGCAGGCCGACGCCCAGGCCATGCCGGCGCCGGCGCAGGCGCCGTTGATCGCGGCGACCGTGACCTGTGGCATCTCCCGCAGGAGCGTGCTCGAGTGGTACAACGCGACGGGCGGCAGCACCGGTTCGGCCGGCTGACCTGCCGCGACCGAGGCGGAGGCCGCGCCGACGTCGGCACCGGGACAGAAGGAGCGGCCGTTGCCGGTCAGCACGACGACATCGGTGCCGTCGTCACGGCTGATCGCGTCGAGCGCGTCGAACACCTCCTCGACCGTCCCCGGACCGAGGCTGTTGTTGTGCTCGGGCCGATTGAAGCGGACCCACGTGACGCGACCCTCCGGGACGACCTCGATCGTCGTCCAGGTCCGCTCGCTCATCCGGCCGCGACGCCGACGTAGCGCAGGTCGCCGAATGCACTGAACGACGACCAGCCCATCGTGTCCGCACCGACCACGTTCTCGGAAGCCGTCCAGAGGGCGGGCGCGGCGCAGATGTAGAGGTCCATCGCCTGGGAGTTCGTCAGCCCCGACGCGGTCTCGAGCGCCGCCGTCAGCTCGGAGTCGGAGAGCAACGGGTCGCGCGACTCCGACACGGCCTCCGTGAACCCGGCGGGCACCGGACCCGGGTAGCGGGCGGGGTTGAGGTAGGCGGCCTCGAGCGTCGCCGATGCGCTCGGGCGGGTGGCCCGGACGTTCACGAACCCGTCGAACGTGCCGGCGCTCCAGCTCGGGAAGATCTGGGTCGAGTCCTGCGGGACCAGTTCGACCTGCACACCGATGTCGGCCAGCTGGGCCTGCAGCGCCGTCGCGATGTTCTCGTACAACGTCAGGCCGGCGGGCACGAGGACGCGGATGCTGAAACCGTCGGGCACGCCGGCCTCGCCGAGCAGCTCCCTGGCCTTGTCGGGGTCGTAGGTGTAGTCCTGCTCGGGGGCATCGACGTGACCGTCGTAGGCCTCGGTGAGGATCTGGTTGATGGCCTGGCACTGACCCCCGAGCAGAGCGTCGCTGATCGCGTCCCGATCGATGGCGTAGTTGAGCGCTTGGCGGATCGTCGGGTTGTCGAGGTTGGCGATGCCGGTGTTGAAGTACATCGTGTACGGCGACGCCGCCGTGTACGTGGACGTCACGAAGCCGTCGCCGAGTCCGGAGACCTCCTCGTACTGCCCGAGCGTGGTCATCATGAGGTCGATCTCGCCCGTGCGGAGGGCGTTGAGGCGGGTCGGGTCGGTCGGCATCCCGATGATCTGGACCGCCGCCGCCTGTTGCGCGGCGGCGTCCCAGTAGCCGTCGCGACGGGTGAACGAGACCGACTCGGTCGGCGTGAACTGGTCGAGCACGTACGGGCCGGAGCCCGCCGGCGTCGTCTCCAGCGCCGGATCGTCGATGTGGGCAGGGTCGATGATCGACCCCTCGATGCCGGCCAGCGTGGCCGGCAGGTCGGCGGCGGGTCGGTTCGTCGTGATGCTGACGTGCGTCGGATCGTCGGCGGTGACCGTCTCGATGGCGACGAGCGCGGCGACCGCAGTCGATCCCTCCAGCGTCTTGCCCCGCTCCAGGCTGGCCTTGACGGCGGCCGCGTCGACCGGGGTGCCGTCGGCGAACGTGGCGTCGTCACGTAGCGTGAAGGTCACCGTCGTCCCGTCGGCCGAGAACTCCCACTCCGTCGCCAGCATCGGCTCCACCGACATGTCGGAGCCGATGTGGGTCAGGCGGTCGTACAGGAGGCCGAGGCTCACCATCGATGCGATCGGCGACGGCACCTTGTGGGGGTCGAGCGTGGCCGGCGCCGGATAGTTGGTGGCCACTCGCAACGTGGCGTCGGGATCGATGTCGTCGGTGCCCTCGTCGCGATCGATCGTCGTCGCCGGACCCGACACCGCGGGCGTCGTCCCCGTCTCGTCGCCCGCCGTGTCGGCAGGGCCGGACGAGGCGCTCGTCGTCGGCGCATCGGTGCCATCGGCGGTCGTCCCGGCGGCCGGCGTCGTGTCGGCGCTCGAGCCGTCGTCATCGTCGCCACACGACGCCGCGATCAACGCGACCGCCACCGGTACGGCGAGCCACGCCCGCGACCTACGAGTGTTCATCCCCACGTCCGGTCCCCTCATGCTCGATCCAACCGCCCGTCGGCGACGGTAACGGGGCAGCGCGATCCACGACGGGTCGGGCCGACGTGACCGCTAGGTTCGCCGCCGTGAGCAAGGTCCTGACGTCCCTGCCGGTCGGTGAGCGGGTCGGCATCGCGTTCTCGGGTGGACTCGACACCTCCGCCGCCGTGGCCTGGATGCGAGAGCGCGGCGCCGTGCCCTACGCCTACACGGCCGACCTCGGCCAGCCCGACGAGCCCGACCTCGACGGCATTCCCGCCCGCGCCACCCAATACGGGGCCGAGTCCGCCCGCATCGTGGACTGCCGGCCCGAGCTCGTGCGCGAGGGGCTGATGGCGTTGCAGTGCGGCGCGTTCCACATCTCCACCGCCGGCAAGACGTACTTCAACACGACACCGCTCGGCCGCGCCGTCACCGGCACGCTGCTCGTGCGGGCAATGCACGACGACGGGGTCGACATCTGGGGTGACGGCAGCACCTACAAGGGCAACGACATCGAGCGCTTCTACCGCTACGGCCTGCTCGTGAACCCGGCGCTGCGCATCTACAAGCCGTGGCTCGATCAGCAGTTCGTCGACGAGCTCGGCGGGCGGGCCGAGATGAGCGAGTTCCTCGCCGGCAAGGGCCTGCCGTACCGGGACGCGAAGGAGAAGGCGTACTCGACGGACGCCAACATCTGGGGCGCCACCCATGAGGCGAAGGCACTGGAGGAGCTGGCGACCGGGATGGAGGTCGTCGAGCCGATCATGGGCGTCGCGCACTGGCGCGACGACGTGGCGATCCCCACCGAGGACGTCGCCGTCCGCTTCGAGGGCGGGTGGCCCGTCGCCATCGACGGCAACGACTTCCCCGATCAGGTCGCCCTCGTCGTCGAGGCGAATGCGATCGGCGGACGGCACGGGCTCGGGATGAGCGACCAGATCGAGAACCGCATCATCGAGGCCAAGAGCCGGGGCATCTACGAGGGCCCCGGGCTGGCGCTGCTGCACATCGCCTACGAGCGCCTCGTGACGGCGATCCACAACGAAGGCACGATCGAGAACTACCGCACGATGGGACGGCGCCTCGGGCGGATGCTGTACGAGGGCCGGTGGTTCGACCCGCAGAGCCTGATGCTGCGCGAGCCGCTGCTCCACTGGGTCGGCGCCGCCGTCACCGGCGAGGTCACCCTGCGGTTGCGTCGCGGCGACGACTACTCGATCCTCGACACCACCGGTCCCCATCTGACGTACGCGCCCGACCGGCTGTCGATGGAACGGGTCGACGACGCCGCGTTCGGCCCGCTCGACCGCATCGGTCAGCTGACGATGCGCAACCTCGACATCGAGGACTCCCGGGCCAAGCTCGACGTCTACCGTGCCGCCGGCACGCTCGGCCGCGGCGGCGCCATGGAGCTGGACCCGACGTCAGGCCAACCGCCTGACGAGCCGCCGGAACCGACCGCGTAGCGGCACGTCGGCGACCTGGGCGCGCAGGCGGAACCACCCACGAGAAACGTCACACGAGCCCTCAGTCCGGGCGGATCTGCAACGCGGTGACGAGGGCCGCCAGGAAGCGGGTGCGGTCGAGGAGCGAGTCGACATCGGCGTACTCGGTGTCGGCGTGGGCGCCGGCACCGGCGGCGCCCAACCCGTCGAGCGTCGGGACGCCGATCGCGGCGGTGAAGTTGCCGTCGCTGCCACCGCCGACGCTGACCCCGGTGGGCTCGGGCAGACCGGCCTCCACGGCGACCCGCCGGGCCAGCGCGAACAGCGCCGCGGTCGCCGACTCCGGCATCGGCGGTCGGTTCAACCCACCGAGGACCTCGAGCCGGACCGCGGGATCGAACGGCGTCAACGTGGACATCGCGACGGTCAAGCGGTCGCCCTCGGCCGGCTCGGTGACCCTGACATCGATCCGGACACGGGCCTCGGCCGGCACGACGTTGTCAGCCGTCCCGGCGGTGGCGATCGTCGGTGTCACGGTCGTCCCGAGCTCCGGACGGGCCAGCTCGGCGATCGCCAGAACCTGGTGCGACGCCTCGACGAGCGCGTTGACGCCCTTCTCCGGCTCCAGGCCGGCGTGCGACGCGCGGCCGTGGACGACGAGCTCGAACGTGCCGGTGCCCTTGCGCCCGATCTTCAGGGCCCCATCGCCCGCCGGCTCGAGCACCAACACCGCGCCGCACGCGAGGGCCCGCTGCTCGACGAGGGCGCGCGAATCCGCCGATCCGACCTCTTCGTCCGACGTGAACAGCAGCTCGACGCCCGTCGCGTCGGGCAGCGAGGCGACCGCGTGCACGCCCATCACGATCCCGCCCTTCATGTCGAACACACCCGGGCCGGTCGCCCGGCCACCGACGACCGCGAACGGCCGGTCGGCGAGCGCTCCGGCCGGGAACACGGTGTCGTGGTGACCGAGGAGCAGGACCTTCGGCGTCCCCGGACCCCGCCAGTGCACGTGCGGCCCCGCGGGGCTGTCGACCAGTGCCGCCGGCGAGCCGAGGTGACGTTCGATCAGCGCAGCAACCGCGGCTGCCGAGGACGCGATGGCGCCGGACTGGTGTGACGGCGACTCGATCTCCACCAGCGCCTGGAGATCGCCAAGCATCCCGTCGAGCGAGATCGTGCCCGCTGTGGCAGTCGGTGTCGATGCCGTCATCGCCGGCCACCGTACCGTCCCGTCTGGATGCTCCGCTGCGGGCCGTCCGCTCCGGGCCATCCGCTCCGGGCCGGGCGAACGGCGTTGCGTATCGTCGCCCCCCATGAAGTACCGCCACCTCGGCCGCACCGGCCTGCGGGTCAGCCCGCTGTGCCTCGGCACCATGAACTTCGGCATGCCGGCATCGGGCGGCGGCGTCCAGACCTCCGAAGACGAAGCGTTCCGCATCATGGACCGGGCCCTCGAGCTCGGGATCAACTTCTTCGACACCGCCAACACGTACGGCGACGGACACGGGCTGACCGAATCGATCATCGGTCGCTGGCTGGCCCAGGGCGAACGTCGGCGGGAGAAGATCGTGCTCGCCACGAAGGTCCACAACAGCCGCAGCCGGTGGCCCAACGAGGCCAAGCTGTCCGCGCTCCACATCCGCCAGGCCTGTGAGGACAGCCTGCGCCGCTTGCAGACCGACCACATCGACCTCTACCAGATGCACCACGTCGACCTCGCGACGCCGTGGGACGAGGTCTGGCAGGCGATGGACCTGCTCGTGCAACAGGGCAAGGTCATCTACGTCGGCAGCAGCAACTTCGCGGCGTGGCACATCGCCAAGGCCAACGAGACGGCGCGGCGACGCCAGCAGTACGGCCTCGTGTCCGAGCAGAGCCTCTACAACCTCAACGCCCGCACAGTCGAGCTCGAGGTCCTGCCGGTGTGCGAGGACTACGGCCTCGGCGTCATCCCGTGGAGCCCGCTCGGCGGCGGACTGCTCGGCGGCGTGCTCGCCGACCGGGCCGCCGGCGGCCGGCGCGGCACCGAGCAGGTCAACGCCCGCATCGAGTCCGCCCGACCGCAGCTCGAAGCGTGGGAGAAGCTGTGCGCCGACATCGGCACGCCACCGGCCGACGTCGCCCTGGCCTGGCTGCTGACCAACCCTGTGGTGACGGCACCGATCATCGGCCCCCGCACCGTGGGCCACCTCGACGACGCCATGAGCGCGCTCGACGTGCACCTCGACGACGACGTGATGGCGACGATCGACGAGATCTGGCCGGGTCCGGGCGGCAGGGCACCGGAGGCCTACGCCTGGTGAGCTGACAACCGTCGGCCCGGCGCGCCGCGGCGCGATCGGCGCCCGGCGCTGGCAGGATCGGCGGGTGTCCCGGTCTCCACGTCGCGCACGCGCGCTCATCGCTTCCGCCGTGGTCGCCGGCCTCGTCCTGGCCGGCTGCCGCGACGTCGCAGCACCGGCCGCGACCGACACGGCGGCGACCGCAGCAACCGACCCGGCGGCGACGGCCCCTGCGGCGACCGCATCGACCGCCGAACCTGCGACTGGCACCTCGACCGACGCCTCGACCGACGCCTCGACCGTCGATGCGACGACCGCGAGGATCGCGACGGCCCCGTGGACGACGCTGCCGGGTTGGGAGCAGGTGGCCCTCGTCGACGCCGAGCCGGGCCACGAGCTCGAGCTGACCGATGACACCGGTGCGGTCGCCGGTACCGGTACCGTCGACGATCTCGGCGCAGTGCAGTTCCGTGACGTCAGCGCCGGCGCGTACACGATCCGCGACGCGGCCGAGCCGGGCACGGCGACCGCACCGTTCGACGTCCACGCGCTCGACGAGGTGCCGGACCGATCGCTCTACGACGCGCAGCAGCTGTCGGCCGAGGGCTTCGGCTACCTCACGACGCGTGACGGCACGACGCTCTCGATCAACGTGTCGCTGCCCGGCCCGTTGGAGGAGGGTCCGTTCCCGACCGTCGTGGAGTACTCCGGCTACGAGCCCAGCAACCCCAGCCCGGCTGTGCCGTTCGGGCTGCTGTTCACGACGCTCGGGTACGCCTACGTCGGCATCAACGTCCGTGGCACCGGCTGCAGCGGCGGGTCGTTCTCGTTCTTCGATGCCGCGCAGCGACTCGACGGCTACGACGCCATCGAGACCGTGGCCGCCCAGCCGTGGGTGCTCGACCACCGGGTCGGCATGGTCGGCGTCTCCTACCCGGGCATCGCCCAGCTGTTCGTCGCGGCCACCCGCCCACCGAGCCTCGCCGCGATCACGCCGATGTCGGTGCTCGAGGACAGCGCGACCGGTGTCATGTACCCCGGCGGGATCCTCAACACCGGCTTCGGCGTCAACTGGACGCGTCAACGCATGGAGGAGGCCAGGCCCCGGGGCCAAGCATGGGCGGCGGCGCGGATCGACGCCGGCGACGCGACGTGCGCGGCGAACCAGCGCCTGCGCCTGCAGAACCTCGACCTCACCGCACAGGTGCTCGACAACCCGTTCTGGACCGACGAGCTCGCCGCACCGCTGGCGCCACGGCTGTTCGTCGATCGGATCGACGTCCCGGTCTTCGTCGCCGGCGCCTGGCAGGACGAACAGACCGGCGGGCGCTTCGCGACGATGCTCGATCGCTTCACCAGCAGCCCGCACGTCTACGCCAGCCTCGTGAACGGCGTCCACACCGAATCGATCGGTCCGGGTGTGCTGCCTCGCTACGTCGAGTTCCTCGACCTCTATGTCGCACGCCGCGTCCCGTCGCTCGACGCGGCGCGCTTCGCCGCACCGATCCTGTCGTCGGTGCTGTTCGGCACACCGCAGGGTCTGACCGCGCCGGATCGCTTCGCGGGTCGGACGTACGACGAGGCGCTCGCGACGTTCGAAGGCGAGCCGCCGATCGAGGTCTTGTTCGAGGAGGGCGCCGCGGACGGTGCGCCGCCCGGCGCCCCGGTGCCCAGGTGGATCTCGTCCTTCGAATCCTGGCCGGTGCCGGCTGTCGCCGGGGCCTGGTACCTCGACGCCGGTGAGACGTTGGCCACCGCACCGCCCACGGCAGGTGCGGGGGCCGACCGCGTCACGTCGTACACGGCTGACGCGACCGCGGTGCCGGCGACGTTCCTCGACGAGCCGGGCGCGGTGTGGCGCTACGACGTGACGTGGGACTGGCCCCAGGCCCCCGACGGGACGGCGGCCTCGTTCGCCACCGTGCCACTGGCCGCCGACACCGTCGTGATCGGCTCCGGATCGGCCGACCTCTGGCTGCGCACGGACGCCCCGACCGGGGACACCGACCTCGAGGTCACGATCAGCGAGCTGCGCCCCGATGGCCAGGAGGTCTACGTCCAGAGCGGCTGGCTGCGGGTCAGCCAGCGGGCTCTCGACGACGACGCGAGCACCGAGCTGCGGCCGGTGCAGACCCATCGGGAGGCCGACGCGGCGCCGCTCGACGCCGGCGAGTGGGTCCTGGCGCGGGTCGAGCTGTTCCCGTTCGCCCACGCGTTCCGTGCCGGGTCCCGCCTGCGGATGACCGTGGACGCGCCTGGCGGCAACCGCGCCGAGTGGGTGTTCGACACGATCGCGCGGGGCGAGACGGTCGAGATCGCCCACGACGCCGAGCACCCGTCGCGGCTCGTGCTGCCAGTCGTCGCCGACGTCGACGTGCCGGCGGGCTACCCGTCGTGCACGCTGCGCGGCCAGCCGTGCCGCACGGCACGGGCCGAGCCCGTCGCCCAGCCCTGAACGACGAGCGCGTCGCCCAGCGCGACGTCGACATCGCGTCGCGCCGCACCAGTCGCGCCGGCCGCGCCGGCCGCAGCGTGCGACGCACCTTCCTCCGGGCCGGCGTGCTGTGTTCGACTGGACGCCGTGCCCGACCAGCAGCAGCGCGCCGAGCTCGCCGACTTCCTCCGCGCCCGCCGGGAGGCGCTGACCCCCGAGCAGGTCCAGCTCCCCCGGGGCCGCGGCCGCCGGACGCCAGGTCTGCGGCGCGAGGAGGTGGCGCTCCTCGCCGGCGTCTCGGTGACGTGGTACACGTGGTTGGAGCAGGGCCGGCGGATCAACGCCTCGAACGACGTGCTGCGTTCGATCGGCCGCGCACTGCGCCTGGACGAGGCCGCCCAGGAGCACCTCGTGAGCCTCGCCCAACCGGCGGCGACCGCCTCCGCACTGGCGACGCCCGACGAGGTCCCGACGTCGCTCCGCCGGCTCATCGAGGCATTCGAGCCGGCGCCCGCGTACGTGCTCGGACCGCACTGGGAGTTCGCCGCGTGGAACGCCGCCGAAGCTCGCCTCTACCCGCCGCTCGACCGGCTCGAGGGCATCGAACGCAACCTCATGTGGGTGCTGTTCGCCCACCCGGCGATCCGCCGGTTGATCGTCGACTGGGACATCCACGCCCGCCAGGCGCTGGCCGAGTTCCGCGCCGCGACGACCGCCGTGCGCCGCGACCCGGAGATCGTCGAGCTGGTCGAGCGTCTGGCCGTCGTCAGCGCCGAGTTCCGGGCGTGGTGGCCCGAGCACGACGTGGCCCGCTTCGAGACCCGCCTGCGGCGCTTCGATCACCCCCGCGCCGGCCTGCTCACGTTCGAGTACCAGCAGCTCGCCCCGGTCGAGTGGCCCGGTCTGCGGGTCGTCGTCCAGCTCCCCGTCCCCGGCGACGACTCCGCCCAACGGCTCGCCGTCCGCCACGACGCGTTCTGACGGGCGAAACGTGATGCATGGCACGCGTCCGGAACCCGGAGTTCCGCAACTCAGTCGGTAGACAAGACGTATGCGACGGACTTCATCGATGGTACCGATGGAGCTGGGCTGTCGCCGGGTGCTCACACGGGTCCCCGATGTCGCCGAGCTGTCGCTCTTCGCCGGCTGTGGCCGTGACCAGTTGAGCCAGATCCGCCGGCTCCTGACGCCGATCATGCTGCCGGCCGGCGCGCTCGTGATCGCCCGCGGCGTCCCGGCCCGCGAGTTCTGCATCATCGCCGACGGCGAGGTCTCCGTGACCGCCGACGACGGCACCGAGCTCGCCGTCCTGGGCGCCGGTGCGATCGTCGGCGAGATCGGCCTCCTGCGTCACGAGCGGACCGGCGCCACCGTCACCACCCTCACGCCGGTCGTCCTGTACGTCGGCAACGGCGGCGAGTTCGAGTCGATGCTCGACGCATCCGCCGACATCAGCCACCGCGTCCTCGAGGTCGCGCTCGACCGGATCCGTTGACCCATAGCGTGGCTGTGGTGGCAGACGTTCCGACCGGCCGACGGGTGCGATTGCCCCGACGCGGCACCACGTTCGTCCACGAGGCGACCGGTCCGGACGGCGCACCGGCCGTCGTCCTGCTCCACGGCCTCGGCGCGACGGCGGCGCTCAACTGGCCAGGCGCTCTGGAGGCGTTGGCCCCGCACGCCCGGGTCGTCGCCCTCGACAACCGGGGCCACGGGCGCGGCCTGCGCTCGCCGTGGCCGTTCCGCCTCGAGGACTGCGCCGACGACGTGGTGGCCCTGGCCGACGTGCTCGGCATCGACCGCTTCGTCATCGCCGGGTACTCGATGGGCGGGCCGATCGCACTGCTCGCCGCCCGCCGCCACCCGTCGCGCGTCAGCGGGCTCGTCATGTGCGCCACCAGCGCCAACTTCACGAACGACGACGGGCGCGGTCCGTCACGGCTCGGCGGCGTGCTCGCAGCGTCGATGCGCCTGACGCCCCCCGCCATGCGCCGGCACGTCGCTGGTTCGGCGATGAGCTACTTCGGCGTCGACGAGCAGCTGCCACCGGCGATGAGGGCCGAGTTCCGCCGGCACGACCCGGCGGCCATCCTCGAAGCGACTCGGGCGGTTCGGCGCTTCGACGCCCGGCCCTGGCTGGGCGAGCTGCGGGCACCGGCGGCGAGCGTCGTCACCGATCGGGACCGGCTCGTTCCACGGTCCCGCCAGCTCGAGCTCGCCCGCGGTGTCGATGCCGTGCTCGTCCCGGTCGACGGCGACCACGATGTCGCGCTGCGGACGCCCGGCCGCTTCCTCCCCGCCCTGGTCGCCGCGTTCCGCACCGTCGCCGCCCACGCCGGCTCGACCGCCTGACCGCCTGACCGCCTGACCGCCGCAGCTCGGGCGGGCTGCGGCCATCGCCGGCAGCCTCAGGACCAGTCGACGGGCAGGTCCGCCCGCCGCGGCGGATCGGCGCCGCGCCGACCGACGACGACGGCGGCGACCTGGTGGGCGGCGCGCACCGCGGCCGCCAGCACGTCGAGTGCGCCCTCGGCCGTCAGCGCAGCGCGTCCCCGTCCGCCGTCTCGCCACCACGTCACGAAGCCGGCGGTGAACGCGTCACCGGCGCCGATCGTGTCGACGACCGGCACGGCATCGACCGGAACGGTCGACGATCCGAGCGCCGTGACGATCGTCGTCGCCGTGCCGCCGGTCGTCACGAGCACCGCGCGAACACCTGCAGACGCCTCACCGATGGTCACGAGCCGCGCCGCGGCGAGCTCGGGCGGGACGCCGGGGTGGAGGTAGGCGAGGTCCTCGTCACTGACCTTCACGACGTCGGCTCGTGACAGGATCCGCGACAGGCGGGCCACGTAGGCCCCGCGGTCGCCGATCGCTGCTGGACGGCAGTTCACGTCGACGAGGACGAGCACGTCCCGATCGGCGGCCATCACGATGCTCTCGAGCGCGGTCGCCGTCGGTTCCAGGACCAGCCCGAGCCCACCGGTGACGAGGACGTCGGTCGGCTCGGGCAGCGGCCCCGGCGTCAGCAGCGAGGCGCTCGTGCCCTCGATGTAGAAGCAGTAGCCGGCGACGCCCGCGGCATCGACCTCGGCGACGGCCAGCGTGGTCGGACGATCGGTCCGCTGCAGCAGCCCGACGGCGACGCCGGCCTCGGCGAGTCCGGCGGCGAGTCGCACGCCGAACCCGTCGCTCGACAACGTCGTCAACAGCGCGGTCGGGGCGCCGAGCCGGGCACATCCCCGAGCCACGTTGTACGGCGCCCCACCTGGGGCCGCGGTCACCGTGTCACCGGCGACGACGAGGTCGACCAACGCCTCCCCCATGACCACGATCACGGCGGCATGATCGCGCACCGACGTCGCCTCCCGGACGAGCGGCCCGCACGCGGGGCCCGGACGAGAAGGCGGGACCAGCGGTGCGGACGTTCCGGTCGCGGCTGGCGGGGGAACGATGTCGACCACGGGTGCCCGCTGGGCGCGGTACCGTCGATGACACATGGATGGAGACCCGATGGACACGCTCTCCGACGCCATCCGCCGGCTGCAGGCCGACGGATACACGGGCAACTGGTTCGCCAACGCGCAGCATCACCTCGAGTGCAGCGAGTCCGGCGAGACCATCGACCCGGCCGAGGTCCTGATCGACCACATCATGCGCTTCGAGGGCGAGTCCGATCCCGGCGACATGGCGATCCTGTTCGCCCTGCGCACGCCCTCAGGATCACGGGGCACCTACTCGGCCCCGTTCGGTTCCGACACGACGCCCGAGGACGCCGACGTCATCGCTCGCATGCAGCACCAGGCGGCCGACGGGACCCTCGACGGATGAGCGGTCACCGGCTCGGACAGGAGACCCTGGCGATGGTGGTCGCGACGTGACCGACCTGGACGACCGCCCCGGTGCTCCCGGCCCGACCGGCTACGAGCTGATCGACCGCTTCCGCCGCGAGGACGGTCGCGTGTTCCTGTCCGGCGTGCAAGCGGTGGCCCGGCTGCCGGTCGACCAGCTGCGCATCGACCGCCGGCAGGGTCTGCGCACGGCGGCCTACGTGTCGGGCTACCAGGGGTCACCGGTCGGAACGTTCCAGGAGGAGGTCTCCGCCGCCGCGGCCACGGTGCCCGACCTGCCGATCGTCGTGCGGCCCGGGCTCAACGAGGAGCTCGCCGCGACCTCGGTGATGGGCAGCCAGCTCGTCGACTCGCTCGCCGACAAGCGCTACGACGGCGTCGTCGGCGTCTGGTACGGAAAGGCGCCGGGGCTGGATCGGGCCGGTGACGCGATCCGTCACGGCGTCTTCGCCGGCACAGCCCGCCACGGCGGCGTCATGGCCGTCGTCGGCGACGACCCGGCTGCGAAGTCCTCGACCCTGCCCAGCTCCAGCGACGCCACGCTCGTCGACCTCCACATGCCGATCCTCTTCCCGGGTGACGTGCAGGAGGCCCTCGACCTGAGCCGCCACGCGATCGCGTTGTCGCGGGCCAGCGGCATCTGGGTCGGGCTGAAGCTGGTCACGCCGGTCGCCGACGGCACCGGCACCGTCGACGTGCACCCCGACCGCGTCCTGCCCGAGATCCCGACGATGGAGTTCGACGGCACGGTCTTCAGGCCTCACCCGAGCGGTCGGCTGCTGACGCCGTACACGTTGGACATGGAGCGCGAGTTCCAGCAGGTCCGCTCGGTGCTGGCCCGCCGCTACGGGGTCGTCAACCAGTTGAACCGGGTCACCGTCTCCACCGAGCGGGACTGGATCGGCATCGCGGCCAGCGGCCACACGTACCACGAGCTGCGCGAGGCGCTCGGCCTGCTCGGCTTCATCGACGACGATGCGCTGCGCAACGCCGGCATCCGACTGTTCCACCTCCTGATGCCGGTGCCGGTCGACGAACAACAGATCCGTGACTTCGCGCACGGGCTCGCCGAGGTCGTCGTGATCGAGGAGAAGAACCCGACGCTCGAGCTCTTCGTCAAGAGCGCGATGTACGACTCCGACGAGCGGCCGCGCGTCGTGGGCCGCCACGACGCCGACGGCGCACCGCTCGTGCCCGGCACCGGCATGCTGGATGCCGACCGGTTGCTCGAACCGCTGCGCCGCCGGCTGGCCGGTCGGCTCGGTGACGATGTCCTGCGCCCGCTGCCGGTGACCCGCCGGCCGTCGCGCATCCCGCTCGTCGTGAACCGCACGCCGTTCTACTGCAGCGGCTGCCCGCACAACCTGTCGACCCGGGCGCCCGAGGGCACGCTCGTCGGCGGCGGGATCGGGTGCCACGCGATGGTGGCGCTGATGGAGCCGGAGCGGATCGGCGACATCGCCGCGCTCACCGCGATGGGTAACGAGGGGGCCCAATGGATCGGCATGGCACCGTTCGTCGAGCGCGACCACCTCATCCAGAACCTCGGCGACGGCACATACTTCCACTCCGGTTCGCTGGCCATCCGAGCCGCCGTCGCGTCGGGTGTCGACATCACGTACAAGTTGCTCTACAACGGCACGGTCGCGATGACGGGCGGCCAGGACCCGCAGGGGCAGATGACCGTCCCCGAGGTCGTGCAGTCGCTGCTGCTCGAGGGCGTCGCACGCGTCGTCGTGACGTCCGACGACCCGGGAAAGTGGGACTCCGCCGACTTCGGGTCCCTCGCCCCCGGTCGCGTGGACGTCCGCGACCGCACCCGGCTGATGGAGACCCAGGACGAACTGGCCGGCGTCGCCGGCGTGACCGTCCTGCTCCACGATCAGCGCTGCGCGGCCGAGCTGCGCCGTGACCGCAGCCGGGGCATCGTCGCCAAGCCCGGGTTCCGCGTCGTCATCAACGAACGGGTCTGCGAAGGGTGCGGCGACTGCGGCGACAAGAGCAACTGCCTGTCGGTGCAGCCCGTCGAGACGCCGTACGGGCGCAAGACCCGCATCCACCAGACGAGCTGCAACTTCGACATGTCCTGCCTGCGCGGCGACTGCCCGGCGTTCGCGATGGTGAGCGTCGAGGCCGCGGGTCCAGGCGCGTCGAAGCCCCGAGGTGCGACGACGATGAGCGACCCGCGTGACGGGTTGGCCGACCCGACGCCGCTGGTCCCCCGCGGCGAGTTCACCGTGCGCCTGTCCGGCATCGGCGGCACCGGCGTCATCACGGTCAGCCAGGTCCTCGGGACAGCGGCGATGCTCGACGGGTGGGTCGTGCGCGGGCTCGACCAGACCGGTCTGTCGCAGAAGGCCGGACCCGTCGTCAGCGACCTGCGGCTCAGCCGGGGTGCCGTGCCGGCCTCGAACCACGCCAACAGCTCGGGGGTCGACTGCCTCCTGGCGTTCGACCTGCTCGTCGCGGCCAGCGACACCCACCGCGTCGGCGCCGACCGCGATCGCACGATCGTCATCGGCTCATCCGCCGCGACACCAACCGGTGAGATGGTCGCCCATCCGACGACCCCGTACCCGCAGCTCGACTCGCTCACCGGTCGCCTGGACGAGGTCTCGAGGGCGGCCGACAACCGTTACGTCGACAGTGGGGCCATCGCCACGGGCCTGTTCGGCGACGCCACGACGGCCAACATCCTGCTGCTCGGCGTCGCCGTGCAGCACGGGGCGATCGCCGTCGATCCGGACCACATCGAGCGGGCCATCGCGCTGAACGGCGTCGCCGTGGAGCGCAACGTCGCCGCCTTCCGCTGGGGTCGGCGTTGGGCGGCCAGCCCCGAGGACGTCGAGCGGGCGGCCGGGATCGTCGCCCCGTCGGCGCCCGAGACGACCGACGAGCTGATCGACCGTCTCGCCGCCGACCTCGTGGGCTTCCAGTCCGAGAAGTGGTCGCGGCGCTTCATCGACCTGGTCGCCACCGCTCGAGCCGCGGAGCGTCGCATCGACCCGGCGAGCACGGCGTTCACCGAAGCGGTCGCCCGCTACGGCTACAAGCTGATGGCGTACAAGGACGAGTACGAGGTCGCTCGGCTGCTGTTGGCACCGGAGGCCGGCGAGGCGTATGCGGCGGTCGGCGGTCCGTCGACGACGGTGACGTGGCGGCTGCACCCGCCGATGCTGCGGGCGATGGGGATGAAGGAGAAGATGAAGCTCGGGCCGCGCACCAAGCCGTTGCTCGCGGCGCTGGCCCGCTCGAAGCGGCTGCGCGGGACGCTGGCCGACCCGTTCCGCTGGGCCGAGGTGCGGCGCCTGGAACGGGCGATGATCCCCGAGTACGAGCGGGCCGTCGGCAACCTCGCCGCCCGCCTCGGCCCGGACAACCTCGCCGAGGCGGTGGCGATCGCCTCGCTGCCCGACCAGGTCCGCGGCTACGAGCACCTCAAGCTGGAACGGGCCACCCGCTACCGCGACGAGCTGCATGCCCGGGTGGCCGCCTTCAGCTGATTCTCCGGAGTTCTACTCGTGCCGGGCGCGAGTGGAACGGCTCAGAACCCGTGCGGCTCCGTCATCGCACCAGGGGTGGCGGCGACGAGGGCGGCGCCGACGATGCCGGCCTCGTTCTCGAGGCCGGCCGGGACGACCTCGGCGTCGACGTCGATGTGCGGGAGCCACTTGTCGGCCTTCCGGCTGGCGCCGCCACCGACGATGACGAGCTCGGGCGAGAACAACGCGACGACGACCCGGAGGTAGCGCTCGACCCGCTTGGCCCACTCCTTCCAGGACAGCGCCTCGCGATCACGGACGGAGGCCGCGGCCCTCGTCTCGGCGTCGTACCCGTCGATCTCGAGGTGACCGAGCTCGGTGTTCGGCACGAGCACGCCGTCGACGAACAGGCCGGACCCGATGCCGGTCCCGAACGTCAGCACCAGCACGACACCACGGCGGCCGCGCCCGGCGCCGTAGCGGACCTCGGCCAGGCCGGCGGCATCAGCGTCGTTGACGAGGTGGACCTCCTGGCCGACGGCCGCCGCGAACAGCGCATCGGCATCGGTGGCGATCCACGACTTGTCGACGTTGGGCGCCGAGTGGATCACGCCGTGGCGCACGACGCCCGGGAACGTCACGCCGATCGGGCCCGTCCACCCGAACGTGGCGACCAGCTCGCCAACGACTCGGGCCAACGCGGCTGGCGTGGCGGGCTGGGGGGTCAGGATCTTGAAGCGCTCGGCGGCGAGCTCACCGGTGGCCAGCACGACGGGTGCGGCCTTCATCCCGGACCCGCCGATGTCGATCCCGAACGACTGTTCCACGGTCACGATCGCGCACCGTAGCGCCCGGGCGGCGACGCGTCAGCGCCGACCGCCGGTGCGGATCACCGGCTCGGCGACGATCCCCGGCGGGGTGGTGGGCTCGGTGGCCACGGCGTCGGTGACGGCCAGGGGTGTCGAGCCCGGCGACGGATCGGGCGCGACGGGCGGCGTGGGAGCCCGGCCGGGGTCGCACGGGTCGACAGCCGCGAGCCCAGCCCGGCCCGACGGCTGTTCGACGAACGACTGGGCCTGCGTCAGCACGTACTGCGGGTGGTCGGCCTCACCCATGTCGACGAGCACGGTGCGGCACGTGACCGACGTGTCCACCGGCGTCCAGTTGGCGACGCCGGTGACCCACGCGTCGGGCTGTCCGAGGAACTGGGCGTATCGACTCATCCATCGGTCCTGGTACTCGCGTGGCGTGAGGCGGTTGCCGGCGTCGGGTCGGGGCACGGTGTCCCACTCGGAGCCGACGGGGACATGGCCGATGTACCACGACACCGGCACCGTCGAGACGTCGCCGCCGTTGCGGCCGAGGACGTAGGCGACCATCTCCGCGGCCTTGGCATCCTGCACGGCCGGCGGGGCGTCCTTGGCCCGGCGATACCCGCCGTAACCGCCCCAGCTGCTGTCGAGGAACGCATAGGCCCCTGACGCGGTGGACGTCGTCACGGACACCCCGTAGTCGCCCCCGGTCTCCATCGCACGGATGGTGGCGAGGATCGCACCGAGCTCCGTCGGGACCGGAGCGGCGACCTGGTTCGTCGTCGGGTCGGCGCAGTTGACGCCGACGTCGTAGCGGGCGTCGCCCACGAGCAAGGAGGCGTTGTCGACGGGCGTGTAGCCCGTCGGGCTGATCCACATGCGCGCTGCCGTGCCACCCTGCAGGGGGCGGCCACCGCTCAGCGCGATCGCCATCCACC
Organism: Ilumatobacteraceae bacterium; assembly: GCA_040507575.1. Classification (GTDB taxonomy): domain Bacteria; phylum Actinomycetota; class Acidimicrobiia; order Acidimicrobiales; family Ilumatobacteraceae; genus JALZMG01. The sequence continues at coordinate 38,040 of JBEVOM010000178.1, forward strand.
CGTCCGGGAGCGGCGCCGAGCTCCACCCGGCGCCGAGCCACGCGGCGTCGGCGAGGGCGACAGCAGCGTCAGCGACCGGATCGTCGACCGGTGCCGAACCGGCAGCGAGCGCGGCAGCGGCTTCGGTGAGCGCGGTGACGTTCGCCGTGTCGGTTGCGGCGCGCGTGGCGCAGTTGACGTCGCGCTGCGCCTGACGGAGGCTCCAGTACGGGTTGACGGCCGTGCCGTCGGGTCGGTGGATCTCGACGTGGGCGTGGGGCACCGAACCTTCCGAGTTGCCGCTGTCGCCCATCCATCCGAGCACCTGTCCGGCGGTCACGCGGACGCCTGGGGCGACGCCGTCGGCGAAGCGCCACGAGCCCCCGTCGGCCCCGTCGTCGGTTCCCGGCGTGTCGTTGTTCATGTGGTACACGTGGTACTGCCAGCCCTCGACGTCGCGGATGGCGACGCCGTAGCCGGCGGTCGGGTGGTCGACGAGGTGGTCGACCACGCCCTCGTGCATCGCGAGGATCGGCTGCAGGCGGTCGCCGATCAGGTCGTTGCCCTTGTGGGCCCGGGCGCATCCGTCGCGACAGGCGCCCCAGTCGTTGCCGTACGTGATCGGACCGGCGACCGGGAACGTGATCGACCTGATCTGGCCGTTGTCGATGGCGCCGGCGGGCAGCACGACGAGGCCGCCCGGAGCCTCGACCGGCGGGGCGACCGGATCAGAGTCGAGGTCCTCGGGCGTCGCGGCCGCCTCCGGAACCGTCGTGGCGTTCGGATCGACGATCGTCGTCGTGGTCACGCTCGGATCGACGATCGTCGTCGTGGTCACGTTCGGATCGACGATCGTCGTGGTCACGTTCGGATCGACGGTGGTGGTCGTCGTCGCGCCCGGCACGGACGTCGTTGCTGCCGGAACGGTCGTCGATTGACCGGGCGGGAGCGTCGTCGACGACGCGCCGCCGGACGGCAGCGTGCTGTCCGTCGTCGTGGCGACCGTCGATTCCGGCGCACTCGGGGCCGGCGTGGTCGACGTGACCGGGGCGACGGGGGCCGCCGGCGCTGGTGTCACACAGCCGTCGGCCGGGGTCGGCGACGTCGCGCAATCGGCGGGCGGGTCGGGCTCGGCGGATGCGCCGCCCCACGCGATGATCGGCACGAGCGTCGTCACGGCGGCGATCGCCACGAAGCGCCTCACGGGTCAGCCACCGCGGCGGGCTGGGCCGGCACCGGCGCCAGGTCGACCGACGCCGCGAGCATGCCCGGCGCGATCGGGTCGCCGCCGACGGCCTGGACGCTCAACGTCGCTGACGTCGTGCCTGCCGCGAGGTACCGGTCGGGGACCCGGGTGACATCCATGTCGACCGCCGAGCCCGACGTCGGCGTCACGCCGTCACCCGACGCTCGGTACGCGGTCGGGCCGGGCGACTTGGCGGCCACTGCCGTACCCAGCACGCAGATCGAGTCGTTGAAGACGTCAGTGGTGCTGTTGCAGGCCGGATCAGCCCCGACGACGACGCCGACGGGCGGCGCACCGTTACCGGGAGTGTGGTTGTTGCCGAGCGGGCCGCCGGCGAACAGGATGTTGTCGGCGGCCCGGGCCTGGGCGTGGGCCACGATGTGGAACGTCTTGGCGAACACCGGTGCACCGGCCGTGACCTGGTAGCCACCGACCTGGACGTCGATCGAACCCTCGGAGCGCACGAGGAAGCCGTCGAACCAGGACAGTGCGCGGGGCGCGAACCGCGCCTGGGTCTCGGGGGGAAGGTCGGTCAGCCGGACCTCGGTCGACGGGTCGAGCTCATACGCCGCGACGATCGCCCACGACGCATATGGGAGCCAGGCGCCGGAGCGTTCGTGCACGATGTCGGCGACGGTGTAGGACCCCGGTCCGGCGGCACCGACGTAGTCGGTGACGTCCCAGACGGCCTGGCGCACGATCGTCGACGCTCGCCCTCCACCGCTGGCCTCGTAGAGCTTGAGGATCCCCGGGGTCGCCGCCCCCAGCTCGGTGTAGTCGTAGCCCTCGGCAGGACCGTCGAGGCGGACCCGGAGCGGACCGACGGCCGCGGTCACGCTCGTGTCGACGTAGAGGCGGGCCGCCACGACCCGCGCCCCCGGCGGGATGTCGAGCGACGCCGAGCTCGAGTTGTCGGCGCAGGCCGCCGGCACGTAGGTGCGTCCGATGCACAACCGGGACTGATCGCCGTCGACGTCGGCCTGGGCCGACCCAGGGCGCCGCCAGCCACCGGCCGCCAGCACGTTCGAGTTGGCAGCCATGACGAGATCGCCGGCGACGACGCGCTCCAAGACGGGGGCGAACGGTACCTCGACGGGGGCCGCCGCGGCGACGACGGAGGCGTCAGGAGCCCCGTCGGGCGGCGCGGGTTGGGCACCGGCGACGGCCGGACCGACGGCGAGGACGGTGGCCACGGCCACGGCGACCGTCACAGCAGCGGTGACCCGGCGCGTGAGGACAGATCGCGGACTCCGCGTCGTGTTCCTCATCCACACACTCATGGCCTGTTCGCTTCCAACTGATCCCGAGGCCCACCTCACACCGGCTTGGCCCGACGAGCACGTGACAGCAGCGCACCCTACCCCACGGATCACCCATCGTCAGAGCGGCTCGGCCCGTTCTCACCAGGCGTTCGAGCGCGGCGCCGGCCTCCTCGAGGGACGCTCCGAGGGCTCCTCGGCCGGCCCGTCAGATCCCGAGCGACTTGCCGATGATCTCCTTCATGATCTCGGTCGTCCCCCCGTAGATGCGGGTGATCCGAGCGTCCGTGTAGGCCCGCGCGATCGGGTACTCGCTCATGTACCCGTATCCACCGTGGAGCTGCACGCCCCGGTCGACGACGCGTCCCTGCAGCTCCGTGCACCACCACTTGGCCATCGCCGCTTCTTCGGCCGTGAGGTCGCCGTCGTTGAGGGCGAGCACGCAGCGGTCGACGAACGACTGGGCGATCTCGATCTCGGTGGCCATCTCGGCGAACGAGAACCGGCTGTGCTGGAAGCTGGCGACCGGCTGGCCGAACGCCCTGCGCTCCTTGGCGTACGCCAGCGTGCGGTCGAAGGCGGCACGGGCCGCGGCGACGCCGGTGACGGCGATCGACAGGCGCTCCTGGGGCAGGTTGGTCACCAGCGACAGGAACCCGGCACCCTCATCCCCGAGCCGGTTCTCGACCGGGACCCGGACGTCGTCGAAGAACAGCTCGGCGGTGTCCTGGGCGTGCATGCCGACCTTCTCCAGGTTGCGGCCGCGCTCGAAGCCCTCCATGCCCCGCTCCAGCACGAGCAGCGACATCCCGCGGTGCCGCTGGCTCGGGTCGGTCTTGACTGCGGTGACCACGAGGTCGGCGTTGATGCCGTTCGTGATGAACGTCTTGGAGCCGTTGACGACGTAGTGGTCACCGTCACGGATCGCGGTCGTCGACATCGACGCGAGGTCCGAGCCGATGCCGGGTTCAGTCATCGCGACCGCGGTGATCTGCTCGCCGGCACAGATGCCCGGCAGCCAGCGCTGCTTCTGCGCGTCGTCCGTCAGGTGCAGGAAGTACGGCAGGCAGATGTCGTTGTGGAGCGTCAACCCGAGCCCCATGGCGTTGAGGTCCGCCCGCTGCAGCTCCTCGGCGATCACGACGTTGAACCGGAAGTCCACGACCCCGCCGCCGCCGTACTTCTCGGGGACGTCCATCCCGAGGAAACCACTGGTGCCGGCCGTCGCGAACAGCGCCCGGTCGACGATGCCCTCGGTCTCCCAGCGTTCCCGGTGGGGCACCGCTTCGCGCTCGAGGAACGACCGGAACGCAGCCCGGAACTCGTCGTGGGTGTCGTCGAAGAGGGTGCGTCGCACGGACGGCGAGCCTACCGACGGCACCGGACCTCGATCCCGTGGGCCGACGTCGACC
>JBEVOM010000182.1:0-14509 GCA_040507575.1 Ilumatobacteraceae bacterium
GACGACCATGTTCGTCGTGAAGCCGCGCTTGAGCGTGACCTCGCTGTACTTCGGCTTGCCGGCCCGCTTGCGCTCGACGACCTTCTTGCCGTTGCCCTCCTTGTACGTGGTCACGTCGAACTCGATGCTCAGGCCGCTGCACCCGGTGAACCAGGCGAGCGTCAACGAATCGATCTCGAGCGCGAAGAACGAGCCCTGGAAGTCGGCGTCATGGGTCTTGGCGTCGGTCATGGCTCCCGCCTCACTTGTTCCTGATCAGTTCTTCGACGGCCAACGTGACCTCCTCGGTCATCAGGTCGTCCGAGCCGACGTCGAGGTCGGACGCCGACCACTTCGACGGCCACACGTTGTTGAACGTCCAGCGGCTGAGCTCCTTGCCCGACATGTCCGACACCACGAGCGCGCCGTTGGTGCGGTACTCGAGCGTGCCGTCACGGATCGACTTCGCCCAGTTCCAGAACTTCTTGTCCGGCGACAGCGTGCGCTTGAGCGTGATGTCCTGGTACTTCGTCGTGCCCGGCCGCTTGCGCGTCCGGGTGTCCGTGCTGGCGTCGGTCTTCTCGACGACCTCGACTTCGTACCCGAAGCCGCTGGCATCGGTGAAGAACCCCTCGATGCCATTGTCGAGCTTGATGTGGAACCACGAGCCGACGAGCTCGACGTCCTTGGTCTCGCCTGGGGTGGTGACGGGCATGTGCGCCTCCTCCTCGTCCTACGCCGGCCTCAGGCCGACGTCTCCTTGATCTGGGCGATGCGGAAGATCACGAACTCGGCCGGCTTGACCGGAGCGATGCCGACCTCGACCACGACCTTGCCCATGTCGATCGACTCGGGCGGGTTCGTCTCCTCGTCGCACTTGACGAAGAACGCCTGCTCCGCCGTGGCGCCGAACAGCGCGCCGTCGCGCCAGAGGCCCCGGAGGAAGGCGTTGATCGTCCGCTTGAGGCCCTCCCACAACGACATGTCGTTGGGCTCGAACACGGCGTACTGCGTGCCCTCCATGATCGTCGTCTCGATCATGTTGAACAGGCGGCGGACGTTGATGTAGGTCCAGTCGGTGTTCGACGACAGCGTGCGGGCGCCCCACACGCGGATGCCGCGGGTGCCGAACGGACGGATGCAGTTGATCCCGATCGGGTTGAGCAGGCCCTGCTCGGCCTTCGTGATGGTCATCTCGACGTCGAGCGCACCGCGGACGACCTCGTTGGCCGGGGCCTTCCACACGCCGCGGGTGTCGTCGGTCCGGGCCCAGATGCCGGCCATGTGACCGCTCGGCGGCACGTAGATCTCGGTGTCACCGTTGGTCGCCGCCGGGTTGCTGACCTGGATCCACGGGTAGTACAGCGTGGCGAACTGCGAGTCGTACATCGCCACGTCGCTGCGCCACTCCTTGATCTGCTGCGGCGTCATCCCCGGGGGCGCGTCGAGCACGGCCATGCGGTTGGCCTGGCCCTCGCAGTGGTTGATCAGGGCGAGTTGCACGGTCTTCCAGAGGCCGAGGTCGATCGACCCGTCCTCCTTCGTCGCCGCGGTGATGAGGTCGGGCACCATCACCATCGTCACGTCGTCGGCGATGACGAGGCCGTTGATGCCCTGGCGGGCCGTCTCGGACCCGGCGAACGCCCGGCCCGGCACGGACACCGGCGACGGCGGCGCGGGTTCGATCGGGTAGCTGCCGGCGGGCAGGCTGGCGAGGTCGGCCTCGAGCGTCGACACGTCGATCTTGGTGGCCACCTTGACCTTCGTCGAGTCCTTGTTGACGACCTTCTCGACGTCCGACAGCGTGAGCCCCGGGAACGACTCGACCGGCTCGTTCGATCCGTTCTCGGTGACGTCGACACGGAACGTCGGAGGCGCGTCGGGGGCATCCTCGGCCGGCGGCTCGGGGGTCACCGTGACGGCGATGTCGGCGTTCGGCTCGACAGTCGTGAACTCGACGGCCGGGCCGAGCGAGCGGTCGCCGGACGGCAGCGCCAGCGTGCCGGACTCGGCGGCCGGCTCGGTGTGCGGGATGCGCACGATGTACGCGAGCGCGCCGCCGTTGTTGAAGTAGCCGTACACGGAGTGCGGCAGCATCGCGCCGGGGGTGAACCCGCCGTAGAGCTGTTCGAACTGCGTCCAGTTCGACACCAACCTCGGCTTCTGGCCGAGTGGGTCGGTCGGGTCGTCCTTCGGGCCCTTTGCCGTGAATCCGACGAAGGCGGCAACTGCCGTCGCGCCGGGGGCGAGTGTGGCCGATCCCGATGGGACCTCCTCCACATAGACGCCAGGGGTCAAGTAGGTGGTCGCCACGCTCCCTCTCCTTCTGTGCAGCGGTCATCGATGCGGCTCGATACAGAGCCATGCGAAAGTGACCCGCCCGAGTCCCTCTCTCGGTTCGCCGTCAACCGCCCCTTCGCGGCCCAGCTGTCGGCACGGCGGAACGTACCACAACGGGACCGCCCGTCATCGCGGCGAGCGGCGTCGGTTCAGGACACCGACGTGCGCGTCGTCCCGGGGTTCGTGATCGTGATCACGCCGCCGTACGCGCAGTTGCAGATCGACATCTGGCTGAGCGTCGGGAGGTTGCCGGTGAGCGACATCGGCGCGCCCGGCGTCCACGGCCCGACGGTGACCGGCGTGCACGTGCCGGGCGTCAGCACCCCGAGCGCGGCCGCGGTCTGGGCGGCCGTGATCGGGTTGGCCAGGCTCATGCACAGGCCGAACGGCATGATGTTGGCGAACGGCTTGTTGTCCATGATGTTCGCCACGGGCATGTTCTCGACGATCGTGCGCTTCTCGGGCGTCACGACGAGCATGCTGGGGGCCAGGCCGAAGCTGCACATCGTCATGGCGCCGTTCACGACCGGGAGGGGCATGCGCCGACGATAGTCACCACCGCCCGAGCGGGCGGACCGTCGTCGGCGCCGTCGGTCGTCAGTGGGCGATGACGTGCGCGTACGGCGCGAAGTCCTCGACCTTCAGCAGACGGCCCAGCTTCTGGTACTCGCGGGCGACGCCGAGGACGAGGCAGTCCATGTCGATGACGCCGGAGCCGGCGGCGGCGATGAACGCGGCCTGCAACGTCGCGTTGCGGATCGAGCCGCCCGTGAGCTCGAACTGCCGGGCGATGAACGCCAGGTCGACGTCGGACCCGATCGGCGCCCGCGCGGGGAGGTTGTGCTCCCAGATGGCCTTGCGCTCCGCCTCGTCGGGCGACGAGAACTCGACGCGAACGTGGATCCGGCGGAGGAACGCTTCGTCGATGTTGCGCTCGAAGTTCGTGGCCAGCGTGACGAGCCCGTCGTAGGCCTCGAGTCGTTGCAACAGGTACGACACCTCGATGTTGGCGTAGCGGTCGCGGGCGTCCTTGACCTCCGAACGCTTGCCGAAGAGGGAGTCGGCCTCGTCGAAGAACAGCACGACGTTGCCGGCGCGAGCGGCGTCGAAGATCTGGTCGAGGTTCTTCTCCGTCTCGCCGATGTACTTGCTGACGACCGCCGAGAGGTCGAGCTTGAACAGGTCGAGGCCCAGCTCGCCGGCGATGATCTCGGCGGCCAGCGTCTTGCCGGTGCCGGACGGCCCGGAGAACAGCGCGACCTGCCCGCGCGACGGCGACGCCGAGAAGCCCCATCCGTCGTACACCTCGTCGGCATGGCGGTACCGGGCGACGAGCTCGCGCAGCAGCTGGATCCGATCGGGGGCGACGATGATGTCGGCCCATGTCCGGGTCGGTCGGATGCGCCGGGCCAGCTTGTCGATCTGACCGCTGGCCAGCCGGCGCACGGCCCGGTCGAGGTCGCCACCGGATGCCGCGTGGGCGCGCTCGACCTGGCGCAACTGGGCCGGCGCCAGTCGGTGGGTGCGCGGGATGTCGCCGAGCGCGGCAGCCCACTCGGCGTCGGTCGGGTCGACGGCGGGGGCGTGGTGGTCCCGCCACGGCCGGTCGGGCATCTGGTCGATCGGCAGCTCGACGCGCGACGAGATCGCCCACGAGAGGTGGCGGGCCCGCTCGATCCAGCGCTTGCCGGCCGGTGGCAAACGGTCGTCGAGCTCGACGACGACCCCCGCGCCGACGATCGTCGCCTCGCGCACGAGTGCCGCCCACTCGTCGTCCGTGGCTGGCTCGGGCGACACGAGGAACCGGGTGCCAGCGGCGTGCGCCATCGCCGCCTGGACCCGGCGCACGCGGTCGTCGCCCGTGATCGCGACGAGGGGGTCGCCGGCGTCCGACACGTCCGACACGGTGAGCTCGACACCGATCGGCAGCTGCGGGTCCGACGACGTGTCGCCGGCCAGCGCCCACATGACGGCGGGGTGGACGACCACGACGTGGGATGCCCACGGCCCCTCCTCGGCGATGTCGACGAGCGCGCCGCGGCGCAGCGCGGCGTCGGGTCCCACGGTCCGGAGCCCGGTGTGGTCCGTCGGGAGGATGGACGCGAGGAGGTGGAGCGACAGGCGTGTGCGCGACGCGTCCTCGTGGAGGTGGGCGACGAGCCGCTGGCGGTCGACATCGGCCTCCACGGCGGCGGCCAGTGCCAGTACCTCGGTCTCGTCGAGCGAGAGCCCGGCGTTGTGGGCGAGCGCGCTGAACGGTGCCGGGTCGGCGAGCGACGCGGCGAACTCCCGGCGGGCGTCGGTGACCGTCCGCTCGGCCCGCTGGAGGAGCGCAGCGTCGACGCCGTCGCTCGACCCGCGGCGCACGACGGCGCGCGCCAGCAGGGCATCGGGCAGCTCCCACCACGTGGTCGCCGCGCCGTCCGGGGCGCCTGACACCACGGGTCCGCTCACCCGTGATCAGGACGGGTGACGTCGGGCATCGCCGTCGTCGCCGCGCAGGAACGCGCCCCGGCGCACTGGGAGGACTCGAGATCCGGCATGGCGCCAGTGTGGCAGTCCCCAGCGAGCGTCAGGGCGGTGGCACGGACGGGCCGACGTCCACGAAGATCCCACGGTCGCCGCTGCGCGATGCTCGCGCCATGACGTACGGCGCCAACGACCCCACGGTGCAGGCACTCGAGCACAAGGCCGACGAGGCCGAGCAGTCGCCGATCCCGGTCTTCTTGAAGATCGGCCGGGTGATCGTGTGGGTCGTCTACGCGATCACCCTGGTCACGGCGCTCCTGCTCCTGCTGGCGTTCTTCCTCCGCCTCGCCGGAGCCAACCCGGGAACGTCGTTCGTCGACTGGGTGTACCGCAACGCCGACAGGGCGATGGAGCCGTTCCGTGGCATCTTCCCGGTCCACGAGCTGAACGGGAACTCGGTCGTCGACACATCGCTGCTCTTCGCAGCCGTCGTCTACTTCGTCATCGCGCTGCTCGTCGACATCGCGTTGCGCTGGTTGACCCACCGGCTGCACGTCCAGCAACGCCAGACGGCGGAGCTGCGGGCGCAGGCCGACTACGCCGCGCAGCAGTCCTACACCCGCCAGCAGGCCGCCGACCACGCCGCCCACGTCATGGCCAACGACGCCGCGGCCCGCGAGTACGCGGCCCAGCAAGCTGCCGCGCAGCAGTACGCGATCGCCCAGTCCGCGGCCCGCGAGGCCGTCGCCCAGCAGCAGACGGCCCAGCAGTCCACGCCGGCCCCGCCGGTGCGGGCCAAGCCGGTGATGCCGACCGGCGAGCGGCTCGCCGATCCGCCGCAGCCGCCCCCGCCGGCCTGACCTCGGCACTCCCCGCCGCCGGCCGGACTCCCGGCGTCGCCCGGTGCGGGTCGGGCCTGACGGCGCGCCTACCTTCTCGCCGTGTCGCGACGGCCCGCCGGGTCTCCCGCACCAGACAGGACGGACCACCATGGCTGTGCACCTGACCAAGGACTCGATCGACCTCGGCATCGTGGTCAGCGACGGCGCCGCCGCGTTGGCGTTCTACCGCGACACGCTCGGGATCCCCGACACCGGTGAGACGATGCTCATGCCGGGCGGCGGCACGATGTACCGGCTGCAGTGCGGATCGAGCCTCCTCAAGCTCGTCGCTCCCGGCACGGCGCCGACCGAGCACGCGGTGCGCGGTGGGATCACCGCGGCAACCGGCCATCGCTACGTCACGCTCACGATCGACAACCTCGAGGAGGTGACCGCGGCGTGTGCCGAGGCCGGGTACGCCGTGATCGTGCCGATCCGCGAGGCCCGGCCCGGCATCACGATCTCGATGGTCGAGGACCCCGACGGCAACATCGTGGAGCTGCTCCAGCGCACCTGAGCGAACGGTCGCGGCGACCGGCGATTCAGTCCGTCGTCGGGGTGCCGCGCGACCGGCGCCGCTCGGCGCGCGCGGCGCGGTCGGCGGCGAACTCGTCGACGGCGTCGAGGCGGTGGGGGATGCCATCGGCGAGGTACGTGGCGCGGGCGATCAACGAGGCGCTGATGGGCAGCGTCAGCAGTTGCAGCACGGCAGCCGCGACAGCCGACGTGTCGTCGTTCGCCGTCGGCAGGACGAACACGGCGCCGACGGCGACGAACAGCACGCCGATCGTCGATGCCTTGGTCAGCGCCTGCATGCGCGACAGCACGTCGGGGAACCGCACGACGCCGACGGCGGCGAGCAGGATGAGGACGGCGCCGAGCAGGGTGATGGCTTCGCCGATCACTCGCCACGCCCTTCGATGTAGCGGGCGACGACCGACGTGCTGATGAACGACACCAAGGCCAACACGACCGCCGTCGGCAGGAACGCGCCGTTGCCGGTGTCCATCGCCTGCACGATGATCAGGCTCATCCCGGTGACGATCACACCGTCGATGCCGATCACGCGATCCGAGAGCGACGGGCCGCGCAGCAGCCGGAACAGGTAGAGGGTGGCGGCCATGCCGAGCGTCACGTAGATGGCGGTGATCACGGTGGGTCTCCCGTGTCGGCGGTGCGGGGCCGGTCGTCGGCGCCGCTGGCCGTCGCAAGGTACTCGTCCTGGGCGGCAACGGCGTCGGGTGATCCGAACGCCCGCACTGTGAGGTCGGTGAGGTGTTGGATCTCGCGGCGGACCTCGTCGACGTCGCGCAGGTGCAGGACGTGGACGTAGAGCACGATCGGGTTCTGGGTCAGCTCGAGCGGCATCGTGCCGGGGGAGAGCGCGAGCAGGTTGGTGATCAGCGTGAGGAGCTCGTCCGAGCAGCCGGGGAGTGGCACGCCGACGACAGCAGTGCGGGTCTTCGACGACGGCGACAGCACCTCGCGGGTCAGCACGACGTTGGAGGTGACGACCGTCGCCAGCATGTGACCGACGAGACGGGCGATGGCGACCGGGCGCACGACGAAGCTGCCGGACGGGCCGCGCCGACGAAGGCCGGGCACGAGGCGCACGAGCACGGCGCCGATCGCCAGCCCCGTGAGCACGTTGGCCGGCGACGCCGATCCCCAGAGCAGGACCCAGATCACGGCCAGGCCGAGCGCGAAGCCGATCGCCCTCATCGGTGCAGCACCGCCTCGATGTACAGATCGGGGAACATGAGGTCGGTGGCGGCGCGCTGGCTGAGGTCGTACAGCGGCCCGGCTCCGACGCCGATCGCCAACGTCAGCAGCCCGAGCAAGGCCGTCGGGACGACCATCAACGCCGGCAGCGAGGATCGGGCGAGCGCCGCCTGGTTGACCGCCGCGCCGGCCGACGAGGCGACGCGGGGGGCGATGCGGCGAGGACTCCAGAACACGGCGATCCACACCTTGGCCAGCGAGAACAGCGTGAGGAGGCTGACCGCGATCGCGATGCCGAGGAGCCACCAGTCCCCGGCGCGGGCTGTCGCGTCGAACAGCGCGAACTTGGCGACGAAGCCCGAGAACGGCGGGATCCCGGCCAGGCTCAAGGCGGGCAACATGTAGAGCACGGCCACGACCGGGGCGGTCGCGACCATGTTCCCGAGGCGGCTGAGCCGGCTCGAGCCGCCGGCGTGCTCGACGAGGCCGCCGACGAGGAAGAGCGCGGTCTTCACGACGATGTGGTGCACGATCGCGTAGACGGCGGCGGCCAGGCCGGCGATCGTGAACAGTCCGAGCCCCATGATGATGTAGCCGATCTGGGACACGATGTAGAACGAGAAGATCCGCTTCACGTCCTCCTGGGCGATCGCACCGAGGACACCGACGACCATCGTCGCGGCGGCGACCACGAGGATCAGCGTGGCCGGCCGACTGTCGGGCGGGAACAGCAACGTCTGGGTGCGGATGATGGCGTACACGCCGACCTTCGTCAGCAACCCGGCGAAGATCGCGGTCACCGCGGACGGTGCGGTCGGGTAGCTGTCAGGCAGCCAGAAGGCGAGCGGGAAGAGGGCGGCCTTGATGCCGAAGACCACGAGCAACAGTCCGGCCAGCGCCGACTGGACACCGCTTGGGAGGTCGGCGATCCGACCGGCCAGGTCGGCCATGTTCACCGTGCCGGTCGCGGCATAGGTGAACGCCAGCCCGATGAGGAACAGCACCGACGCGACGAGGCTGATCACGACGTACGTCATCCCCGAGCGGACCTGATCGAGCCGGCCTCCGAGCGTGATCAGCACGTAGCTCGCGGTGAGCGTCATCTCGACGGCGACGAAGAGGTTGAACAGGTCCCCGGTCAGGAACGCGGACGAGACGCCGGCGGCGAGGATCATGTAGACCGACTGGAACCCCACGTGGTTGCGCTCGGCCCCCGGCTGGCCGATGGCGTAGACGAGGACGGCCAGCAGGACGATCGAGGCCGTCAGGAGCATGATCGCGGACAGGCGGTCGGCGACGAGCGTGATGCCGATCGGCGCCGGCCAGTCGCCGGCCTGGACGACCGCGATCCCGTCGCGGTCGACGCGCACCAGGATGACGAGCGCGATCGGCACGAGCGCGCCGAGCGTCGTGAGGCCGATCACCCGCTGCGCGGTCCGGGATCGCCCGACGAGCACGCACAGCGCGCCGGCCAGGATCGGCAGCACGATCGGCAGCGGCAGCAGGACGTTCACGGCGCCACCTCGCCGGATCCGGGGGCGACGTCGAGCGGCAGGTCGGTCGGCATCTCGCTGGCGGCGTCGCTGAGCGGCTCACCGGACGCGTCACGGGCCGCGTCGTTCACCTCGGCATCGGGGGAGTCGCGTCCGACCATGCGGTCATCGATGTCGTCGGACACCTCGTCGTCGGCAGTCAGCAACCAACTGCGATAGGCCAGTGCCAACAGCAGGGCGGTCGTCCCGAAGCTGATGACGATCGCGGTCAGCACGAGAGACTGCGGCAACGGGTCGGCGAACGCCGACGGGTCACCACTCCCGATGAGCGGCGGCCGACCACGCCGGGTCGCCGTGACGAAGACGATGTTGGCCCCGTGGCCGATGAGCCCGAGCCCGATGATCAGTCGCGAGAGCTTGCGCTGCAGCAGCAAGTACGTCCCGATGCCGAACAGCACGGCGGCCGTGAACGCCATCAGCACGCTCACGCGAAGCCCTCCTGGCCGACGGCGGCCGGGGACTGCTCGATCGACGGCCCGGGACCTTCTGGGGCGACCAGCGTGCGGGTGTCGTCGCCGAACGACTCGAACACCATCAGGGCGAGGCCGATCACGGCCAGGTACACCCCGATGTCGAAGACGAGCGCCGACGTCACCTTCATCTCGCCGAGCACCGGCAGATCGAACGTGTGGGCGCCGGTCTGCAGCACGGCGCCGCCCATCAGCAACGGCATGATGGCGGTCGCCGCCGAGATCGCCACGCCGCTGCCGAGCACGAGCCACGGTTTGCCGCGCGACAGGCGCCGGACCTCGGGCAGACCGCCGGCGACGTAGCGCAGCGAGACCGCGGCGCCGGCGACGATGCCTCCGACGAACCCGCCGCCGGGCTGGTTGTGGCCGGCGAACAAGAGCCACACCGAGCCGACCATCACGGCGGCGAACACGATGCGGACCGAGACGTCGATCGTCACGAGGCGGGCCACCGGCATCGGCGGTGGCTGCCGCTCGCGTCGCACGCCGGTCGCCGCCGGAGCGCCCGGGCGGCGTCCGGCCCGGGCCAGCGCGACGGTGCCGACGGCGGCGGCGGCGAGAACCGTGATCTCACCGAGCGTGTCGAGGCCGCGGATGTCGACGAGGATGACGTTGACGACGTTGCGGCCGTCGCCCTGCGGATACGCCTGCTCGATCATCGTGTCCGAGACCGTCGTCGGCGGATCGATCGATCCGACGGCGATCGTGAACAGGAACACGAACGCGCCGACCGTCGTCGCGATCAGCACTCGGACGGTGCGCCGGGCGGCCCCCGGCGCCGTCTCGAACCGGTCGGGGAGGCGGCGCAACACGAGCACGAACAGGACCGTCGACAGGGTCTCGATGGCGACCTGGGTCAGCGCGAGGTCCGGGGCGCCCTGGATGATGAAGAGACCGGCCATCGAGTAGCCGACCATCCCGAGGAAGAGCGCGCCGGAGAAGCGCCGCCTGACGATCGACGCGGCGAGCGCCAGCACGATCAGCATCGCGGCGATCGGGACGTGCACCGGCACTTCGACCACGTGCGGCCAGCCCGGCCACCAGTCACCGCCGAGGAGGAGGATCCCCGGGACGACCGCGGCAGTCAGCAGGATCACGCCGAGGTACAGCGGCAGGGAGCCGGGCTGGGTCACCTTGGTCGTGCGGTCGGCGACCGTGTTCAGCCCGCGCAGCGTGCGCAGGTACGCCCGCGAGGCGGAGGGCAGGTGGCCACCGAGGGCGAGGACGGCGCCGACGGGCCGCCTCCCGAGGAAGAGGAGCACGCCGCCGGCGAGCGCGAACGCCGACAGTGCCAGCTCCACCGTGAACCCGTGCCACAGCGCGAGGTGGACGTCCCCGACCGCCGCGTCGAGCGAGTCGGCCGCGGCGCCGACGACGCCGTCGAGGAGACGCGGCACGACGCCGAACGCCACGCTGGCGCACGCGAGCACGGCGGCGGGCAGGACGAACGACCATGTCGGTGGCCCGTGGCCGGGCCGCTGCCGCGCCTCGGTCGGTTTCGGCGCCGGCGCGGCCAGGCGACCGGCGATGCCGGCGACGAACCGCAGGCTGTAGGCGGCGGTCAGCACCGACCCGAGGACCATCCCGGCCAGTGCGAGGGCCGCCCCGGCGCCCTGGTCGACGAACGCCGCGAAGTCGGCCTCCTTGGCGATGAACCCGAACAACAGCGGCACGCCGGCCATCGATGCCGACGCGATCACGGCGACGATCATCGCCGGCCCCCAGCCTGGACCAGGGCGGGGGACACGGCGCACGTCCCGCGTGCCGTACTGGTGATCGACGATGCCGACGACCATGAACGCGGCCGCCTTGAACGCGCCGTGGGCGAGCAGCATGACGCACCCCGCGGTCTCGGACGCGGCGGTGCCCCAGCCGAACACGGCGACCATGAACCCGAGCTGGCTGATCGTGCCGTACGCCAGCAGGAGCTTCAGGTCGTGTTGGCGCAACGCCCGGAGCCCGCCACCGACCATCGTCACCACGCCGACGGTGACGACGACAGGGCGCCACATGTCGACGGTGGCGTACACCGGGGCGAGCCGGGCGATCAGGTAGACGCCGGCCTTGACCATCGTCGCCGAGTGGAGGTACGTGCTGACCGGTGTCGGCGCGACCATCGCTCCGGGTAGCCAGCTGTGGAACGGCATCTGGGCCGACTTGGTGAACGCCCCGAGCAGGATGAGCACGAGGGCCACCGTCACCGCCGTGCCCGACGGCGGGTCCTGCAGGATGGCGCTGAGCGAGTACGTGCCGGCGGCCCGACCGAGCACGATGAACCCGCCGAGCATGGCGAGGGCACCGGCGCCTGTCACGAGCAGCGCGTGGAGTGCGGCGGCGCGGGCTTCGGGCTCTTCGTGATCGTTGCCGATGAGCAGGAACGACGTGACCGACGTCAGCTCCCAGAACCCGTACAGCACGAGGAGGTTGTCGGCGAGGACGAGTCCGGTCATCGCTCCCCCGAACAGCACCAGCAGGCCGAGGAGGCGGCCGTTGCGGGTCGTCGGATGGGTGAAGTAGCGGGCGGCGTAGGCGACGACGAGCACGCCGACGCCGGCGACGAGCACCAGCATCAGTGCTGCGAAGCCGTCCAGCCGGAGGTCGAAGTCGAGTCCGAGTTGGGGGATCCACTGGGTGGTGCTCGTGCGGACGCCGCCGTCGATGATGGTGGGCAGCGCGGCGGCGAGCCAGACGACGGTTGCCAGGGCGGGGACGCCGGCGAGCGCGAACAGCGGCCAGTGACGGGCGGCGAGTGGGCCGGCGAGCGCCAGCACGGTGATCCCGACGACGAGGTGCAGCGCGAGGATGACGATCACGGAGGCCCACTCCTGGTGCCCGCGGCGCACCGTGAGGACGAGACCATGTCCGAGCGGACTCTAATCGCCGAGGCTTGACGCTCCTGTTAGGTTGCCTTAACATGCGGTCGTGAGAACTGAGCTCGCCGCCGTCCTGCAGCCGTTGCTGACCCGCCGCAGCAGCCCCGTCCTCCATGCGCCGGGGCCGACCGACGCCGAGCTGGAGGCCCTGCTGCACGCCGCGGCCACCGTCCCTGACCACGGCGCGCTGCGTCCGTGGCGATTCGTCGTGGTCGCCGGCGACGCCCGCACCGCGTTCGGCGAGGCGCTCGCCGCGGCCGCCGCCGAGCACGAGCCCGACGTCAGTCCCGCCGTGCTCGATCGGATCCGCTCGAAGGCGTTCCTGGCACCAGCACTGATCGCCGTGGCTGCCCGGGTGACCGTCGGCAAGGTCCCGGAGTGGGAGCAGGTCGCCTCGGCGTCGTGCGCCGGGTACGCCATCACGCTGGCCGCGCACCAACTCGGGCTCGGCGCGATCTGGAAGAGCAGCCCGTTCCACGACGGCGCCGCACTGCGGGCGACGTTGGACCTGGCGCCGGCCGACCGCTTCCTCGGCTGGGTCAACGTCGGCAGCGTCAGCGCGGAGCGCGAGGTCGTCGCCCGGCCGGCTTCCGACCTCGGGCTCATCGCGCGACGCCTGAGCCCGGACGGAACCCCCGAGCCGTTTCGGGGCGCCGGCTGACATGATCGGGTGATGGGCGCCGTCCACGAGTCGATCACACCACCGGTCGCCGCGTGGATCCGTCGCCAGCACATGTTCGTCGTCGCGACCGCCCCGCTCGACGGCGCCGGCCACGTCAACGTGTCGCCGAAGGGTCACGACACCCTGCGCATCGTCGACGACCGGACTGTCGCGTACCTCGACCTCACCGGCAGCGGCGCCGAGACCATCGCCCACGTCCGGGAGAACCAGCGCATCACGCTGATGTGGTGCGCGTACGAGGGACCGGCGCGGATCGTCCGCGTGCACGGCAGGGGCGAGGTCCTCGCCGTCGACGACCCGATGGTCGACGGGCTGTTCCCCGGGTACCCGGGGGCCCGTGCGGTGATCCTCGTGCGGGCCGACCGGGTCAGCGACAGCTGCGGATACGCCGTGCCGCGCTACTCGTTCGAGGGTGACCGCACGAAGCTGCTCGAGTGGTCAGAGGCGCGGGGTCCCGACGGCCTCGCCGCGTACCGGGCGGAGAAGAACGCGACGTCGATCGACGGTCTCCCGGCGATCTGACGCGTCCGACCACGGCGGCGATCCGCCGGTTGACTCGTGACGCCCGAGGGGTTCCAGGTGATGGTGATCCGCACGTGCTGTGACGTCAGGACGACCGATCATTGCGACGGGGCTTAGGATGCTGTGGACGGCGCTCACCCGACGAAGGAACATATGAAAGAGTTTTTCAGATCTGCCGTCCGCCGAGGATCCGGCGCATTCTTCGGATTTCTCGGAATCAACAAGTTCGTCTACATCTCCAGCATACGAGCGCGAGTCGCGTGGCCGGACATCAAGGTGCTCCCGGTGGAGCTCTATGGCCAGTGCGGAGAAGACCTGATCATCTTGGCGCTCCTCGAGGCGAGGGCACTGAGCAAAGGCCTTGACCTGGAGCAGCAGCATTACTTGGAAGTGGGCGGCAATCACCCGTTCGGGACCAGTCCGACGTACCTCTTGCACAAGCAACTCGGGATGAGTGGAGCGATCGTCGAGGCGAACGAGAAGCTGCTCGCAGACTTGAGGAAAGGTCGCCCCAAGGACACCATCGTGTATGGTGCCGTCCAGGCGGAAGACGTGGAAACCGTCATGTTGTCGATCTCGAAGTTGAGCGAGATCAGTTCGCTTGACCACCGCTGGGTCGAGGATTGGGCCGGCGGGACGGTCGGTGAGGCAGCGCGGGTCGAAGTTCCGGCATTGCGGCTGAACCAGATCATCAGAGACTTCCTCGCTGACGAAGCACCCTGTTTCTTGTCGGTCGACGTCGAAGGGCTTGATCTGGAGTTGTTGAAGGATCTCGACTTCGGTCGCTATCGGCCCTGGTTCGTGCAGGCCGAGCCGTCCGATCCCTACCTTCCGGGGAACACAGATCGGATGATCGAACACATGCGCTCGGTGGGCTACGGGCTGATCGCCAGAACGAGAGTGAACCTGATCTTCGGTGACCGTCTCGACTGAGATGAGGATCGATCCGCGGGCGCCGATGTCTGGGCGCGCGGGGTCTCGATATCGGGACCCTGCGCGCCCGGATCGACAGACGTGC
>JBEVOM010000189.1:0-3979 GCA_040507575.1 Ilumatobacteraceae bacterium
AACGCACCGATGGCCGGACCCGAGATCCAGGCGGCGTCGTTCTCGGCCTGCACCGATATCTGGGCCCGCCGGGTCTCGATATCGGGACGCTGCGCGCCCGGTTCGGTCCGACACGCAGAACGATCGGGAGTGCCGCCCGCACTCCCGATCGTTCACCTCCCGCCGAACCACGCTCGTACGAGCGCTGGCCGTGCCAGTGCCCGCACCGCCCGTGGGACCCTGACGTCGTCCTGCCCCTCAGCGACCTCGCTCGGCTCGGCCGCCCACCGTGCCGTTCGTGATCGCTCAGGACTCGATCATGGTGCGCATCCGACGAACCCCTCGACATCAGGGAAACCCCGTGCGTTCCCGCAGCGGTGGCGCGCCTACCGTGCGCCGATGGACGCGACCACCGAGGCTGCGGCGGTACCGAGCGACGACAAGGACTGGACGTGGGTGCTCGAGCGACCCTGTCCGGAGTGCGGGTTGCACGCCGGCGAGGTCGACGTGCTCGCAGTTCCCGACCTGGTGCTGGCCAACGCCGCGGGGTTCCAGCTCGTCCTCACCGCCCCGAACGCCCGTCGGCGTCCGGAACCCGACGTCTGGTCGCCACTGGAGTACGCCTGCCATGTCCGCGACGTGCACCGCCTGTACGCCGAGCGGTTGGCGCAGATGCTGACCGAGGTCGACCCCCGGTTCGCCAACTGGGACCAGGACGAGACCGCCGTCGCCGACCGGTACGGGGAGCAGGAACCCGCCGTGGTGTCCGACGAGCTGATGGCCGCGGCGACGACCATCGCCGATGCGCTCCGGGCCGTCGCTGGCGACCAGTGGGATCGCACGGGGGAGCGCAGCGACGGAGCCCGCTTCACCGTGCGGACGTTCGCCCAGTACTTCTTCCACGACCCCTACCACCACCTCTACGACGTGATGTGACGGTGGGGCGACCGCCCCGGGCGTGACGGCGCCGATGCCGCCTATCGATCGCATCGCGCTCGCGTAGCGTGAGGTCATGCGAGACGAGATCGACGACGCCGTGCGGCGGGCGCTCACGCCCGACGACAGGGCGCTCGAGAAGCTCCGCGGTCAGCACAAGCTGACGGCTCGCGAACGCATCGACCTGCTGCTCGACGACAACTCGTTCGTGGAAGACGGCGTGCTTGCCAACGCGATGGCTACCGGGCTGCCGGCCGACGGCGTGGTCACCGGCCACGGCACGATCGACGCCATGCCCGTGGTCGTCGTCGCCAACGACCCGATGGTGAAAGCAGGGTCGTGGGGGGCCCGGACGGTCGAGAAGATGGTGCGGGCGACGGAAGGGGCGCTCGCCGAGCAGGTGCCCATCGTGTGGCTCGTCGACTCGGCTGGCGCGCGGCTGACCGACCAGGTGCAGCTGTTCCCGGGTCGTCGCGGCGCCGGGCGGATCTTCTACAACCAGGTCAAGCTGTCGGGCCAGGTACCCCAGATCTGCTGCCTGTTCGGACCGTCGGCGGCGGGAGGCGCGTACATCCCGTCGTTCTGCGACGTCGTGTTCATGGTCGACGGAAACGCCTCGATGTACCTGGGGTCGCCGCGAATGGCGGAGATGGTCGTCGGGGAGATCACGACGCTGGAGGAGATGGGCGGGGCCCGCATGCACGTGACGCAGTCGGGCTGCGCCGACAACCTGGCCGCCGACGACGAGGACGCCATCGAACAGGCTCGGGCGTACCTGACGTACTTCCCGCGATCCTGGAAGCACCAGCCGCCGGCGTACGAGGCCGAGCCACCGGAGGTGGCGCTGGACGCCGAGTCGGTGCCGGCCGACGAGCGGGTGCCGTTCGACATGCACGCCGTGATCGACGGCATCGTCGACCGCCAGAGCTTCTTCGAGATCAAGCCGCTGTTCGCCCGGGAGCTGATCGTCGGTCTGGCCCGCCTCGATGGCCGACCGGTCGGCATCGTCGCCAACAACTCGGCCCATCTCGCCGGCACGTTGTTCGTCGACTCGGCCGACAAGGCGGCCCGCTTCATCTGGTGCTGCGACGCGTTCAACATCCCGTTGGTCTTCCTGGCCGACGTGCCCGGGTTCATGATCGGGTCGGCGGTGGAGCGGCAGGGGATCATCCGCCATGGCGCGAAGATGGTCACGGCGGTGAGCGAGGCGACGGTGCCGAAGGTGTCGGTGATCGTGCGCAAGGCATACGGCGCCGGGCTCTATGCGATGTCCGGCCCGGCGTTCGCGCCGGAGGCCACGATCGCCCTGCCGAACGCCCGGATCGCGGTGATGGGCCCGGAGGCGGCGATCAACGCCGTCTATGCCAACAAGATCGCGGCGATCGCCGACCCCGTCGAGCGGGATGAGTTCGTCGCCGAGCAGCGGGCGATCTACGAGACCGATGTCGATCTGCTGCGGCTGGCGTCCGAGCTGGTGATCGACGCCATCATCGAGCCCGAGCGACTCAGGGACGAGCTCATCGCCCGCATCGAGCGGGCCCGCCACAAGGACCGTCACTTCGCCGATCGGCGCCACGGCGTCCCGCCCGTCTGACGGAGTGACGGGATGACGGTGACCGGTGTCGAGCCGCTGGCGCGCATCGCGATCCGCGATGTGACGGCCCGCGACGGCTTGCAGGGGGAACGACCGGTCCACGTCGCGGCTCGCGTCGGGTTGGTGCGGCACCTGTTGGCCGCCGGGCTGGCCGATGTCGAGGTGGCGTCGTTCGTGTCGCCCACCGCGGTCCCGGCGATGGCCGGAGGCGCCGAGGTCGTGGCCGCGATCCTCCCCGAGCTGGCCGTCGGCCAGACGGCGTGGGCGCTGGTGCCGAACCGTCGGGGTGCCGAACTGGCGACCGCCGTCGGCATCGGGCACCTGACGATCACGGTGTCGGCATCGGCCGCGTACAGCGCCAAGAACGTGCGCATGACGCCGGCCGAGTCGATGGCCCAGGTCGGGGCGATCCGCTCGGCCGCACCTGATGCCGTCCTCGACCTCGTCGTGTCGTGCGCGTTCGGCTCGCCGTTCGACGGCGAGGTGGTCACGCCCGACGACGTCGCCGCCGTCGTCGCCGAGGCCACGGCGATCGGCGTCGAGCGCGTGACCCTCGCCGACACGACGGGTGTGGCGACGCCCCGCTCGGTCGGCGCCGTGCTCGACGTCGTCGGCGTCGACGTCGGGCTGCACCTCCACGACACCCGGGCGACCGCTCTGCTCAACGCGTGGACGTCGATCGGGCGTGGCGTGACCCGCTTCGACACCGCGCTCGGGGGTCTCGGCGGGTCCCCGTTCGCCCCCGCGGCCGGTGGCAACCTGGCCACCGAGGACCTCGTCAACGTGCTGGCCGATGCCGGCTACGAGACCGGGGTCGACCTCGGGCTCCTGCTGGCGACCGGCCCACTCCTCGCCGAGCTGGTCGGCCACGCCCTGCCCAGTCGGGTCGCCGCGACCCTCGGCCCCGCTCACTGACATCCGGTCGTCGCCCATCCGAGTGCTGGGGGTCATCCGAGTGCCGAGGGCCGGAAAACCCGCCCTTGCGCACTCCGTTGACCGTCAACACTCGGATGTGGGGCGTGGGGGAACCGGGGGGTCAGTGGGCGTCGCGGCGCCAGTAGCCGGTCATCGAGACCGCTGACTGCGGCAGGCCGCGCTCGTCGCGGAGGTGGCGGCGCACGGCGGTGACGACCCTGCTCTCGGCGCCGCCCCATGCGTACGGGGTGCCGGCCGGGAAGGAGAGGTCGCGCACGGTGTCGGCGAGCGCGGTGGTCGTGCCCGCGGCCGCGCCGCGGCGGTAGCGCCAGTGCACGCGGAGGCCGCCGTTGTCGGGCAGCGGCTGGCGGTCGTCTTCCGCGTCCACCTCGGCGACGAGCTCGACCGGCGTGCCCCACGGGAGCGACTCGATGATCGCGGCCGCGCCGGGCAGGCCGGTGTCATCAGCGACGAGCAGGTACCAGTCGGTCTCGGGCGGCGGTGCGTATGCGCGACGCGGGCCCCACAGTGCCACGGGGTCGCCGGTCTGCGCGG
>JBEVOM010000194.1:0-14562 GCA_040507575.1 Ilumatobacteraceae bacterium
GCCAACGGCCGCTCGCCGGGCCGCAGCACGACCTGGGCGGCGCCGGCGATCGCCGCGATCGGCCCGATCGCCGCGGTCTCGGAGGCGGCGCTCATGGCGGCGCCGCCAGGCAGTGCCGCAGCTCGGCCAGGCGCTCGTGGTCGACGCGGAACCAGGCCCACCTGCCGCGCTGCTCGCGCTGGACGAGACCGGCTCGCACGAGCTGGGCGAGGTGGTGGCTGACCGTCGGCTGCGACCGCCGCAGCGGCCCGGCCAGGTCGCAGGCGCACACCTCGCCGGCCGGGGCGGCAGCGATCATCGACAGCATCCGCAGGCGGGCCGGATCGGCCAGCGCCTTCAGGACGTCGGCCAGCTCGCCGGCCTGCGCCTCTGACAGCGTGGCGCCGAGCACGGGCGGGCAGGCGATCCAGTCGTTCACCCGACCAGGTTGGCAGATCGCTGCTGCCGGCGTCCTGATCGGACCGACCGTCGGCGCCGTAGGGTGGCCCGATGGCCGATGGTCCTGCCCGTGTCGAGCGAATGGCGCTGTGCGACCTCTTTCTCGCCGTCGGCCCGGACGCGCCGACGCTGAGCGGCTCGTGGTCGACCCGCGACCTCGCCGCCCACCTCGTGGTCCGCGAACGCCGACCCGACGCGGCGATCGGGATCGTCACCACCTTCCTCGCCAACCACGGCGAGCGGGTCCGCCTCGAGGAGGCCGAGCGTCCCTACCCCGAGATCGTCGAGCGGGTGCGCCGCGGGCCGCCGATCTGGAGCCCGACGCACGTCGGAGCGATCGACACGTTGGCCAACAGCATCGAGTTCTTCGTCCACCACGAGGACGTCCGGCGCGCCGGGCCCGTCTGGGACGTGCGATCGCTCAGCACGGATCTCGAAGACGCGCTCGCCGGCATGGTCGAGCGGGGCGGCCGGCTGCTCGCCCGGCGTTGCCCGGTCGGCATCGCCGTCGACGCCGACGGCCGGCAGGAGATGCGGCTGCGCTCCGGGACGACGAGCGTCACCATCCGCGGTCCGATCGGCGAGTGCGTCCTCTACCTGAACGGTCGCAAGGACGTCGCCCAGGTCGCGCTCGAGGGTCCCGACGACGCGCTCGCCGCTGTCGCCGCAGCACCGTTCGGCATCTGACCCGCACCACCTCGTTCGCTCCGGCAGACGCCGACGTCCGCCGATTAGGTTGCCGCGCATGGCTGGTTCGATCCTCGGGACCCGGGTGCTGCGCACGGAAGACCCCGCCCTGCTCACCGGGTCGGCGCGGTACATGGACGACCTCGACGTACCCGGCAAGCTGCATGCCGGGTTCGCCCGTTCCGACCTCGCCCACGCCCGCCTCGCCGCCGTGCACACCGACGACGCGCTGGCGACCCCGGGTGTCGTGGCCGTGTTCACGGCCGCCGAGCTCGGCGTCGCCCCGCACCACGGCTTCGCGCCCATCCACCCCGACTTCGCCCGGCCGCCCCTGGCCGACGGCGTCGTCCGGTTCGTGGGCGAGTCGATTGCGCTCGTCATCGCCGAGACGGCGGTCGCGGCCGCCGACGGCGCGGCCGCGATCTGGGCCGACTACGACGAGCTCGACGCCGTCGTCGACGCCGAGGACGCGCTGGCCGACGGCGCTCCGGTGCTGTTCCCCGCGCACGGGTCGAACCAGGCCGTCACGAGCACCGATCCTGCCGTCGACCTCGACGCGATCAGCGACATCGTCGTGCGTGGCCGCTACGTCAACCAGCGCATGGCCGTCGTCCCGATGGAGACGAACGGGTGCATCGCCATCCCCGAACCAGGCGGCCGGATGACGTTCTACGCGTCGACGCAGATGCCCCACGCCGTGCGGACCCAGCTGGCGGCGGCGATCGCCGTGGACCCGGCGGAACTGCACGTGATCGCTCCGCAGGTCGGCGGGGGGTTCGGCGGCAAGGCCGGCGTGTCCCACGAGTACTCGGCCGTCGCGGCCGCCGCCCGTCACCTCGACCGGCCGGTCGGCTGGTCGCCGTCGCGCAGCGAGGATCTCGTCTCGTTGCCCCACAGCCGCGGTCAGGTGCAGTACGCCGAGATCGGGTGCAGTCGGGACGGGACGTTCACCGGCCTGCGCGTGCACCTCGTCGGCGACGCCGGTGCGTACCCGAACATCGGCGCGCTCCTGCCCGCCGGGACCCGACGGATGTCGCAGGGCACGTACCGCTTCCCGGCCATCCAGTTCGACCTGGTGGTCGCGACGACGAACACGACTCCGATGGGGGCGTACCGCGGCGCCGGTCGGCCTGAAGCCACGGCCCTGCTGGAACGACTCGTCGACCACGCCGCGCTCGAGCTCGGCATCGACCCGATCGAGCTGCGCAAGCGCAACTTCCTCCCCGATGCCATCTTCCCGTTCACGACGCTCACCGGCGTCACCTACGACACGGGCAGCTACGAGGCGCCGCTCGATGTCGCCCGGTCCGCGGCCGGCTACGACGAGCTGCGCCGCGAGCAGGCGGAGCGGCGCCAGCGCGGTGACCGCATGGCGCTCGGCATCGGCGTCGCCGCGTACGTCGAGGTCACGGCAGGCGGGAACGCCTCCGAGTTCGGCGCGCTCGAGATCCACGACGACGGCACGGCCACCGTGCGGGCCGGCACATCGGCCCACGGGCAGGGCCACCAGACGGCGTTCGCCATGATCGTCAACGACCAGACCGGCATACCCGTCGACCGCATCCGGCTCGTCGACGGCGACACCGACCTCGTCCCGACCGGTGGCGGCACCGGTGGCTCGCGCTCACTGCAGCTCGGCGGGTCGGCCGTGCACCGGGCCACCGCGATGGTCGTCGAGAAGGCCAAGACCCTCGCCGCCCACCTCCTCGAGGCCGACGCCGCCGACATCGTCGTCGACACCGCCTCCGGCACGATCGGTGTCGCTGGGGTGCCGGCCGGCGCGCTGTCGTGGGCCGAGCTGGTGCGGCGCGCCGCCGAGGCCCCGGCCGGCCTCCCCGGTGACGGCGAGAATCCGTCGCTGCTCGCCGCCGAGGGCATCTTCGACCAGGGCACGGCCACGTTCCCGTTCGGCGCCCACATCGCTGTGGTCGAGGTCGACCTCGAGACGGGTGAGGCACGCGTTCTGCGCCACATCGCCGTCGACGACTGCGGCACCGTCCTCAACCCCTTGCTCGTCGAGGGCCAGCAGCACGGCGGCGTGGCGGCCGGCATCGGCCAGGCCCTCTACGAGGAGGTGCGCCACGACGCCCAGGGCAACCCACTGACCGCCAACCTGGCCGACTACGCGATGCCGACCGCCGCCGAGCTCCCGGCGTTCGAGGTCTCGTCGACGCAGACCCCGACGCCGCTCAACCCGCTCGGGGCCAAGGGCATCGGCGAGGCGGCCACGATCGGATCGACCCCGGCCGTGCAGAACGCCGTCATCGATGCGCTCGCCCACCTCGGGGTGCGCCACATCGACCTGCCGTGCACGCCCGAGCGGGTGTGGCGGGCCATCGACGCGGCGAGGACGGGCACC
The DNA here is from genome assembly GCA_040507575.1 of Ilumatobacteraceae bacterium. Classification (GTDB taxonomy): domain Bacteria; phylum Actinomycetota; class Acidimicrobiia; order Acidimicrobiales; family Ilumatobacteraceae; genus JALZMG01. Next base: position 3,485 of record JBEVOM010000194.1, read on the forward strand.
CTGGCGGATCCATGGCGCGACCCGCCGACGATCTTCGCCACCTTGCACGCCGGGTCCGACATCGACGACGACCAGCTCGACGCGGCCGAAGGGATCTGAGGCGGCCGCGGCGCGCCGGCTCGGCGACCGCGCCCGGCATGGGCGAGAGTGACGACATGACCAACGCTCCCGCCTCGGAAGGCAGCGCCCCGCTCGTCGTCGTCGAGGACCACGGCGACGTCCGCCTGATCCGGCTCAACCGGCCGGCCGCCCGCAACGCGCTCAACGCCCCGCTGGCCCAGGCCGGCATCGACGCGGTCGAGGCGGGCCAGGACGCCGCGGTGATCGTGATCACCGGCGCCGACCCGGCGTTCTGCGCCGGGCTCGACCTGCGCGCCCTCGGCGTCGACACGCTGTCGCAGCTCCCCCACTTCTCCCAGGCCGTGCAGGACTCCAAGGTGCCCGTCATCGCCGCGGTCAACGGGCCGGCGGTCACAGGTGGCTTCGAGGTCGCGCTGGCGTGCGACTTCATCGTCGCGTCGGACCGGGCCCGGTTCGCCGACACCCATCTGCGCGTCGGCGTGTACCCCGGTCCGGTGCTCGTCGACCTGCCCCGCCGCGTGGGCACGGCGCGAGCCCGCGAGATGTCGCTCACCGGGAACTTCGTCGACGCCGAGACGGCGCTGCGGATCGGCCTGGCCAACCACGTCGTGCCTCACGACGAGCTGATCCCGTTCGCGCTCGAGCTGGCCACCGCGATCGCCGAACAGGACCGCGGGATGGTGGCCGCGATGCGGGAGGACTGGGATGCCACGGACCGTCTGCCGGTCGCCGAGGCGCACGGGTCGCACAACCGCTTCGGCGCCGAACGGGGGTATCGCGACGGCACGGCCGAGGCACTGGCCAGCCACCGCAGCGACGTCATCGCCCGCGCCCACCGGCAGCTCTCGTAGAGACGTCGAGGGTCCCGTGGTGTTGAAGGACGAGATCGCGTTCGGGATGTCGTTGCCCCACCGTTCGCCCGACCCGATCCCCGAGTCCGTCGTGCGGACGGTCGCCCAAAGGGCCGAGGCCCTCGGCTTCCAGGACCTGTGGGTCACGAACAACACCGTGTCCGACGCCGGCTGCTTCGATTCGTTCACGGTGCTGTCGTACGCAGCCGCGCTGACGACCACGATCCGTCTCGGTGTCTCGGTGCTCGTGCTGCCGACGTACCACCCGGTCCACGTGGCCCACCAGGTCGCCACGCTCGACCACCTGAGTGGCGGTCGGGCCATCCTCGGGGTCGGCCTCGGCCGAGCCGCCGAGTACGAGCTGTTCCAGGTACCTGTCGGGCAGCGGGTGCGACGGTTCAACGAGTCCGTCGAGCTGATCAAGGTGCTGTGGGCCGGCCCGCACGCGACGTTCGACGGCGAGCTGTTCCAGGCCCGTGACGCGACGCTCGGCACCCGCCCGTTGCAGTCGCCGCACCCGCCGATCTGGGTCGGCAGCCTGCACCCCGACGCCATCCGGCGGGCGGCGCGCATGGCCGACGGATGGATGGCCGCGGGCGGCGCGACGACGGCGTCACTTGCCGAGGCCGTCCCGTTGCTGCGCGCCGGGCTCGATGCCGAAGGACGCGATCCGGCGACGTTCCCGATCTCCAAGCGGATCTTCATGTCCGTCCACGACGACCCGGCCGTCGCTCGAGCCGAGGTCGACCGCTGGTACACCGAGGTGTACCGGATGCCGCACGGCACCGACACGTGCGGCATCCACGGCACGCCCGAGCAGGTCGCCGACCAGCTCGCCTCGTTGGTGGCGATGGGTGCCACCCACCTCATGCTGAATCCGGTCGCCCGCTACGCCGAACAGGTCGAGGCGCTGGCCGAGGTCGTCGGCCTGGCGTGATGGGCGGACCTCGGTGTCGGCTGCGGACCGCAACAGCCCGGTGGGGCATGATCGCTGCATGCCGTACGAGCACATCCTCTTCGAGATCGAGGACCCGGTCGCCGTCATCACGTTGAACCGGCCCGACAAGCTGAACGCGTGGACGTCCACGATGGCCCGCGAGGTGCGCGACGCCGTCGGCCTCGCCGAGCGCGACCCCGCCGTGGTCGGCATCGTGCTGACCGGCGCCGGGAAGGGCTTCTGCGCCGGTGCCGACATGAACGACCTCTCGGGCCTGTCGGGCGCCGACGGCGGCGGAGGTGTGTCGTCGGAAGACGACGCCGTGCCGTTCGGTGACGACCTCGGGCCGACACCCGGCGACCCGACGTGGAGCGACGAGCTGCGCGGCACGTACACGTTCTTGATGTCGGTGCCGAAGCCGGTCATCTGCGCGATCAACGGGGCCGTCGCCGGCATGGGCGTCCCGATCGCGCTGGCCTGCGACATCCGCATCATGAACGAGACCGCGGTGATGACGACGTCGTTCGCCCATCGCGGTCTGATCGCCGAGTGGGGCGTCTCGTGGCTGCTGTCCCGCCTCGTCGGCCCGGCCAACGCGCTCGACCTGCTGTTCACCGCCCGCAAGGTCCGCGGCGAGGAGGCCGCCCGCATCGGCCTCGTCAACCGGGCGGTGCCGGCGGAGGACACGCTGCGCACGGCGGTCGAGTACGTCCAGGAGCTGGCCGCCATGTCGTCGCCGACGTCGCTGGCGATCATGAAGCGCCAGGTCTACGTCGACCTGCACCGGGGCCTCGGCGAGGCCGAGAGCGAAGCGATCACGCTGATGAAGCTGAGCTTCGACCGCGGCGACTTCGCCGAGGGCGTGTCGTCGTTCCTCGAGCGCCGCCCGCCGGCGTTCCCCCGCTACGTGCGCGGATAGCCGACGTCGGGGGCCCGCGGGAGCTGGTCGGCGGCCGGGCGCGGTGGTGGCAGGCTGACGCCCATGCACCGCTGGGACGAGGCGACGGATCTGCTGGCGCACGCGGTCATCGGCTACGCCATCGAGCGACTCAAGACGTCGAAGGACCCGACGTGGGGCGCCCGGCCTGCCGAACAGCTGGCGGTGGCGCTGGACGGTGTCATCGGACCCGACGGCATCGGCGGCCACCAGGCGCTGGCGCTGTTCCGCGACGTGCTGATGCACGCCTGTCGTCCGATGGACTCGCCGATGCACCTGGCCTACGTCGCGACTGCCCCGACCCCGGCCGCGAACATGTTCGACCTCGTCGTCAGCGCGTCGAGCATCTTCGGCGGCCTGTGGGAGGGCGGGGCCGGCGCCATCGCGGCCGAGAACCAGACGCTGGCGTGGCTCGCCGACCTGGCCGGGTTCCCCGAAGGGGCCGGCGGGTGCTTCGTGAGCGGCGGGTCGGCGGCCAACCTCTCCGCGCTGGTCACGGCCCGCCACCGGGCGCGCGAGATCCACGGCTCGCCCGCAGGGCGCTGGCGCTTCGCCACCACGGCGGAGACGCACGCATCGGTGCACGCCGCGGCGCGGGTGATGGACGTCGACGTCGTGCTCGTCGCGCCCGACGAGCGGGGCCGGATGACCGGCGCCGCGCTGCGAGCCGCGCTCGACGACGCGGGCACCGACGGCGTGTTCGCCGTCGTCGCCAACTTCGGCACCACGAACGTCGGCGCGGTCGACGAGCTGGATGCGGTCGCCGCCGTCTGCGCCGACCACGACCTGTGGCTGCACATCGACGCCGCGTACGGCGGCGCGGCGCTCTGCGCGCCGTCCACGGCGCGCCTCCGCCAGGGCTTCGAGCGAGCCGACAGCTTCGGCATCGACCCCCACAAGTGGCTGTTCGCGCCGTACGACTGCGCGGCGCTGGTGTACCGCCAGCCGGCGCTCGCCTCGGCCGCCCACGCCCAGCACGGCACGTACCTCGACATGGTGAGCCGCGACGAGTGGAACCCCAGCGACTTCGCGTTCCACCTGTCGCGCCGCGCCCGCGGGCTGCCGCTGTGGTTCAGCCTGGCGACGCACGGCACCGACGCCTACGCCGATGCCGTCGAGTCGACGCTCGACGTCGCCCGTCGGTTCGCCGTCGAGGTCGACCGCCGCGACGGGTTCCAGCTCGTCCTCGACCCCCAGCTGTCGGTGGTGCTGTTCACCGTCGACGGTTGGGACGAGGCCCGCTACGTCGCCTGGAGCCAGTCGCGGGCCCGGGCCGGCGTCGCGCTCGTCGTGCCGACGCGGTGGCACGACGAGTGGTGCTACCGCGTCTGCCTCGTCAACCCGCAGACCACCGACGAGATGCTGACGTCCCTGCTCGACGACATGGCCGCCTACCGGCCGGGGCCGACGACGACGACCGGTTCTCTGTGAGATCCGGGGCCATTTCTGGCCCCGGACAAGCGTCAGAATCGAGGGCTTCGGGTAGTCAGGTCGCGTCGTAGGTCGACGTCAGATGGGGGCGGGTGTCGGGCGCCCGCACGCGCACGGCGCCGTCGGCGATGAGCTTGACCAGGTGCGACAGCACCGAACGCCCGGCTGGCTTGTGGAGCCCCTCGTCGACGTCGGCGTACAACAGGGCGACGATCGCCGGGATCTCGTGACACCCGGCCGCGACGGCTTCCAGCACCTGACGCTCGCGCACCAGCCGGTGCTCGACCAGCGCGTCGACATAGCGCTGGGGCTGGTCGATCGGTGGCCCGTGGGTCGGCCAGTACGTCCGGTCCATCGGCCGGCCGGCGACCTTGCGGAGCGACTCGATGTACGCGGCCATGTCGCCGTCGGGCGGTGACACGACCGTCGTCGACCACCCCATCACGTGATCGCCCGGGAACAGCACGCCCTGCTCGCGGAACGCGAAGCACAGGTGGTTGGACGTGTGGCCAGGAGTGTGGACGCCGCTGATCGTCCAGCCCGGTCCGGTGGCCGCGATGGCTCCGTCGGCCACCCGCACGTCGGGCTGGAACGCGGTGTCGATGGCCTCCTCGACCTTGACGCCCTCGCTGATCTCCTCCTCCAGCTCGATCTTGTCGTCGGGATCCGGCGGAGGGTGCGGACCGAACGCGTACGTCGGCGCGCCGGTCTCCTCGCGCAGCCATGCGGCGAGCGGTGAGTGGTCGCTGTGGCAGTGGGTGACGCAGATCGCCGTCACCCGCTCGCCGGTCAGCGCAGCGGCGAGCGCGTCGCGGTGCGAGTCGAGCACCGGCCCGGGGTCGATCACGGCGACCTCGCCCTCCCCGACGATGTACGTGCCCGTGCCGCGGTACGTGAACTTCGACGGGTTCTCGGCGACGACCCTCCGCACCAGTGGAGCCACCCGGTCGACGCGTCCGTAGACGACGTCATCGAGGGGCCGGAACGCCGGCCCGGTCACCCGACACCGACCAGTGATCGCACGCTGCCCACCGGTTCACCATGGCCGAGGATCGGTGCGCCCAGCGCATCGGCCGCCAGGTCGACGCCGGTTGAGCGCAGCGCGGCGACGACGACGGGGCCTGCCGCCCGCCTGGCCCCGTCGGCGACCTTGACCGCCACCGCCCGACCATCGGGCAGCGCCACGACGAACACCCCCTCGGCCCCGTCCTTGGCCACGAGACCGGGGACGAGGCGCATGAGCCGGGTCGCCGCCCGCGTCGGACCGGCGACCATCTCCGGGAACATCGTCATCGCCCGGTAGACCGGGTGACCGTCGACGGCGAGCCGGCGCACACCTCGGGCGAGCCCGCCCAGCGCCACGACGGGCGCCGGCGCGCCGCAGCCGTCGATGCCGACGTGGCGGACCGGGCCGACCCGGAGGTCGAGCTCGCCGAGGATGACGCGTTGGACCGGGTGATCGGCATCGATGTACCCGGCGGTCGGCCACCCGTTCGCGACGGCGGTCGCCAGCATCCCGGCGTGCTTGCCGCTGCAGTTGTCGGCCACGGCCGATGGGCCTCGACCGGCCCGGACCGCCTCGTCGGCCTCACTGGGGTCCAGCGCCATCGACGGCGTGTTCTCGAGATCCCGGACGTCCAGTCCGGCACCGGCGAGGATCTGCTCGACGGCGGCCACGTGCTCGGGGCGACCGTCGTGGCTGGCACACACGACGGCCAGCAGCCGATCCTCGACGTCCAGCCCGGCCGCCAGCATCGCCGCACCCTGCAACGGCTTGATCGCCGAGCGCACGTACACGTCGACCTCGGGGTCACCGGCGCTCCACGCCAACGATCCGTCGGCCGCGATGACGGCGACGGCCCCGTGGTGCAGGGACTCGTCATGGCCGCTGCGCGTCGTCGCCGCGATGGGCACGAACGAGTGACCGGCATCGTTCGCACCGCCGGTCATTTCTGGGCCTTGCGGATCTTGGCCAGGCGCTTCCAGACCTGGGGGTGGCGGACATCGGTGAGCTCGCTCTTGATCACCTGGTGGCGGTCGCCCCAGTCGCTGATCAGCGCTTGGCCCATCGCCGCGGCGGGGAGCGCGAGCACGGCTCCGACCGCGCCCAGCACGGCCGCTCCACCCAGCGCAGCACCGAACGCGACCGCCGGGTGCAGCTCCATCGTGCGGGCCGTGATGCGCGGCGAGAACAGGTAGTTCTCGACCTGTTGGTACACGATGATCGCCACCAACACGATCACCGCTTTCAACGGTGAGTCGAGGAACGTCAGCAGGACGGGCAGGACGCCGGCCAGGTACGTGCCGACCACGGGCAGGAATTGGCTCACGATGCCGACCCACAGCGCCAGCGCGACGGGCGCGGCCGTGCCGAGCGACTGGAAGACGATCCAGTGGAAGACGGTCGACAGCAGCGCCAGGAGCGCCCGTGAGTAGAGGTACCCGCCGGTCTTGTCGCCGGCCAGCTCCCAGGTCCGCAGCACGCGTTCCTGGCGCTCCGGCGTGAGCCGGCTGCAGATGGCCCGGCGCATCTTGGGACCGTCGGCGACGAGGTAGAACGTGAACAGCAGGACGGAGAACAGCTGCAGCAGGCCGCCGAGCGCGGCGACCGACAGGCTGACCGCGTTGTCCCTCTGGTCACGGATGAACTCCTGCACCGAACCGTCGGGGTCGTTGAAATCGGCGATGATCTCCTCGGCGTCGAGGTTGGTGCCGAACGTGTCGTTGACCGTGTCGACGGTGTCGCTGATGTACGCCTCGGAGTTCGACAGCAGGTCGGCGACCTGCGAGCCGACGAGCGCTCCGATGGCGACGACGAACACCAGGAACAGGGCCACGACGCCGAAGAGGATGAGCGCCGTCCCCGCCCCCCGCCGCCAGCCGCGCCGGGCGAGGCGGTTGACGCCGGGCTCGATCGCCAGCGACAGGAACATCGAGATGGCGACGAGGATGAACAGCCCGCTGAGCTTGCTCCAGACGAAGCGCACGGAGAGGGCGCCGAGGAACCCGGTCCAGAACACCACGACCGCCGGCACGACCCAGCGGGGCATCCGCCGGTCCTCGCCGGCGAGGGGCGGGCCGAGCCCGACGACCTCCTCGGTCTCGACCGTCGTCCCCGATGCCGGCTCCGCGGCGCCGTCGGCGGCCGCCTTCGTCAACCCATCGTCACCGGGCCCGTCGCCGAGGTCGCCGCCGCCGTCGCGCAGCTCGGGGTCGGTGGACACGTGCGGAGCGTACCCACACCGCCTCGACGTCACCGGGGCGCTTCGAGCACCGGGGATTCGACCTCGAGCGCGGCCAGACCGGCCCGGTGCAGGGCCGGCGCCAGGTCGCCGCGGCTCGTCGCCGCGACAACGTCGAGCTCGAGCCACGTCGCCATCGACCGCAGCTCCTCCACCAGGTTGCCGGCCACGGTCGTCTCGTCGAGGCCGGCGAGGTCGGGCTCGGTGTAGGCGCCCTGCACCCGCAGGACGCCTGCGGCCCGGTCGGCCTTCAGGTCGACGCGCCCGACGAGGCGGTCGCGGAGCAGGAACGGCAGGACGTAGTAGCCGTACACCCGCTTGGGCTCGGGCACGTAGATCTCGATGCGGTAGCGGAAGCCGAACAACCGCTCGTCGCGGTCACGGTTCCACACGAGGGAGTCGAACGGGCTGAGCAGGGCGCGGGCGGCGAGGCGGCGCGGGACGGTGGCATCCGGGTGGATGAACGCCGGCCGGCGCCAACCCTCGACGCGGGCGGGGAGCAGCCGGCCCTCGGCGACGAGCGCGGCGGCCAGCGGTCGGCACGGCGCGTTCTTCTGCCGGTGGTAGTCGGCGAGGTCCTCGAGCGTGGCGACACCGAGCGATCGGGCGGCCAGCACCAACAGCTCGGCGCGGGCCTCGGCCTCGGGCGGGGTCGGGGCGTCGAGCGCCGCCGCCGGGAGCACCCGTTCGGGCACGTCGTACGATCGGGCGAAGTCGCTGCGCCGGCGGATCGCGGTGACATCGCCGTGGTGGAACAGGTGTTCGAGCGCGATCTTGCCGTCGTCCCAGTCCCACCACGAGCTCTTCGGCCCGACCCGCTGCTGGAGGTCACCGGCGGTCAGCGGTCCGGTCCGGCGAACCCGCTCGAGCACGTCGGCGACGAGATCGGGGCGCCGATCGACGAGCGACTCGACGCCGCTCCACCCGTGCCGCTCGGCCATCCGCCAGCGGAAGAGGCGGTGCTGCGTGCTGGGCACGATCGCGGCCATGTGGGCCCAGTACTCGAACAGCTCGCCGTCGGCCAGGGCATCGGGCAGCAGCGAGCGCGGGTGCGGACCGAGGCGGGCGAAGAGCGGCAGCTCCTGGCTCCGCACGAGCACGTTGACCGAGTCGACCTGGATGACGTTGACCCGCTCGAAGACGCGCCGCAGGTGCCGTCGATCGATCCGTCCCGATGGCCGGCGGTCGGCGAGGCCCTGGGCACCGATCGCCATCGCTCGCGCCTCGCTGGTGGACAGCTCGACGGCGTCGGGGCGGCGGCGGACCATCGCCGATCAGCCGAGCCCGCAGCGGCGCTCACAGCGGACCGGACCGGGCACTGGGTGGACGTTCGGGAGCGAGCCCCACCCGGACGCGCAGAAGCCGACGCTGGACGACTCGAAACGGGCGTTCAAACCGTCTCGGAGCCGCTCGCCGCGCTCGTTGACCGCGGCGAGGGCGGTGGCGTCCACGACCGCTCCGATCGCCGCGCCGACAGCCATCGTGAACGCGTTGTTGCTGAACGTGCCGCCGTGCGCCAGGGCCGGCGTGGCGTGCCCAGGGTCGAACGCCGCCATCAGGTCGTTGTACGCGAGCACGGCGACGTCGAGCGGCAGGCGCATCGTCGCGCCGTCCGGGCCGAAGTGCAGCGGTGCGCCGTGATGGGCGTGCTCGAACACGACGAAGCGGGAACGGCCGGTCGCCTGCCGGGCGGTGAGCAGCGCCATGAGGTTCGTTTCGGTGCCCGAGTTCGTGAAACGGACCTGCTCGATCGACGCGAAGCGATCGACGACGGACGCGGCGAACGCCGTCTCCGACTCGCTCGTCGCGCCGTCGGACCATCCCCGGTCGAGCACGTCGCGGAAGGGGTCGATGTGCAGCACGGAGCGGGTGTTGGCGCCTGGGAGCACGACGGCCGCCTGCTCGGCGAGGGTGCGGCTGCGTGGGTGGGCCGAGACGTACGCCGCCACCGCCTCGTCGACCGCCGCGTCCAGCGACGACATCAGCGCCCGCCCCGGGCCACCGCCAGGACCGTCCGGTGACGCCCGCTCAGACGGTCGGCCACAGGTTCACCGTCGAGTGGATGCCGCCGTCGGCGGCGATCACCTCGCCGGTGATCGCCCGCGAGGCATCCGACGCCAGGAAGACGACCGTGTCGGCGACCTCCTCGGCGCTCGACAGGCGCCGGGTCGGGATCACGCCGAGCACCGCCTCGCTGACCCCCGGCTCGGCCAGGTTGGTCCGCCACATCTCCGTCTCGACGACCCCGGGCGCCACGCTGTTGGCCCGGATCCCGCGAGGTCCGTACTCCATCGCGAGGGCCCGTGTCATCCCGTCGAGCGCGGCCTTGCTCGCGGCGTAGACCGCTCGTCGCGGTGCGCCGCGCAGCCCGGCGATCGAGCTGATCGAGATGATCGAGCCGGAGCCGGCAGCCACCATCGTCGGGAGCGCGGCAGCCGAGGTGAGCAGGGCCGAGCGAACGTTCGTGTTCCACACGTCGTCCATCTCCTCGGCGGTCACACTCTCGCTGTCCTTGCGCAGCCCGATCCCGGCGTTGTTGACGAGGACGTCGACGCGCCCGCCGAACGCATGTCGCGCCGTGTCGACCGCCATGCCCGGGCCGTACGGCGATGCCAGGTCGGCCGGGATCACGACCGGGTCGTGGGTCATCCGGGACGCGACCGTCACGAGCTGGTCGGCCGACCGGGCGACGAGCGCCACCCGGGCACCGGCGGCATCGAAGGCGAGCGCGATCGCCGCGCCGATGCCTCGCCCGGCGCCGGTGACGATCGCCGTCCGTCCGTCGAGCACACCCATGTACGAGGTGCCGACCAGCGCGTCAGTCGCCGACGGTGATCGCGACCGAGTTGATCACCACGTCGTCGTTCGGGCGGTCGCCGGCGCCGGTGCGCACGGTGTGCATCGTCTCGAGCACGTCGAGACCCTTCACGATCTGACCGAAGAGGCTGTACTGCGGCGGCAGGCGGACGCCGTCGGCGCCGGAGATCAAGAAGAACTGGCTGCCATTGGTGTTGGGACCGGCGTTGGCCATCGCAACGGAGCCGATCTTGTAGTCGCCGGACTTGGGGAGCTCGTCGTCGAACCGATAGCCGGGGCCGCCGCGACCGGTGCCGGTGGGGTCACCGCCCTGGCACATGAAGCCACGGATGATCCGGTGGAAGACGACGCCGTCGTAGTAGTGGTGCAGCGCCAGGAACACGAAGTTGTTGACCGTCTTGGGCGCCTTGATCGCATCGAGCGCGATCACGATCTCACCGAGCGATGTGTCGAGCGTCGCGGTGTAGCGCTTGTCGGGGTCGATGCCCATGGCCGGTGGCTGCCCGAACTGCTGCTGCTTGGGGGCCGAACCGTCGAACGGGGGGAACTCAGAAGCCATGGCGCCGGACCCTAACGCGACCATCCCGCTCGCCCCATCCGGGCGGCGCGGGCGGCGTCAGTTGCGGAGGTTGTAGTCGGTGATCAGCTGATCGGACTGCGCGGCGGCCGCGGCCAACGCCGGTTCGACCGGTCCGCCGTCGAGGATCGCCGCGACGGCGCCCGCCCGCGCCGCCCGCACCACGCGCAGCGGTCCGAGCACCGGACCCACCCACCCCCGGTCG
>JBEVOM010000198.1:0-20868 GCA_040507575.1 Ilumatobacteraceae bacterium
TCGATATCGGGACCCTGCGCGCCCAGATCGCCGACGTTCGCATCCGGGACCCTGCGCGCCCAGATCGCCGAGCAGGCGCGCCGGGCGGGAGTCAGCGTTCGGGCTCGTCCCAGGCGGTGTCGACGTCGTAGGGACGAGCGCGATCGGGCGCCGCGTCGCTGGTCCAGACCATCACCTTGCGACGGAAGTAGCAGACCTCCTGGCCGTCCTGGTTGAACCCCTTCGTCTCGACGGTCACGATGCCGCGGTCGGGCCGTGACGAGGATCGCTTCACGTCGAGCACCCGCGTCTCGGCGTGGATCGTGTCGCCGTGGAACGTCGGGAACTTGTGTTGCAGCGTCTCGACCTCGAGGTTGGCGATGGCCGCTCCGCTCACGTCGGGCACGCTCATGCCGAGCACCAGCGAGTACACGAGGTTGCCGACCACGACGTTGCGACCCTGCACGCTCCGGCCGGCGAACCAGTCGTTGGTGTGCAGCGGGTGGTGGTTCATCGTGATCATGCAGAAGAGGTGGTCGTCGTACTCCGTGACCGTCTTGCCCGGCCAGTGCCGGTAGACGTCACCGGGCACGAAGTCCTCCAGATGCCGCCCGAAGGGCCGCTCGTACGCTGTCATGGCCCGGGAAGCTACTGCTCGCTGCGGCGCTCGATCCCGTCCCCGTCCCCGTCCTCGACGGGCAGCGTCGGGTCGATCCTCGGGTCCATGGCCCGATCGGCGGACCCGTCCTCCGCGGCGTCGAGCGCGTCGAGGGCCTGCAGGGCTCCGATGTCGACGTGATCGATGAGCGGGTTGCTGATGGTGGCGTCGACCATCGGAACCACCCCGGTCTTCTTGCGCTCCCACTGGCGCATGGCGAACTCGATGCGCCGCTCGCTCTCGGCGGTCTCCCGCTGAGCGATGTCGCGCAGCCGGTCGAGACGGTCGCGCCGCTCGATCGACCACGGCCCGATGCGCAGCGTCGCGTACAGGATCCCGCCGAGGAGGATGGGGAACCAGTACTGGGCCAGCCGGTACGAGGCGACGCCGAGCGTCGCCGTGCGCCTCGTCAGGCCGAACCAGACCAGCGTCGGGATGTAGATGCCCTCCACGATGCCGAGCCCACCGGGCGTGATCGGGATGACGGCGAAGATGTTCGCCAACCCGAACGCGACGAGCAGCGCGTCGATGTCGAGCGTTCCGCCGAACGCGCGCAGGAACACCCACAGCGACGCGGCGTCGAGCAGCCAGTTGAGACCTGCCCACAGCGCGACCCGCTTCAACAGGGCCCGGTCGGCGACGAGCTCCTCCAGACGGTCGCCGATCTGACGCAGACCACGCGCCGCGGTGTCGGGGTCGAACCGGAGCTTGCCGGCCAACCATCGCAGGAACCGCTCGGCGCGGCCCTGGCCGTGCTGCAACCCGACGACGAGCAGGGCGACCACGAGCATGATCCCGAGCCCGGCCAGCGCCGCGGTCACGTACAGCGGGTTGACGCCGCGGATCGGGATTGAGACCAGGAGCGCGGTCCAGAACAGCAGGTTGAGCACGACCGCCGAGGCGAGGCCGGCGGTCGCCAACGCGAACCCGGCGTCGGGTCCACTGACCCCCGACAGCGTCATCAGGCGGTAGCCGAGGGCCGATCCTGCCGCGCTGCCGCCGGGCACGATGTTCGAGAGCGCCTTGGTGCTCATCTGGATGCGGAACATCCGCACTCGCGAGATCTGCGAGCTGGCGTCGCCGAGCGCGGACCGGGTCAACAGCGAGTACGAGAACCACGCCGCGATCTGCAGCACGAGGCCGGCGACGAGGAACCCGGGCTGGACCTTCGTGATCTCGGTCGCTGCGCTGCGGAAGCCGGGGATGAGCGGCAGGACCACGAAGTACACGACCGCCGCGAACAGGACGACCTTGATGGTGAGCCGGATCGGCCGGAACCGCGGCCGCTTGACCGGGCGCGATGGGTCGCGCTCGATCGGCGGGAGCTCACCCGTCTCCAGGTGGGTGGCGAGCGCATCCTCGGGCACCACCCCCACCTTGCTAGCCGATCTGGCGTCACCGGCGACACGTTTGCGCGCGCCCGCCCACCCGGCCGGCCGCCGGCGGCTCTACAGCGAGTCGAGGACCCTGCGCAGCCGCGCCCTCAGAAGATCACGGGCGCTGGCACCGGTCTTGCCGAGGTGCACCAGGACTGCGTCCTGCTCGGGCAGCACCAGCACGTACTGCCCCTCGTAGCCGTGGGCGGCCAGCGAACGGGGCTGGTCCGGCCACATCCACCAGTGCCGTCCGTAGTGCATCCCTGTCTCGGGGTCACGCGCCGCGAACGTGCGGGCGTGATCGACCCATCCTTCCGGGAGCACCCGGACGTCGCCGGCGCAGCCGTCGCGGAGGTAGAGCTCACCGAAGCGGGCGTACTCGCGGGCGGTGGCGTACAGGTACGACGAACCGACCCAGTTCCCGGCCAGGTCGAAGCGCGGGTCGGCGCCGGCCATCCCGCTCGGCCCGAACAGCCGCTCGTCCAAGTACTGGCGCACGGCAGCCTCACGATCCGCAGCAGCGGTGTCGGGACCGCCGCTCAGGACGTCGCCGATGATGCGGCACACGATGTTCGTCGAGCCGGATGCGTAGCTCCAGACCCTGCCCGGCGGGTGCTCGAGGGGCATGTCGGCGGCGAACTCGGCGTGGTCGGCGATGCCCGACCCGAAGAGCATCTCGATGACGTCGGACGTGCCGGCGTCCTCGTAGTCCTCGACGAAGCGCAACCCCGACCGCAGTTCGAGGAGGTCGAGCACCGTGATCGCATCCTTCTCGGTGCCCGACCAGGCCGGCACGGCGGCCGGCTGCCATGGGTCGAGGCGGCCATCGGCGACGAGCAGCCCGACGACCGCGTGCGTCACGGACTTGGCGACGCTCCACGAGATCAGCTGGGTGTCGGCCGTGATCGCGACCGGCTCCGGCTGCAAGATGTTCGGCGGCTGCACGCCGTATCGCTCGACGACGACGTCGCCGTGCTGCGCGACGACCAAGGCCAGCGACACGCCCTCGGCGTCCGGCCGGTTGAACATGTCCTCGACCGCCTGACCGACGGTCGGACTGTCAAGCACCGTCGCGGTCGATCCACTTGTGCGGTGTCTCCGGTGCCGGGCCCGTGGCGATCGCGACGGCTTCGTCGACCGTGCGCGCCCGCTGGGCGAGCATGCGGTGTGCGCCGCGTACGAACTGGGCCTCGACGGCCTGGTCGAGGAAGTCGAACAAGCCGGCGTAGTAGCCCTCGACGTCGAGGAACGCGACCGGCTTGGCCATCAGACCGAGCTGGTTCCACGTGAGGATCTCGAGCGTCTCGTCGAGCGTGCCGAACCCGCCGGGCAAGGTCACGAAACCGCTGGCGAGATCGGCCATGCGCGCCTTGCGATCGTGCATGGTGGGAACGATCTCGAGCGTCGTCAGACCTGGATGGGCCACCTCCGCGCCGACGAGCTGATCGGTGATCACGCCGGTGACCTCGCTGCCGTGCTCCAGCGCGGCGTCGGCGACGGCGCCCATCAGGCCGACCCGTCCACCTCCGTAGACGAGTCCGAGACCGCGACGACCGATCGCCGACCCGAGCCGGCGGGCCTGCTCGACGAACACGGGCGAGTTGCCCGTGTTGGACCCGCAGAACACTCCCAGCTGGACCGACATCCGCGACAACCTACGGCCCGTGCCGGCCACCGGCACCGATTCCGGGACCGCCGTACCGGCCGGTAACGTCCCTCCGTGACCACGACCGCTCCGCCCGACCTCACGGCGGCCGGTGACGTCGTCACGCTCGCCGACGGCGTCATCGGCTCGGCGGTGCGCCACCTCAACGACAACGGTGGACCCGACGCCAACCAGGTGCTGGCCTACGACGTGGCGCACGCGGCGTCGGCGGCCGCGACCGCTCGAGCCATGCTCGACTACGGCGCCAAGGGCGCCACCGAAGCGGCGCTCACGTGCGCGTTCGTCGCCGACATGGTCCACGACCTCATCACCCGGCTGGCCGGGCGGGAGGCGGTGTGGGGTCTCGAGACGGCGCCGATGCGCGACGCCCACCCGTTCCTCGCGGCGTACCGGAGCCCCGAGTTCGTGGCCGGCCTGGCCGAGACGAGCGGCCCCCGCCACCTCGACGCCGACATGGAGCTCGTCCAGGACACGTTCCGCTCGTTCGCCGGCAACGTCGTCGCCCCGCAGGCCGAGCATGTGCACCGCACGAACGCCGACGTGCCCGAGGACGTCATCGACGGCCTCGCCGAGATCGGCGCGTTCGGCCTGTCCGTTCCGGCCGAGTACGGCGGTTACAGCGAGGGCGGGGATTCGGAGTACCTCGCCATGGTCGTCGCCACCGAGGAGCTGAGCCGGGCCAGCCTCGGCATCGGCGGCTCGCTCATCACCCGCCCCGAGATCCTGACGAGGGCGCTCGTCAAGGGCGGCACCGAGGAACAGAAGCTGCATTGGTTGCCGAAGCTGGCCACGGCCGAGGTGATGGCGGCGGTGGCCGTCACCGAGCCGGACTACGGCAGCGACGTCGCCGGGCTCATGGTCACGGCGTCACCGGCCGACGGCGCCGACGGGACGCCCGGCTTCGTCATCAACGGCGTGAAGACGTGGTGCACGTTCGGGGCCCGCGCCGACGTGTTGATGCTGCTGGCGCGCAGCGACCCCGACCGCTCGCTGTCGCACCGTGGCCTGAGCCTGTTCATCGTCCCCAAGCCGCGCGGCGAGGGACACGGCTTCCAGTTCACCCAGGACGCGGGTTCCGGCCCCGGTGGGGGGCGCGTCGGCAAGATGGAGGGGCGACCGATCGACACGATCGGCTATCGCGGCATGCACAGCTACGAGATCGCGCTCGAGGACTGGTGGGTGCCCGAGGCCAACGTCATCGGGGGTGCCGACGGGCTCGGCAAGGGCTTCTACTACCAGATGGAGGGGTTCGAGAACGGCCGCCTGCAGACCGCGGCGCGGGCCGTGGGCGTGATGCAGGCCGCGTACGAGGCCGCCCTCGACTACGCCCGCAACCGCAGGGTCTTCGGCTCCGAGATCGTCGACTACCAGCTGACGCGGGCCAAGCTCGGGCGGATGGCCGTGCTGATCCAGGCCGGCCGGCAGTTCATGTACCACGTCGCCACGCTGATGGCGAAGGGCCAGGGCGCCACCGAGGCCAGCATGGTGAAGGCGTACGTCTGCAAGGCGGCCGAGTGGGTGACCCGGGAGGCGATGCAGATCCACGGCGGGTTCGGCTACGCCGAGGAGTACACCGTCAGCCGCCTCTTCGTCGACGCCCGCGTCCTGTCGATCTTCGAAGGGGCCGACGAGACCCTCTGCCTGAAGGTCATCGCCCGCCGCCTGACGTGATCGCGAGCAGCTCGCCCAGCGAGCGGATCCGCTCGAAGTCGACGCCGGCGTGGTCGTCGTAGGGGTCGAAGAGGATCGGGTGCAGGCCGGCGGCTCGGGCTCCGCCGACGTCCATCGTGACCGAGTCGCCGACGTACGCGATGCGCGGCCGGGCGACGCCCGGGAAGTGCACGGCGGCGTGGTCGAAGATCGCGGGGTCGGGCTTGGCGACGCCGACCACCTCACTGTCGACGACGCACCGGACGTCCACACCGGCGCCAGGCCCGACCTGGCAGACGCCGCCCCGGCGCAGCACGTGCTCGATCTGGCCCGACGCGTTCGACACGACGCCGAGCGGCACGCCCGCCGCCGCCAGCGCAACGAGCGCGGCCTGGCTGTCGGCGATCGGGTAACGCCAGAGGGCTGCCGTGCGCGTCCCGCCGAGCACGGCGGCCGCCTCCTCGACGTCGTCGTCGGGGACGTCGACGGCGCGCGTGTAGGCCCGGTCGTAGTCGCGCCAGTCACGCTCCTCGGCGCCCTGCACCGACTTGACCGCCATCGCCGCGTGGTGGGCGCGACGATGGCGTTCGACGTCGGTGGAGCCGCCGTACCAGGCCAACAGCGGGCCGAGCACGGTCGGATCAGGCAGCACCAGGACACCACCGGCGTCGAGCCACACGGCGTCGAAGCGGATCACGGTTCAGGCGTGCAGCCGAATCGGATCAGCCGGGCAGCAGGTCCGCCGGTTCGATGTCGCAATCGCTGAGGTATGACGTGAAATCGCTCGGCTTGACGGTCTCGCCCGACAGGTCCCCGGCCTGGTCGGCAAGGCAGCTGATCTGGTCGTCCGAGAGCTTCGGGAAGATCTGGGCCAAGAACGCTTCTGCGTTCTCCGAGATGTCCGGGATGGTGATGTTGCCGGGGATCGTGATGTCCGACAGATCGGGCAGCGTCCCGCCGCCGGGCAGGGTGCCTCCGGGCAGGGTGAGATCGGGCAACGACAGATCGGGGAGCGTCAGCTCGCTGTCGCCTCCGGGGAGATCGGTCGCCTCCGGTGTGGACACCGCGGTCGAGGTGTCAGGTCCGTCGTCGTCGTCGCCGCACGCAGCGACGACGAGGAGAAGGGATGCGAGGGGGACCGCTAGTCCAACGGCACGTTTCATCGGTAGCTCCTTGGGTGGTCACGTGGGCGAAGAACGTACCCGGCATCGCGCCGGACACACCTGGCACGTCCCCACGACAGGGGCCGCCGCGGCGCTGCCGACGATTTGTACAGTCACAATGGCCACTCTGTCCGCTGCGCGCAGTATCGAATAGCCTGGACCACCGTGACCGCCATCGACACCGACCAGACCTCGCAGGCGTACCTCGACGACCGTGCGCACGTCTTCCACTCGTGGTCGGCGCAGGCCACGCTCAGCCCGCTCGTCGTGACGGGTGCCGAGGGCTCGCGCTTCTGGGACGACACGGGCCACACCTACCTCGACTTCTCGAGCCAGCTCGTCAACATGAACATCGGTCACCAGCACCCGAAGCTGGTCGCCGCGATCAAGGAGCAGGCCGACAAGCTGTGCACGATCGCCCCGTTCCACGCCAACGAGGCCCGCAGCGAGGCCGCCCGCCTCATCACCGAGCTGGCGCCCGGCGACCTCGACATGGTCTTCTTCACGAACGGCGGCGCCGAGGCGACCGAGAACGCCGTGCGCCTGGCCCGGGTGCACACCGGCCGCCACAAGATCCTGACGACGTACCGGAGCTACCACGGAGCGACGAACGGTGCGATCACCATGACCGGCGATCCGCGCCGCTGGGCGAGCGAACCGGGCATGCCAGGTGTCGTGAAGTTCTGGGGGCCCTACACATACCGTTCGGCGTTCCACGCCGCCGACGACGCCGAGGAGTGCCAGCGCGCGCTGGCCCACCTGGCCGACGTGATCATGGTGGAGGGCGGACCGACGATCGCCGCCATCGTGCTGGAGACGGTCGTCGGCACGAACGGCATCCTCGTGCCGCCCGACGGGTACCTGCAAGGTGTCCGGGACCTGTGCGACGCCCACGGCATCGTGATGATCGCCGACGAGGTGATGGCGGGCTTCGGCCGGTGCGGCGAGTGGTTCGCCGTCGACCACTGGGACGTCGCACCCGACCTGATCTGCTTCGCCAAGGGGGTCAACTCGGGGTACCTGCCGCTGGGCGGGGTCGTCATCTCCCGACGCATCGCCGACACGTTCGCCCAGCAGCCCTTCCCAGGCGGCCTGACGTACTCCGGGCACCCACTGGCGTGCGCGTCAGCCGTGGCCAGCATCAACATCTTCAAGGAGGAGGGCATCGTCGACCATGCCCGACACCTCGGCGACGACATCGTCGGCCCGGCGCTCGCCGACATGGCCACCCGGCATCCCTCGATCGGCGAGGTGCGCGGTCTCGGGGTCTTCTGGGCCATCGAGCTCGTCAGGGACCGGACCACGCGAGAACCACTGGTGCCGTACAACGCCGCCGGCCCGGCGAACGCCCCGATCGGCGAGCTCATCGCCGCGTGCAAGGTCCGTGGCCTGTGGCCGTTCACCCACTTCAACCGCCTGCACGTCGTCCCGCCGCTGACGATCAGCGACGACGACATGCGCGAGGGCCTGGCGATCATCGACGACGCCCTCAGCGTCGTCGACGCGTACGCCAGGGCCTGACCGTCCGGCCGCGTCGCCCGACGAGCTGAAACACTCGATTGAATCGTGAGCGTGCATCGCCTGTTCCGCCGGGACCGCCCGGGCCTGCCCGACGCCTGGCGGGCCGTGCTCGCCGCCCGATCCGCGCAGTGGCGTCTGCTGACCGAGCCCGAGCGCGACCGCATCGGTGAGCTCGCCGACGAGCTGCTGCGCACGAAGCGGTGGGAGGCGGCCCGCGGCTTCGAGCTGACCGATGAGGTGCGCACCCTGGTCGCCGGCCACGCCGCGCTCCTCGCGCTCGGCCTCGACGGATCACCGTTCGACGGAGTCGGCACGATCGTCGTGCGCAGTCGGGCGATGAACCGCACCGCACCGATGGCCGGGCCAGCCAGAGGCGTGCTGATGGATGCCCCGGGCGCCGTCGACGGGGAGGCCCACCACACCGACGGGCCGATCATGCTCGTGTGGTCGTCGGCGCGGCGGGAGGCGGCCCACCCCCGCATGGGGCGCGACGTCGTGCTGCACGAGTTCAGCCACAAGCTCGACATGATCGACGGCACCGTCGATGGCACGCCGCCGATGGCCGACGCCGATCGGCAGCGCTGGATCGACGTCTGCACGACGGAGTACGCCGCCGTGCGGCGCGGCGAGGGCGGCCGGTCGCTGCGGTCCTACGCCGGCACGAACCCGGGAGAGTTCTTCGCCGTCGCCACGGAGTCGTTCTTCACCCAGCCGTTGGTGCTGCAGGCCGACAAGCCCGAGCTCTACGAGGTCCTGCAGCGCTACTACCGCCAGGACCCGGCCGCCCGCGTCCGCACCGCCATGCACGCCGCGACTGTCGCGGCCGCGTCTGGCGTCCGACCCGACACCGCGTCGTGACCCGTCCGCCCGGCATCACACGTCAGAGCTCGACGGGATGGGCGTCGGGCGGGACCGGCCCGAACACCTCGGTGAGGTCGCGCCCGATGACCGGTTGCGTCGTGAGGTCGGCGCGGGCGATGCGGTCGAGGCGGAACCACCGCCCGGCCCGCCGCCACCGACACCACGCCATCAGGTACCACGAGCCGCGGGTGTTGGCGAACCCGAGCGGCTCCACGGGTCGGCGTCGGCTCTCGACGCCGTCCTTGTCGGCGTAGTCGATCACGACGACGACCTGGCGGGCGACTGCGTCCTCCACCACCTGGACGGCCCGCGATGGCCGGCGGGCGACGTCGACTCGGGTCCAGACGCGGTCGGCGAGGGTCGAGGCGCCGCGCCGTGCGCCGGGCACCATGGCGTCGAGCACCTTCGCCAGCGCCCGCCGGGCCTCGGCGGCGTACGGGGCGTCGGACTGCACCGACATGAGCGTGGCGATCGCGATCGCCTCGCCCGACGTGAACGCGATCGGCGGCAGCGTCGCTGCCGGATCCGTGCGGTAGCCGCCGCCCCTCCCGCCGGTGCCGACGATCGGGCGTCCGGCCTCCTGCAGCGCGGTGATGTCCCGCTTGATCGTCCGTGTCGTCACCTCGAAGCGCCGGGCCAGCCACTCGCCGGTGCGACCGTCGTCACCCGCGGCACGCAGGGCTTCGGCGATCGCGTAGAGACGTTCGGAGCGGTTCATCGGCATCCGGGCTTTCGGTGACATGATGTTGTCACCCGAGGGCGCGCACCATGGAATCCATGGACACCATCACGCTCCCCGACGACCGCACGCTCGCCTACGACGTCACCGGGCCCGCCGACGGCGCCGTCGTCGTGCTCTGCCACGCCGCGCCGGGCTCCCGGTGCTTCGACCCTGATCCCGTCGCCACGGCGGCGAGCGGCGTGCGGCTCGTCAGCGTCGACCGCCCGGGGTACGGCGGGTCCGACCCGGTGCCCGACGGCGTGCTGCCGACGATCCCCCGGTGGGCCGACGACACCGCGGCCGTGCTCGACTCGCTCGGCGTCAGCGAGGCCGTGCTGGTCGGATGGTCGGCCGGGGGGCGCGTCGCCGCCGCCGTGGCGGCACGACGGCCCGACCTGGCTCGAGCGCTGTTCCTCGTCGCGGCGCCGGCACCGGACGACGACGTGCCGTGGATCCCACCCGCGTACCGCGAGCAGATCGACCAGCTGCGTTCGGACCCCCCAGCCGCCGCGGCTCGCCTGGCGGCGATGCTCGGGCCGGCGTCCGAGCAGCCCGCCGACGACCTCGCATCGATGTCCGCGGGTCCGGCCGACGAAGCCGCCCTCGGGGGCGATGCCGGGCTGCGCGCCCGGGTCGTCGCGATGCTCGCCGAGGCCTCGAGGCAGGGCCACGTCGGCCTCGCCGCCGACATCGTGTCGTACACGATCGCCGATTGGGGCTTCGACCCGGCGGCGATCGGAGCACCGACGACATGCGTCTACGGCGGCGCCGACCCCATCGTCCCGCCACCGCACGGCGAGTGGTGGGCACGCCGGATCCCCGCCGCCGACCTCGACGTCGTCGAGCGCGCCGGCCACCTCGTCATCGTCGACGCTTGGCCGCTCGCCCTCGCCGCCGCGTCGCGCTGACCTGTGTGACGGAGGCGCGCCACCGCTCCGTCACACAGGTCGGCGCTCATCCAGCGCGCGGAGGGCTAGGCGCCGCCCTCGGTGAGCGTGACCTCGATCGGCTCGAAGTCCTCACCCTTGGTGTCGACCGAATCGCCGAGCATGGCCAGAGCGTCGTTCACGATGTCGTTCGTGTACGCACCGTCCGTCGGGGCCTCCGTCAAGACGGTCGCCCCCTCCAGGTTCGGCGTGCTCTGGGCGATCTCGACCGTGCGGTCCCACGCCGCTTCGTCGATGACGCCGACCCCGGCGGCGGCCGGCCAGATGAGCTTGTTGACCTCGTTCATCTGCCACAGCTGGTGGCTGTCGCCGAGCTGCGAGCCGGCGGCGACGACGATGTCACGGCACGACTCGGGGTTGTCCCGACAGTAGGCCCAGCCCTGCAGCGAGGCCGCGACGAACCGGACCGCGACATCGCGGTAGGCGTCGTCGGACGACAGCTTCGCGGCGTCGGCCCAGATGGCGTCCTGCAGCATGCCGACGCCCGTGTCCTCGTACGAGACGACGTTGAAGTCGTCCGGGGTGTAGAGCTCGCCGGTCTCGGGGTTCACGGCCTCCAGCACCTGGGCGTACTCGTTGTAGGTCATCGCCTCGGCGGCGTCGATGTCGCCGTTCAGCAGCGCCAGCATGTCGAACTGCTGCTGGACGAGCTCCACATCGCTCGCCGGATCGAGCCCGGCCTCACCGAGCGCGGCGAAGATCTCGTACTCGTTGCCGAAGCCCCAGTTGCCGATCTTCTTCCCGGCGAACTGCTCGGGCGTCGTGATGCCGACGTCCTTGAACGAGACCTGCAGCGTGCCCGAGCGTTGGAAGACCTGCGCGATGTCGACGATGTCGGCACCCTGCTCGCGCGTCTGCAACGCCTTCGGCACCCAGGCGATGGCGAAGTCGGCTCCGCCGTCCGCCAGCACCTGCTGGGGGACGATGTCGACGCCGCCTTCGGCGATCGACACGTCGAGGCACATGTCGTCGTAGAAGCCCTGGTCGATCGCCGCGTAGTACCCGCCGAACTGCGCCTGGATGAACCATTGCAGCTGCAACGTCACCGGATCCGGCGTGGTGCAGTCGACGGCGCTCCCCGTCGGTGCGTCCGTGGTGCCCGTCGCATCGTCGTCGTCGTCACCGCCGCACGCCGCGGTGACGAGCGCGAGCGCCATGACTGCGGCGCCGGCGACTCTGAGTCGCTTCCTCATGAGGTTGTTCCTCCCCCGGGGCTGACGCCCCTGTGATGTGTGGTGATGCTCTCCAATGCCATGGAGATCAGGTAGAACACCAGGCCCAGGAGGCAGGCGCCGAGCACGTAGGCCCACGCCGCTGCGGTGTTCGCGGTCATGTTCGAGGTGATGCGGGTGCCGAGGCCGTTCTGCGAGCCGCCGAAGTACTCGGCGACGAACGCCGTGATCACGGCAGCTGGGGCGGCGATCGTGAGCGCCTGGAACAGGAACGGCACGGCGTTGGGGACCCGTGCCTTGGCCAGGATCTGCGACGGTGTTGCGGCGTACGACCTGAGCAGCTCGAGGTGGGTGGCTTCCACCTGGCGCAGTCCCTTGGCGACGTTGACGAGGACGATGAAGTAGACGACCAGTGTCACCATCAGGCGGCGCGGAATCTCCGACGTGATCGCGAACATGTTGTTGAACACCGCGACGAGCACGAAGATCGGGATCGCGTTGAGGGCGATGGCCAGCGGCGTGAGCATGTCGTTGAGGATCCGGAAGCGCATCAGCAGGAAGGCCACGGCGACGCCGAGCACGGTGCCGACGACGAGGCCGATGAGCGCGTTGGCGCCCGACACGCGGGCGGCCGACCAGATCTGATCGACGTTCCCGGTGAAGGCGTCCCAGATCGCGGTCGGCTTGGGCAGGAAGTACGGCTTCCAGTCGAAGACCTCGACCGCCTGCTCCCACAGGAACAGGAACACGACTCCGAAGACGACCGGTGGCCACACCGCCCACACCACCCGCCGCACGCTCATCGGTCGTCGACGCCCCGGGCCAGCTCGAGGTCGTCGACCTCGTGCCCCCGCAGTGCCTCGCGCACCTCGGTGACCTTCTTGAAGAAGCCGGCGTCCTCGCGGGTGTCGGTGTCGCGCCGGTCGCCGAGGTCGACGTCGATGATCGACGTGATGCGCCCCGGTCGGGGCGACATGACGACGACGCGTTCCGACAGGTAGACGGCCTCGGGGATCGAGTGCGTGACGAACACGACGCTCGTCGCCGTCTCGGCGCAGATGCGCAGGAGCTCGGCCTGCATGTGCTCGCGGGTCATCTCGTCGAGCGCTCCGAACGGCTCGTCCATCAACAGCAGGGGCGGATGGGCGGCGAGGGCCCTGGCGATGGCGACGCGCTGCTGCATGCCGCCCGACAGCTGCCACGGGCGATGGTCGGCGAAGTCGCCCAGCTTGACGAGCTGCAACATCTCCATCGCCCGCTCACGCCGCTGCGCCTTGTCCCACCCCTTCAGCTCCAACGGCAACTCGACGTTCTTGACGACGTTGCGCCAGTCGAACAGGCCGGCCTGCTGGAACGCCATCCCGTACTCCTGGTCGAGGCGGGCCATGGCCGCCGCCTTCCCGTTGACGCGGACGTCACCGGTCGACGGCTCGATGAGGTTGGCGATCAGCCGCAGCAGGGTCGACTTCCCGCAACCCGACGGGCCGATCAGGCTGACGAACTCGCCCGGCGCGACGACGAGGTCGATGTCGACGAGCGCGTCGACCTGGCGCGTCGTGCCGGGGTTGAAGACCTTCGCGGCGTTCGTCACCTCCACCGCGTTCGATGCTGTCTCGTTCATCTCGACTCCTGCACCGGTGGCCGGTTGCGGCTGACGGCCACCTCGAACGCGCCGACGACGCCGACGAGGCCCAGGCCGAGCACTGCCGCACCGAGCAGGGCCGTGTACATCTTCGCGGGGTCGCCCGAGGCCTGCCGCGCGTACTCGATGATCAACCGACCGACGCCACCGCGAAGTCCGGTCGAGATCTCGGCGACGACGACACCGATCACCGCCGCCGTGGCAGCCAGCTTGAGCGCCGGGACCATGCGCGGCACGGCGGCCGGGAACCGCAACTTGCGCATCGTCTGGGCGTTCGTGGCAGCGAGGCTGCGCATCAACTCGAGCGACGTGGCCGACGCCGACTCGAGGCCCCGCAGCGTGCCGACGGCCACGGGGAAGAAGGCGAGGAAGGCACCGAGGACGGCCACCGACAGCCACCGGGGCCATTCCCAGCTGCCGACGTGCAGCTTGCCTCCCCAGCTCACGACGAGTGGAGCGAGGGCGATCATCGGGACGGTCTGGGAGATCACGAGGTACGGCATCAGCCCGCGGCGAGCCAGCCCGAAGCGGGCCATGAGCGTGGCCAGCCCGATGCCCACCACGGTCCCGATGGCGAACCCGGCCAGCGCCAGACGGAACGAGTACCAGGCACCGAGGAGGACGACGACGATGATCGGGCGGTTCGACGTCCGGCTCTCGGGATCGAAGAGTCGGCTGCCCATGGTCCACACGTGGGGCATCGCGGTGTCGTTGGCCCGGGGCAGGACGCGGACCCCGACCACGTCACCGCCGTCCTGTGGCCCGACCACCTTGTACAGCTCCCAGGCGACGACGACCACGACGAGGGCCAGGACGAAGAGGGCGACCTTGCGGATCACGCCCTGCGGCTCCCGACGGTCACGTCTTGGCTTGCCGCATCTCGGCCAGCGCCGGGATGATGTGCTCGCCGTACGCCTGCAGCGTGGCGTCCTTGCCGTCGTGCTGGAGGTACACGGCGAACTGGTCGACGCCGAGGTCGGCCAGCTCGCGCAGTCGGCGGACGTGCTCGTCGACGGGACCGAGGACGCAGAAGCGATCGACGATCTCGTCCGGCACGAAGTCGGCATGGGTGTTGCCGGCCTGCCCGTGCTGGTTGTAGTCGTAGCCCGTGCGACCCTCGATGTAGGCCGTCAGCGCCGCCGGGACATCGGACGACGCGCCGTAGCGGCCGACGAGGTCGGCGACGTGGTTGCCGACCATGCCGCCGAACCACCGGCACTGGTCACGCATGTGGGCCGCGTCGTCGCCGACGTAGGCGGGCGCGGCGACGCAGATCGTGACGCCGTCGGGGTCGCGTCCGGCGTCTCCGGCAGCGCGGCGGACTGCTTCGATGGTCCATGCCGTGATCTGCGGATCGGCGAGCTGGAGGATGAAGCCGTCGCCGACCTCGCCGGCCAACGCGAGGGCTCGCGGCCCGTATCCCGCCACCCACACCTCGAGCTCGCTGCGCGACGCCCACGGGAACAGGATCGTCGAGCCGTTGTAGTCGACGGCGCGTCCGTTGGCGAGCTCGCGGATGACGTGGATCGAGTCCCGCAACGTCGCGATGGTCGTCGGCTTGCCGTTCGTGACCCGCACCGCCGAGTCGCCGCGGCCGATGCCGCAGACCGTGCGGTTGCCGTACATCTCGTTGAGCGTCGCGTAGACGCTGGCCGTCACGGTCCAGTCACGCGTCGCCGGGTTGGTGACCATCGGACCGACGACGATGTTGCGGGTCTCGGCCAGGATCTGGCTGTAGATGACGTAGGGCTCCTGCCACAGGATGTGGCTGTCGAACGTCCACACGTTCGTGAACCCGTACGCCTCCGCCCGCTTCGCCAGGTCCACGACCCGGGCCGACGGAGGCGTCGTCTGGAGGACCAGTCCTATATCCATTGCTTCGTTCGCTCCGAAGACTCCGCTCGCTCAGCTGTCTTGCTGCGGCTGGCGCCGCCCGGCCTGCCGCCGAACGCGCGACCTGACCATCCAAACTCGCTGCGGTCGGGGGCCGAAGCGGTCATTGATCACCGTCCATCTGCGCGTGTCCCATGCTCAACGGCTCTGGGGGAAGCCGAGGTCCACCGTGGACGTGTGGGGGTCGGGCCAACGGGCCGTGACCACCTTGCCGCGGGTGTAGAAGTTGACGCCTTCCGGACCGTACATGTGGTTGTCGCCGAACAGGCTGGCCTTCCACCCACCGAAGCTGTAGTAGCTGACCGGCACCGGGATCGGCACGTTGACACCGACCATCCCGGCGTCGACCTCGAACTGGAACTGCCGGGCCGCACCGCCGTCGCGCGTGAAGATGGCGGTGCCGTTGCCGTACGAGTTCGAGTTGATCAGCTCCACGCCCTCGTCGTAGGACGCGACCCGCACCACCGACAGCACCGGTCCGAAGATCTCGTCGGTGTAGCAGGCCATGCCAGGGGTCACGTTGTCGATCAGGCTGGGGGCCAGGAAGAACCCCTCGGAGGGGGCACCGTGCCTCCCGTCGACGACGACGGTGGCCCCCTCCAGGGTGGCTCCCTCCACGTACCCGCGCACCTTGTCCCGGTGCTCGCCTGTGATCAAGGGACCCATCTCGCTGTCCGGCTCCGACCCCGGACCGACCTTCACCGACGGGATGCGCTCGGCGATCTTCTCGACCAGCGCGTCGGCGATCGACTCGACCGCCAGCACGACGCTGATGGCCATGCACCGCTCGCCGGCCGAGCCGTATCCGGCCGACACCGCGGCGTCAGCCGCCGCGTCGAGGTCGGCGTCGGGCAGCACCAGCATGTGGTTCTTGGCCCCGCCGAGGGCCTGGACACGCTTGCCGTTCGCCGTGCCCGTCTCGTAGATGTGCCGGGCGATCGGCGTCGATCCGACGAAGCTGATCGCGGCGACGTCGGGATGGGCGAGCAGCCGGTCGACGGCCACCTTGTCGCCTTGGACGACGTTGAAGCACCCGGCCGGCAGCCCGGCCCCGGCCAGCAGCTCGGCCATCAGCAACGAGGCCGAGGGATCCTTCTCGCTCGGCTTGAGGACGAACGTGTTGCCGCACGCCAAGGCGTTGGCGAACATCCACATCGGCACCATCGCCGGGAAGTTGAACGGCGTGATGCCGGCGACGACACCGAGCGGCTGGCGGATCGAGTAGACGTCGACACCGGTCGACGCCTGCTCGCTGTAGCCACCCTTGAGGAGGTGAGGGATGCCGGTCGCGAACTCGATGTTCTCGAGCCCGCGGGCGACCTCGCCGAGCGCGTCGGACAGCACCTTGCCGTGCTCGGCCGTGAGCAGCGACGCGATCTCCTTGCGGTTGGCGTCGACCAGCTCGCGCATGTGGAACATCACCTCGGCGCGCCGCCCGAGCCCGGTCGCCCGCCAGGCGGGGAACGCGGCCTTGGCGGCGGCGACGGCAGCGTCGACCTCGGCATCGTCGGCGAGGTCGACGCGGGCCGCCTCCTACCCCGGGGCGGGGTTGAAAACAGGTGCGGAACGACCGGACGCGCCCGTGACGGTCGCGCCGTCGATCCAATGTGAGATGCGGTTCATCCGAGTTGGTCCTCCACGTGACAGATCGTGACCGCTTCGGCCCCCGTCCGCAGCGAGCGTGGATGGTCAGGTCGAGCGTTCGGCCGCAGGCCGGGCGGCGCCAGCCGCGGCGAGACACAGCGAGGGAGCGCAGCGGACGAGCCCATCAGACGAGGTACTGGGAGAGGCCGCGCTTGATGAACTGGCCGTGGCCGGCCGCCCCCTTGAACGTGTCGTCCTCGACGATCACGGCACCGCGGCTGAGCACGGTGTCGACCTTGCCGTCGACCTCGAAGCCTTCCCACGCCGAGTGGTCCATGTTCATGTGGTGCTTGGCGTGGAACCCGATGCTGGTGTGCCCGGCGGGGTCCCAGATGAGGATGTCGGCGTCGGCGCCGGGGGCGATGATCCCCTTGCGCGGGTACATGCCGAACATCCGCGCCGGCGTCGTGCAGCACGTCTCGACCCACCGTTCGAGCGAGATCTCGCCCGCCACGACGCCCTGGTACAGCAGCTCCATGCGGTGCTCGACGCTGCCGATGCCGTTGGGGATCTTGGAGAAGTTGCCGATGCCCATCTCCTTCTGTTCCTTGAAGCAGAACGGGCAGTGGTCGGTCGACACGACCGCGAGCTCGTTCATCCGCAGGCCCTTCCAGAGGTCCTTCTGGTGGTGCTCGTGCTTCGTGCGCAGCGGTGTCGAGCAGACCCACTTGGCACCTTCGAAGCCGGGTTGGGCGAGCTGGTCCTCGAGCGACAGGTAGAGGTACTGCGGGCACGTCTCGGCGAACACGTTGGCGCCGGCGTGCCGGGCCGCCGCGACCTCCTCCAGAGCCTCCGACGCCGACATGTGCACGATGTACAGCGGCACGTTGCCGGCCACCTTGGCGAGCTGGATCGCCCGGTGCGTGGCTTCGCCCTCGAGCTCGGCGGGGCGGGTCAACGAGTGGTACTTCGGGTCGGTGTCGCCGCGGGCGATGGACTGGGCGACGAGGACGTCGATGGCGATGCCGTTCTCGGCGTGCATCATGATCATCGCCCCCGACTCGTTGGCCGTCTGCATGGCCCGCAGGATCTGGCCGTCGTCGGAGTAGAGGACGCCCGGGTAGGCCATGAACAGCTTGAAGCTGGTGATGCCCTCGTTGTCCACGAGGTACGTCATCGCCTTGAGCGCCTCCTCGTCGACGCCGCCGATGATCTGGTGGAACGCGTAGTCGATGGCGCAGTGGCCGCCGGCCTTCTCGTGCCACGTGGCGAGCGCGTCAGGGACGCTGGCGCCGGTGTTCTGGACGGCGAAGTCGACGATCGTCGTGATGCCGCCCCACGCCGCGGCGATGGTGCCGGTCTCGAACGTGTCGCTCGACTCGGTCCCCCCGAACGGCATCTCCATGTGGGTGTGGACGTCGACCCCGCCGGGGACGACGTACTTCCCGGTGGCATCGATCGTGGCGATGTCCCCGCTGCTCGTGACGCCGAGCTCGTCGGCCTGCCCCGGTGAGAGGACAGCGACGATGTGCTCGCCGTCGACGAGGACGTCGGCCGCGACGCGACCCGACGGGCTGACGACGGTGCCTCCGGCGATGAGGGTGCGAGCCACGCGCTCAGGCCTCCGTGAGGTCGCCGTAGGCATCGGGCCGGCGGTCGCGGTAGAACGCCCACCGGTCGCGCACGAGCTTGATCTTGTCCATGTCGAGGTCGCGCACGATCAGCTCGGGCTTGTACGGATCGCCGACGTCGCCGACGAACTGGCCCTCCGGATCGACGAAGTAGCTCTGCCCGTAGAAGTCGTCGTCGCCGATGTCGGACTCGATGCCGACGCGGTTGATCGCCCCCACGTAGTACATGTTGGCGACGGCGGCGGCCGGCTGCTCGACGCGCCAGATGTACTCGGACAGCCCGCGGCTGGTGGCCGACGGGTTGAAGACGATCTCGGCGCCGTTGAGCCCGAGCGCACGCCACCCCTCCGGGAAGTGGCGGTCGTAGCAGATGTAGACGCCGACCTTGCCGACGGCGGTGTCGAAGACCGGGTATCCGCCGTTGCCGGGCCGGAAGTAGAACTTCTCCCAGAAGCCCTTGGTCTGCGGGATGTGCTGCTTGCGGAACTTGCCGAGGTACGTCCCGTCGGCGTCGATGACCGCGGCCGTGTTGTAGTACACGCCGGCCTGCTCGTGTTCGTACATCGGCAGCACGAGCACCGTGCCGAGCTCCTTGGCAACGGACTGGAACCGCTGCGTGGTCGGACCATCGGGGACCAACTCGGTGTACGAGTAGTACGTGGTGTCCTGGACCTGACAGAAGTACGGCCCGTAGAACAGCTCCTGGAAGCACATGACCTGGGCTCCGGCGCCAGCGGCCTCGCGGGCGGCCTCCTCGTGCTTGTCGATCATGGCCTCTTTGGTGCCGGCCCAGTCGGTCTGCAACAAGGCTGCTCGGACGGTGTTGGCCATGGATCCCCCAACGGGTGCGACGGGCCTGTGACCCGGCGATCGTAATGTCACATCGGGTGCTGGACAATAGAACCTTTGTAACCGTACATTACGTTCACGAGCGGTTCACATGGGGCCGTGAGCCAGTCCTGGGGACCACGTGCTGAACGACATCGTCGTCGAGATCACCCGCGATGTGACGGCGGGCGGGGACACCCGCAGCGCGCGCCGCATCGCCGCCGTCATCGGGAGGATGATCACGTCCGGCGCGCTCGGCGTCGGTACCCGGCTGCCGACCGTGCGCGACCTGTCGCAACGTCTCGGCGTGTCGCCGACGACGGTGAGCGAGGCGTGGCGCAGCCTGGCCGCGGTCGGTGCGATCGAGGCCCGGGGGCGCAACGGCACGTTCGTCCGCCCGCCGACGGGACCGGGCGGGCCGCGTCGCTATCGGCGGATCACCGAGGGTCCCGGCCACTTCGAGCTCGATCTCTCGACCGGCACCCCCGACCCGACGCTGCTGCCCGACCTCGGACCGGTGGTGTCGCGGGTCGGCAAGCAGTCGCTGACGTCGAGTTACCTCGATCGTCCGGTCCTGCCGGCGCTGGAGGACGTACTGGTTGCGTCGTGGCCGTTCCCGCCCGAAGCGATGACCGTCGTCGACGGGGCGATGGATGCCCTCGACCGCGTCGCCGGGGTCGTGCTCCGGCTCGGCGATCGGGTCGTCGTCGAGCACCCGACGTTCCCGCCGCTGCTCGACCTACTCGACCAGATGGGTTGCGACGTCGTCGGCGTCGACATGGACGATGAGGGGATGCTGCCCGCGGGCCTGCGGACCGCGCTCACGCCAGACGTGCGGGCCGTGTTCCTCCAGCCTCGGGCGCACAACCCGACCGGCTCGGCGCTGACCGTGCGACGGGCGCGGGCACTGGCGACCGCGCTCGGCGACCACCCGGCGACCGTCATCGAGGACGACCACGCCAACGACATCTCCACCGCGGCACTCGTCAGCCTCGGGCGGTGGCGGCCCGGCCGCACGGTGCACATCCGCAGCTACTCCAAGAGCCATGGCCCCGACCTGCGCCTGGCCGCTGTCGGCGGCGCCGGTGAGGTGGTGACCGCGGTGGCCAACCGGCGCCTGCTCGGCCCGGGCTGGTCCAGCCGGATCCTGCAGGCCCTGCTGCTCGAGCTGCTGCAGGACCCGGCGACGTCGGCGGTGATGGTCGACGCCCGGGCGGCCTACCGCAGTCGTCGCGCGCTGGTCACCGGCGTGCTGACCGAGCACGGCGTCCGTGTGGCCGGGCACGACGGCATCAACCTCTGGATGAGCGTCGCCGACGAGCGCTCCGCCGTCGTCGCGCTCGCCGCCCGCGGCATCGGCGTCGCTCCGGGTGAGCCGTTCCTCGTGCGCCGCGACGATGACCACCTGCGGGTCACCGTCGGCCTGCTCGGCGGCCCCGTCGACCACGTCGTCGCCGTCGCCGAGCACCTCGCGGCCGCGGCCGGGGACGCCGCGCCCCCCGCCGGTCACCACCGCTGAGCAGCCGCCTCCCGCGTCGGTAGTTTTGGTCCGGATATTGGTCGCACGTGCGACCAA
>JBEVOM010000200.1:0-2983 GCA_040507575.1 Ilumatobacteraceae bacterium
TTGGTCGCACCTGCGACCAATATCCGGACCAAAACGTCCCGCTCAGGCTGCGGGTGAGCCCGACCACGTGCCGCCGTGGTCACGCCATCGCCTCCAGTGGATCGACGACGTCGACGCCGAGGAACTCGGCGACCGGCGCGTTCGTCACGACCCCGGCGACCGTGTTGACGCCGTGGGCGATCGCCCGGTCGCGCCGGGCCGCATCGGCGACCCCGTGCACGGCGACGTCCTGGATGTACGACAACGTCGCGTTCGTCAGCGCGTACGTGCTCGTGTGAGGAACGGCCCCGGGCATGTTGCCGACGGCGTAGTGGATCACACCGTGGCGCTCGTACACGGGGTCGTCGTGGGTCGTCTCGCGGATCGTCTCGATGCACCCGCCCTGGTCGACCGCGACGTCGACGATCACCGCCCGCGGCTTCATCGCCGCGACCATCTCCTCACTGACGACGACGGGCGCCCGTCCACCCGCCACGAGGACGGCGCCGATCACGAGGTCGGCGTCGGCCACGCTCCGTTCGATGGCCCCCCGGTTCGATGCCAGCGTCATGATGCGACCCCGGTGGATCTGGTCGACCCAGCGCAGGCGGTCGAGGTTCTTGTCGATGAGGACCACTTCGGCCTCCATCCCAGCCGCGATCCACGCCGCGTTCCATCCGACGTTGCCGGCGCCGAGCACGACGACCTTGGCCGGTCGCACACCTGGCGCGCCGCCCATCAGCACGCCCCGACCGCCGTTGTGGCGCTCCAGGAAGTGGGCACCCTGCTGGGGAGCCAGCCGGCCGGCGACCTCGCTCATCGGCGCCAGGAGCGGCAGCGCGCCGTCGTCGAGCTGCACGGTCTCGTAGGCCAGCGCCGTCGTGCCGGCGGCGACCAGCGCCTTGGCGACCTCCGGGTAGGCGGCGAGGTGGAGGTACGTGAACAGCGTGAGGTCGGCGCGCAGGAACGCGAACTCCTCCTCCTTCGGCTCCTTGACCTTGATCACCATCTCCTGGGACCAGGCGTCGGCGGCCGTCGGCACGATGTCGGCACCTGCGGCGACGTAGTCGGCGTCGCTGATCGATGCGCCCTCGCCGGCACCCGTCTCGACGTGGACCTGGATGCCGTGCCGCTCGAGCTCCCGCACGCCGTCCGGCGTCATGGCGACGCGGTGCTCGGCGGTCTTGATCTCCCGCGGCACGCCGACGGTCCTGATCGCTGTGGGCATGCGCGAAGCGTAGATGGAGCGCCAGGACTCAGCGATCGGGCCGCGTGGTACAACTCATCCCATGCGCGCGTTCTCCAACTTCGTCGACGGGAAGTACGTCGACGCCCTCGACGGGCGGACCACTGCGGTGGTCGACCCGGTGACCGGCCAGCAGTACGCCGAGGCCGCGCTGTCGTCCGGTGAGGACGTCGACGCCGCCATGCGGGCGGCCGCGGCGGCGTTCGAGACGTGGCGGGACGCGACGCCGTCGGAGCGCTCGTTGGCACTGTTCCGCATCGCCGATGCCGTCGAGGCCAGGGCCGACGAGCTCATCGCCCTCGAGGTCGAGAACACCGGCAAGCCGATCGCCTTGACCCGGTCGGAGGAGATCCCGCCGATGGTTGACCAGATCCGCTTCTTCGCCACCGCCGCCCGACATCTCGAGGGCAAGGGTGCCGGCGAGTACATGGCCGGACACACGTCGTTCATCCGCCGCGAGCCGGTCGGTGTGTGTGCCCAGGTCGCGCCGTGGAACTACCCGATGATGATGGCAACCTGGAAGTTCGCGCCTGCGATCGCCGCCGGCAACGCCGTCGTCCTGAAGCCCAGCGACACGACGCCGGCGAGCACGACGTTGCTGGCCGAGATCGCGGCGGAGTTCCTGCCGCCCGGCGTGTTCAACGTGATCTGCGGCGACCGCGACACCGGGCGGGCGATGGTCGCCCACGACGTGCCGGACATGGTGTCGATCACCGGTTCGGTGCGGGCCGGGATGGAGGTCGCCGGTGCCGCCGCGTCGGACCTCAAGCGGGTCCACCTCGAGCTCGGGGGCAAAGCTCCCGTCATCGTGTTCGACGACGCCGACATCGACGCCGCGGTGGAGGGCATCTCGGTGGCCGGGTACTTCAACGCCGGGCAGGACTGCACGGCCGCGACCCGCGTGCTGGCCGGTCCGGGCATCTACGGCGACTTCACGGCGGCGCTGGCCGATGCGGCCAAGGCGACCCGGACCGGCCGGCCCGACGACGACGATGTGCTGTTCGGCCCGGTCAACAACGAGGGGCAGTTGAAGCGGGTCAGCGGGTTCGTCGACCGGGCTCCCGACCATGCCCGGCTCCTCGCCGGGGGTGGACGCCAGGGCGAGACGGGGTACTTCTACCAGCCGACCGTCGTCGCCGACCTGCGTCAGGACGACGAGATGATCCAGGATGAGATCTTCGGGCCGGTCATCACCGTGCAGCGCTTCAGCGACGAGGACGAGGCACTGCGCTGGGCCAACGGCGTCAAGTACGGGCTGGCCTCCAGCGTGTGGACGAAGGACTTCGGCAAGGCGATGCGCATGGCCAAGCGCCTCGACTTCGGCTGCGTGTGGATCAACACCCACATCCCACTCGTTGCCGAGATGCCCCACGGCGGCTTCAAGCGGTCCGGCTACGGCAAGGACCTGTCGCAGTACGGCTTCGAGGACTACACCCGCGTCAAGCACGTCATGGCCAACCTCGACTCTTGATCGTGCTCCTCGAAGACTCGTCGCCCGATCGTGTCGCCCGGCGGCCAAGGGGCCGCCTCCGGCGTGCGGGCCGCCGGTCGACCTGACGATCCGTGCTCGCTGCGGACGGGGGCCGAAGCGGTCACTGATCTGACCCCAGACGCGTCTCGGTCCGGACCTCAGTCGCACGTGCGACCGCGATCCGGACCGAAGACATCCCTGGGTGGGGTCTGTTACGCCGCCAGCACGTCGTCGGCGTCGTGCTGCAGCGAGGTGATCGCCCGGTTGACGAGGCGACGGGCCGCCTC
>JBEVOM010000064.1:0-34423 GCA_040507575.1 Ilumatobacteraceae bacterium
ATCCGGACCAAGACCACCATGCGGCCGTCACGCCGTGACGACGGCTTGCAGGTCGAGGCCGAGGTCGAGCACCTTCGCCGAGTGGGTCAGCTCACCGACGGCGACGTGGTCGACGCCGGTCTGGCCGACCTGACGGGCCACCTCCAACGTGAGGCCGCCGCTGGCCTCGAGCCGCACGCGGGCGTCCATCCCGTCGCGGACGGCGACCGCGGCCCGCATCGCCTCGAGGTCGAAGTTGTCGAGCAGCACGAGGTCGGCGCCGGCCTCGATCGCGGTGCGCAGACCGTCGAGCGAGTCGACCTCGATCTCCACGGGGATCGAGCCCTCCAGCGCCCGCACGGCGGCGAACGCCTGGGCGACGCCACCGGCGGCGAGCACGTGGTTGTCCTTGACGAGCGCGGCATCCGAGAGGCCCATGCGGTGGTTCTGGCCTCCGCCGCAGCGCACCGCGTACTTCTCGAGCGCCCGCAGACCGGGCGTCGTCTTGCGGGTGTCGCGGACGGTGCAGCCGGTTCCGTCGAGGGCAACCGCCCAGAGGTGGGTGAGCGTGGCCACGCCGGACAGGTGGCAGAGCAGGTTGAGCGCGGTGCGCTCGGCCGTGAGCAGGGCCCGGGTCGGTGCCGTCACCCTGGCCACGGTGTCGCCAGGGGCGACGAGCTCGCCATCGTCGATGACGTACAGGACGTCGGACGCCTCGTCGCCGCACACGGCATCGATCGCCGCTGCCGCTACGGCCATCCCGGCGAGCACGCCGTACCCACGGCATCCGAACGTGCCGACGCTGCGCTGTCCATCGGGCACCGTGGCGACGGATGTGACGTCGACGCCGCCCATGAGGTCCTCGGCGACGGCCATCCGCACGAGCGCGGCGACGGCGTCCGGGTCGAGGCCGGCGTCGAGGAGCCGGCGGCGGGTCTCGTCGGAGAGCGGGTGGAACGGCGAACCCACGCTCGGTGGCCGGTGGCCGTCGGCGGGCGCCATCAGCCGGCGACCAGGAGGGCGCCGGTCGCGTCGAGCTGCACATCGAGGTGGCGCACCCATTCGTCACGCGGCTCGGGGTGGTCGCTGCGGCGGTGGCAGCCACGGCTCTCGGTACGGGTGGTGGCCGCCGCCACGACCGCCGATGCCACGGTCAGGACGTTCGTCGCCTCCCACGCCGCCCGCGACGGGGGCG
The DNA here is from genome assembly GCA_040507575.1 of Ilumatobacteraceae bacterium. Taxonomy (GTDB): domain Bacteria; phylum Actinomycetota; class Acidimicrobiia; order Acidimicrobiales; family Ilumatobacteraceae; genus JALZMG01. Next base: position 1,175 of record JBEVOM010000064.1, read on the forward strand.
TCGCGGCATCGACCTTGCCGGCGACGGCACCGAGCACATCGGTGGCCGCTCCCAGCGAGTCGGCGTCGCGCACCACGCCGACGTGGCGGGACATGGCCGATCGCACCTCGGCCCGGCAGGCCGCGTCGAGCAACGCACCAGGGACGTCCGCGACCACCGGGTCGATCCGATCCGGCACCTCCCACGCGAGGTCGCGACCGAGGCGCGTCCCGGCGACGACGCCCTCGGTCAGGCTGTTCGACGCCAGGCGGTTGGCGCCGTGGACACCGGTGCAGGCAACCTCCCCGACTGCGAACAGCCCGGGCAGGGCGGTCGTGCCGTCGAGGCGGGCGGGGACACCGCCGCAGGCGAAGTGGGCGGCCGGCGCGACCGGGATCCGGTCACGCGCCGGGTCGACGCCGATCTCCCGGCACGCCGCGGTGATCGACGGGAACCGTTCGTAGAAGCGCTCGCCCATGTTGGTGGCGTCGAGGAAGACGTGGTCGTCGACGCCGGCCGGCGCCTCGGCCATCCGCCGGCTGATGGCCGCGGCGACGACGTCACGCGGCGCGAGGTCCTCCAGCGGGTGGACACCGGCCATCACCCGGCGGCCGGCGGCGTCGTAGAGGATGGCCCCTTCGCCGCGAACGGCCTCGCTGACCAGCGGCTGCTGACCGGTGGCATCCGGACCACGCCACATCACGGTCGGGTGGAACTGCACGAACTCGACGTCGCGCACGCTCAACCCGGCCCGCAGCGCGAGCGCCGAGCCGTCACCCGTGACGGCCGGTGGGTTCGAGGTCGACGCGAAGATCTGGCCGAAGCCGCCGGTGGCCAGGACGACGGCACGGGCCGTGACGATGCCGACCGACCGCACGGTGCCATCGGCGGCCAGCTCGGCCACGGTGATGCCGCAGGCCCGGCGTCGGCCGTCGACATCGCGGCCGGTGAGGAGGTCGAGGGCGAACGCCCGCTCCAGCACCTCGACGCCGGCCGACAGCGCCGACTCGTCGAGCGTCCGCTGGACCTCGGCGCCGCTACGGTCGCCGCCGGCGTGGACGATCCGGTTGTGGCTGTGACCGCCCTCGCGGGTCAGCGCCGGGCCGGCGCCGTCGGCGCCGGGATCGAACGCCGCGCCGAGGCGCCTCAGGTAGCGGATCGACGTCGGCGCCTCGGTCACCAGCTCCCGCACGACGGCCTCGTCGCACAGGCCGGCGCCGGCGGCGAGCGTGTCGCTCACGTGCTCCTCGAACGAGTCGGTCGGGTCGAGCACGCCGGCCAGCCCGCCCTGGGCCCATGCCGTAGATCCGGCGTTGAGGACGTCCTTGGTGATGATCAGGGCGCTGCGCACCGGGCGCACGGCGAGCGCGGCCGCCAGACCGGCGGCTCCCGAACCGAGCACGACGACGTCGACGTCGCGCTCCCACGTCACCCCCGGCGCGGCCAGCCGACGCGGGATCACCGCCGCCCCCGGACGGCCCCCGACGACCCCAGACCCCCACCCATCTGGGCGCGGACAGTCCCACGGCGACATCTGGGCTCGCTCAGTCTCGAATTCGAGACGGAGCGCGCCCAGATGCGGCCGGAGCGGGCGGCGGTCATTCGGCGGTCGGCGAGGGCTCGCCGATGCTGATCATGCGCTCGACGCTCCGACGGGCCCGGTCGGCGATGTCGCGTGGGACGTCGACGACGTCTCGACCGTCGCGCAGGCTGCGCAGCAGCTTGGCCGGTGTGATCATCTTCATGTACTTGCACACCGCGGCCCGGTTGACCGGCTCGAACAGCACGAGCGGATTGGCCTTGGTGAGCTGGTGCAGCATCCCGGTCTCCGTCGCGACGAGGACCTTCGTCGCCGTCGTCTCCTTGGCCGCCGTCACCATCCCGCTCGTCGACAGGATCCGGGTACGGGTCTCGGGGACGACGCCGGCGCCGACGAGGTACAGGGCGCTCGTCGCGCAGCCGCACTCGGGATGGATGAACAGCTCGGCGTCGGGGTCCTCGGCGACGCGGGCCTTGAGGTCGGCGCCGTTGATCCCGGCGTGGACGTGGCACTCGCCGAGCCAGATGTGCATGTTCTCGCGCCCCAGAGCGCGCTGGACGTGCGCGCCGAGGAACTGGTCGGGGCAGAACAGCACCTCGGTGTCCACGGGGATCGACGCGACGACGTCCACGGCGTTCGACGACGTGCAGCAGATGTCCGTCTCGGCCTTCACGGCCGCCGTGGTGTTGACGTAGCTGACGACGACGGCGCCGGGGTGCTCGGCCTTCCACTCCCGGAGCTGGTCCGCCGTGATCGTCTCGGCGAGGCTGCACCCGGCGCGCTCGTCGGGGATCAGCACCGTCTTGTCGTAGCTCAGGATCTTCGCCGTCTCGGCCATGAAGTGCACCCCGCAGAAGACGATCGTGGACGCCTCGGCCTCGGCGGCGACCCGCGACAGCCCGAGCGAGTCGCCGACGTGATGGGCGACCTCCTGGATCTCGGGCAGCTGGTAGTTGTGGGCGAGGATCACGGCGTCGCGCTCGCGGGCGAGCGCCCGGACCTGCTCGGCCCAGTCGGCAGGGAGCGGTTCGTCGATGATCGTGCCGTGCGCCGACGCCGGGAGGCCCTCGCTGTTTGCGGTCACGGGCCCCAGCGTACGGCCGCGGCCCGGCCGCACGAAGGGTCGGGTGCGCTCAGCTGCGCAGGAGCCTCACCCGCGAGGAAGCCTGGGCGCGGTGGGACTCGACCTCGGTGCGCAGACGGGCCCATGCCTCCTCGACGGTGGCGCCGGCGGCCGACGCGGAAACGAGCCCGCCGTCGAAGCGCTCGGCTTCGGCCGTCCACGACGGGACGACCTCGAGCAGGCGGCCGTCGCGGGCCCGCAGGTGGTTCTCTCGGTAGTCGAGCGTCGTGCGCCACCCGGCTCGCTCCAACGCGCGGCGATCAGGCGGTCCGACCAGCACCCCATGGCGGCGGGGGCGGTCTGACGAGCGGAGGATGCTCATCGACATGGGACGATCCTGACGCATCGACCCTGTGGATCGTCAGTGCCGATTGCCTGTGGGCTCCCTGGGGATGGAGGGCCTCACCCTGTGGACAGCGCCGGCCCCCCGAGCCCCGGCCACAACGTTCTTTGTGAGTTCCGGGGCCATTTCTGGCCCCCAACAAGCGTCAGAAACGTCAGGAGTCGGTCACGACCGGTAGGCGTCGAGGCGGCGGCGGAGCTTGGTGGGGCTCGGGGAGCCGTGGGCGCCCAGCGGCTGGGCGAACACGCTGATCCGCAGCTCCTCGAGCTGCCAGCCGATCTCGACGAGGTCGGCGGGCGCCCGGCCCCGGCCGGCGCGTCGCACCACCTCGACGTAGCGCTCCTCCAGCGGGACGACCTCGGCCATCCGGCGCCGATCGCGCCCGACGTCCTCGGCCAACCGGTCGAGGCGGAACTCCAGGCCCCGGGTGAAGCGCAGGACGTCGTTCAGGTGACGTGGTCCGGCCCGCAGGACGAAACCGCGCCCGACCAGCCGGTCGAGGTGGGTGGCGGCGTCGGCGACCGAGACCGCGACGGCCGGCGCGACGAGACGTTCGAGCCGACGGCGCACTGCTGTCGCCACCGCCAGCGCATCGGCAGCGACAGCCATCGCCGACGCGGCCAGCCCCGGCCCGTCGCGCCGGACCCGGCGGCGGATGTCCTCGAACGCGTCGGCGTCCCAGGGCAGCTCGCCGACACCGGCGAGCACGGCGTCGACGGCGAGGACCCGGCAGTCGGCCACGAGCGCGTCGAGGTCGACGGCGCTGGCCGCCACGGCCAGGCGCCGCGGCTGGTCCAGCCCGCGCAGGACGTCGGCGGTCGGCGGTGGGGCCGTCAGCAGGAGCAGGCGCCGAACGCCACCCCTCATCACCCGCTGCTGGAGGTCCGGGTTCGTCAGCACCCGCAGTGACACGCTGTCGTCGTCGTCGAGCAGCGCCGGGTACCCGATCGCCGGGAGCCCCCGCCCGCTCGATTCGACGACCTGCGGCACCGTGCCGACGTCCCAGTCCACGATGCCCCGACGCTCGTCGATCGGGGCCGCCTCGGCGATCGCCGCCCTCGCCGACGCGGCGAGCCGGCGGCGGATGGCCCCGAGGTCGTCGTCGGCGTCGTGCACCGCTCCACTGGCGTCGGAGACGACGATGTTCATCCGCAGGTGGGCCGGCACGGTGTCCGGGCGGAACGCCTCGGCGGGCACGCGGGCACCGCTGACGTCGCGCAGGGCAGCGGCCAGCGCATCGACGAAGCGGCCGCCGACCGGACCCAGCCGTTCGAATGCCGCGTGTGTCGTCTCGGCCGCCGGTATCAGCTGGCGCCGCACGTCCTTCGGCAGCGTGCGCACCATGGCGCCGACCAGGTCGGCGCGGTACCCGGGGATCTGCCAGTCCAGGCCGACGCCGGAGAACTGGTTGAGCGCGGTCAACGGGACGTGCACGGTCACGCCGTCGAGCGGGCCGCCCGGATCGAACCGGTACGTCAACGGCAGGTCGAGGTCACCGTCACGCCAGCGGTCCGGGAAGTCGGCGGCGTGGATGCCGCTCTCGACCTCCAGGATGTCGTCGGTCAGCTCGAGCAGGCCCGGGTCGTCGGCGACCAGGCCCTTCCACCACCGTTCGAAGTGTCGTGTCGACGTCACACCCGGTGCGATGCGGGCGTCGTAGAACTCGTGGACGGCGACGTCGTCGAGCAGCTCGTGACGCCGGACGCGGGCCTCCAGGTCACGGACCCGCCGGCGGTACTCGCGGTTGTGGTCGACGAAGCGGGTCAGCGATCCCCCCGACGGTGACCACTCACCGTCGACGAGCGCGTGGCGGACGAACATCTGGCGGGCGGCGGCGGGATCGACACGGTCGAGCGGGATCGTCCGGGCTTCGACGACGGGCAACCCGAACAACGTCACCGTCTCGGTCGTGACCGCGGCGCCACGCCGGGCGTCCCAGCGCGGCTCGCCGTACGAGCGGCGTACGAGGTGGGTCGCGGCACGCTCGACCCATGCCGGGTCGATCGCCGCGACCCGCCGCGCCCAGATCCGGTTGGTCTCGACGAGCTCGGCCGCCATGACCCACCGTGGCGACCTCTTCGTGAGCACCGACCCGGCGGCGATCGTGAACGTCGCGCCACGTGCCCCTTTGAACTGTCGCCCCTCGCGGTCGCGCATCCCGACGTGGGACAGCAGCCCCGTCAGCACCGACTGGTGGACGTGATCGGGGTGCCCGGCCTCGGCACCGGCGCGGACGCCGAGGTCGGCGGCCGCGTGGCGCAGCTGACGGACGAGGTCCTGCCACTCCCGCACCCGGACGTAGTTGAGGTGCTCGGTGCGGCACAGCTTGCGGAACTGGTTCGACGACAGCGCCCGCTGCTGCTCGCGCAGGTGGTCCCAGAGCGCGACCAGCGTGAGCAGGTCGCTGCCCGGCACGTCGAACCGCCGGTGCATCTCGTCGGCCGCCTGGCGATGGTCCTCGGGGCGCTCGCGCGGGTCGCGGATCGACAGGGCGGCCGCCACCACGAGCACCTCGCGGACGCAGCCGTGACGCTCGGCCTCCAGGATCATCCGCCCCAGGCGTGGATCGACGGGTAACCGGGCCAGGCGCCGCCCGAGGCGGGTGAGGAGGCGACCGCCGCCGTCATCTCCGTCGTCGCCGTCGCGGTGCGCCACCAGCGCGCCGAGCTCCTCGAGCAGGAGGTAGCCGTCGCGGACCGACGCGGCATCGGGCGGCTCGACGAACGGGAACGACGCCACGTCGCCGATCCCGAGAGCCGTCATCTGGAGGATGACCGAGGCCAGGTTGGTGCGCAGGATCTCGGGTTGCGTGAACGGCGGACGGGCTGCGAGGTCCTCCTCGCCGTACAGCCGGATGCAGATGCCGGCCGCGACGCGTCCGCATCGACCCGCTCGCTGGTCGGCCGAGGCCTGCGAGATCGGTTCGATCGGGAGTCGTTGCACCTTCAACCGTCGGCTGTAGCGGGAGACACGCGCTGTGCCGGCATCGACGACGTACCGCACCCCCGGCACCGTGATCGATGTCTCGGCGACGTTCGTCGACAGCACGATGCGTCGCCCTCGATGCGGCTGGAAGATCCGGTGCTGCTCGGCGTTGGAGAGACGGGCGTAGAGCGGGAGCACGTCGGGCGGCGGTCCGTGGTCGGCCCGCCGGCGCAACGCGTCAGCGGTGTCGTGGATCTCGCGCTCGCCGCTGAGGAACACCAGCACGTCGCCCGGTCCCTCTCGGCCCAGCTCGTCGATCGCGTCGACGACGGCCTGGACCTGGTCGCGGTCGTCGTCCGGATCCTCACCGAACGGCCGGTAGCGCACCTCGACGGGATACGTCCGACCCGTGACCTCGATGATCGGGGCCGGGGTACCGCCGACGTCGGCGAAGTGCTCGGCGAACCGAGCCGTGTCGATCGTCGCCGATGTCACGATCAGCGTGAGGTCGGGGCGCCGGGGCAGCAGCCGGCGGAGGTACCCGAGGATGAAGTCGATGTTGAGGCTGCGCTCGTGGGCTTCGTCGATGATGAGGGTGTCGTAGCGCCGCAGGTCGGGGTCCCGGGAGAGCTCGGCGAGCAGGATGCCGTCGGTCATCACCCGCACGAGCGTCCCGTCGCCGACGCGGTCGTCGAAGCGCACCGAGAAGCCGACGTCCTCGCCGACGGCCGACCCGAGCTCCTCGGCGACCCGCTCGGCGATCGTGCGGGCGGCGACCCGCCGTGGCTGCGTGTGACCGATCACCCCGTCGACGCCGCGGCCGAGCTCCAGGACCATCTTGGGGAGCTGCGTGCTCTTGCCCGACCCGGTCTCGCCCGCCACGACGACGACCTGATGGTCCCTGATCGCGGCCAGCAGATCATCACGGCGGGCCGTGATCGGGAGCTCGTCGGGGTAGCGCAGTCGGCCTTCGGCGACGATCGCCTGCCGTCGGGCTCGGCGCAGCTCGACGGTCGCGGCGTCCGACACCGCAGAGTCGGTGCGGCCAGTGCGGGCGGTGCGGGCGGTGCGGGCGGACATGACCGGGCCAGCCTGCCGTCGCTACGCCGAGTCGCGCACGATCCGGCAGTTGTCCGACACGAACTCCACGGCGCCGATCTCGGCCACCGTCCGGTCGACGAAGCCCTGCACGAAGCACATGAACCGGAAGACGTCGGCGAAGTTGCTGGCGACGCCGACGGAGATCCGGATCGCTGACACGAGGAGGTCGTAGTCGGCGAGCAGCCGGTCGCGCAGCTCCAGGAACGACACGGCCTCGTCGCGGCCGAACCACTGGGTCATCTGGTCGGCGCCGAGGTGGTGGGCGACCTCGCCGGCGCCCGGGTTGCAGAAGCAACCGGTGCGCAGCGAGATGCTCACCTGGTTGGCCAGCTCCTCGACACGGCGATCGTCGATCGGGCGACCATCGGGATCCTGCATGAGGAACGTCACCGTCCCCCCACGGGCGGCGCTGTCGGTCGGGCCGTGGATCCGCACGACCCGTCGGCCGTTGCCGTGCCGGAGGTTCGTGAGCGCGTCGAGCAACCAGGTCGTGAGGGCCGTCACGCGTCGGTGGACGCGATCCACGCCGATCCGCTCGAGGTGGGCCAGCCCCGTCGTGACTGCGGGGAGGTTGAGGTAGTCGACGGTCCCGTCCTCGAAGGCCGCCTCGTCGTCGTGCAGGTAGTACCCGTCACCCTGCACGGACGCGATGGTGATCGTGCCACCCGCGAACCATGGCCGGGTCAACGCGCCGACGCGGTCGCGGCGCATCAGCAGGCAGCCGACGCCGGTCGGGAACCCCATCATCTTGTAGAAGGAGAACGTCGCGAAGTCGGGGCCGAGCGTGCCCACGTCGAAGCGGTTCGTCGGCGCGAACGCGGCGGCGTCGACGAGGACGTCCCACCCGGCGGCATGGGCCTCGTCGACGAGGTCGAGCGGGTGTTGCACCCCTGAGAAGTTCGACTGGGCCGGGAACGCGAGCAGGTTGCGCGCCGTGCGGTCGGCCGACGACAGGACCTCGCTCGTCTCCGATCGGTCGAGGCGCAGGTCGGGGGCCACGACCGGGACGTAGGCGATCGCTGCGCCCGCCCGCCGGGCGAACTCACGGATGCCGTTCACCGAGTTGTGGTTGTCGACGGTCAGGGCGAACGTACCCCCCGGCGCGAACCGGTATGCCTCCCCGACGAGGCGCAACGCGGCACTGGCGTTGGCGGTGAAGATGCACAGGTAGTCCTCGGGTGGGGCTCGGAAGTGGTCGTGCACCGCCTGGCGGGCCCGCTGGACGAGCGCCGTCGTCGCCAGCGACGTCGGGTTGTTCGAGTGCGGGTTGCCGAGGACCCTGGTGCGGAGCAGGTCGATGTGGGCGTCGAGCTGGCTCACCGCGTGCAGACCGCCCCCGGTGTAGTCGAGGTAGACCTGGTCCTCGGCGTCGAGGCGCCCGTACTCGCGGCGGCGCAGCTCGCCGAACGTGCCGTCCGGGTCGAAGTCGGGGAAGGCGGCGACGAACTCGGCCTCCGCCCGCTCGATGCCGGCAGGCTCAAACGGCGGCGCGACCACGAACGCCCTCCGGCCCCGCGAACACGTCGCGGTCGACGCTCCACCCGTCCGCTCCTGTCACAACTGCTCGATCCACCGGGCACTCGTCACAACCGTTGACGGCTGTCGGCCAGCACCCCGACGACGGCGACCCGCCCGCCCCTCTCATCAGCGGGACGCTCGTTCGGCGACGCGTTCGGCGATCCGATCGGCGGCGGCGACGACCGGGACGCCGAAGCGCGCACCCGGCGCCCGCGTCATGCGCTCGACGGGACCGCTGACGCTGACTGCGGCGAGCGCCCGGCCGTCGCGGCCGATGACCGGCGCGCTCACCGAGGCCACGCCCGCCTCGCGCTCTTCGACGCTCTCGACCCACCCGGGCGGCCCCCACCCGATCGGCCCGCCCTCGGCCGACAGGATGCGTCCTGCCGAACCGACGGCCAGCGGCAGCAGCGCACCCTCGGGCACGATCCAGCGCAGCCCGTGGGCCGACTGCAGCGACACGATGCAACGCCGGCCCTCGGTGCCCGCCGCCTCCCGCACGAACAGCTGAACGCTCTCGCCGGTCTCGTCTCGCAGCGCGACGAGCGCCGGACGGGCGACGTCAGCCAGGGGGAACGCGGCGCGGGCCGCCTGGCCGAGCCCGACCAGGCCGAGACCGAGCGCGAAGCGACCGTCGTCGTCGCGGCGCACGAGGCCGTGCTGCTCGAGCCCCACAGCGAGGCGATGGGCCGTGGCCCGGGGCAGCCCGGTGGCCGCTTGCAGCTCACCGAGCCCGGACGGACCGACCCGCTCGAGTGCCCGGAGCACGCAGACCGCCTTGTCGAGCACGCCGACGCCGGATACAGTGTCCATCAGTCAGGAACTCTATCCCAGGATGTGAGACAGCGCATGTCACCGAAGACGTTGCCCGAGAAGGTGTGGGAGCGCCACCTCGTGCGCTCCGAACCCGGAGAGCCGGACCTCCTGTACATCGACCTCCACCTCGTCCACGAGGTCACCAGCCCGCAGGCCTTCGACGGGCTGCGGCTGTCGGGCCGCACGGTGCGCCGGCCCGAGCTGACCGTCGCCACCGAGGACCACAACGTCCCGACCGCTGACATCGACCAGCCGATCGCCGACCCGATCTCTGCTCGCCAGGTCGAGGTCCTCCGCCAGAACACCGCCGAGTTCGGGATCACCAACTTCCCGATGGGCGACCCCGATCAGGGCATCGTCCATGTCATCGGCCCCGAGCAGGGCCGGACGATGCCGGGCATGACGATCGTGTGCGGCGACAGCCACACGGCGACGCACGGCGCGTTCGGCGCGCTGGCGTTCGGCATCGGCACGAGCGAGGTCGAGCATGTCCTCGCCACTCAGACGCTGCCGCAGTCCCGACCCAAGTGGATGGCCGTGAACGTCGAGGGCGAGCTGCCCGGCGGGGTCACCGCCAAGGATGTCATCCTCGCCGTGATCGGCGAGATCGGCACCGGCGGGGGGATCGGCCACGTCATCGAGTACCGCGGTTCGACGATCCGCGCCCTCTCGATGGAGGGACGCATGACGGTCTGCAACATGTCGATCGAGGCCGGGGCCAAGGCCGGCCTCGTCGCTCCGGACGACACCACGTTCAGCTACCTGCAGGGTCGCGCCCACGCCCCGCAGGGCGCGGCGTGGGATGCCGCCGTCGCCGACTGGCGGACGTTGCACAGCGACCCCGACGCGGTGTGGGACCGGGAGGTCCACGTCGACGCGACGACGTTGCGCCCCCAAGTCACCTGGGGCACCAACCCCGGACAGGTGCTGCCGATCGACGGGGTCGTGCCGTCGCCCGACGACTTCGCCGACGCGACGGCGCGTGAGACCGTCGGCCGAGCACTCGAGTACATGGGCCTCACGCCGGGCACGGCGCTGCGCGACATCACCGTCGACACCGTGTTCATCGGGTCGTGCACCAACAGCCGGATCGAGGACCTCCGTGCCGCCGCCGCCGTGCTCGACGGTCGCCACGTCACCGCCAAGCGGGTGATGGTCGTGCCAGGCAGTCACGCCGTGAAGACCCAGGCCGAGGCCGAGGGACTCGACCGCATCTTCACCGCGGCCGGCGCCGACTGGCGCGAGCCGGGGTGCTCGATGTGCCTGGCGATGAACCCGGACAAGCTGGCGCCGGGCGAGCGCGCGGCCAGCACCAGCAATCGCAACTTCGAGGGGCGCCAGGGCCGCGGCGGACGCACGCACCTCGTCTCGCCGGGCGTCGCCGCCGCCACTGCGGTCGCCGGGCACTTCACCACGCCCGCCGATCTCCCGGCGGCCACGACCGGACCGACGAACGGAGCGCCCCGATGAAGGCCGTCAACGTCATCTCGGGCACCGGGCTGCCGCTCAAGCGGTCCGACGTCGACACGGATCAGATCATCCCGGCCGAATGGCTGAAGCGCGTCGAGCGGACCGGCTTCGAGAAGGGCTTGTTCGCCACGTGGCGCGACGACCGCAACTTCGTGCTCAACGACGAACGGTTCGTCGGTGCGTCGATGATCGTCGCCGGTCCGGCGTTCGGCGTCGGCTCCTCGCGCGAGCACGCCGTGTGGGCGATCCAGCAGGCCGGATTCGACGCCGTCATCGCGCCGAGCTTCTCGGACATCTTCCGCAACAACTGCACGAAGAACGGGCTCGTTGCCGTCGAGCTCGGCGAGGCCACGGTCGAACGGATCTGGGCGGCGATCGAGGATGCGCCGCAGACCCAGATCACCGTCGACGTCCAGCGGCTCCTCGTCGAGGTGCCGGCGATCGGCCTCGAAGAGCCGTTTCCGATGGAGGCGTCGGTGCAGACGCGCTACCTGCAGGGCCTCGACGACGTCGGCATCACGCTCGGCCACGCCGACGAGATCACCGCGTTCGAGGCGACACGCCCCACCTGGCTGCCGGCCTGATCCGCTCCGGTCGATCCGGGCGGGCCGCCGGCGCTTCACCAGTCGAACGGGGCGCAACCGGTCTGGATGTCGACGAGGGCGGCCCGCAGGGCGGCCGTCTGCACCACCGTGCCACCGCCGACGGCGAGCGGCGTGCCGTCGACGACGAGCGTCCCGACCGGGGCCACGACGGCCGCCGTGCCGCTGAGCGCGACCTCGGCGGTCGGGCGGGCGATCCACTCGACGACGTCGGCGACCGTCACGCCGCGCTCCTCGACCGTCCAGCCGAGGTGCCGGGCGAGTCGCAGGAGCGAGTCGCGGGTCACGCCGTGCAGGTACGCCTCGGTCAGGGCCGGCGTCACGAGGTGCTCGCCGTCGATGAGCACGATGTTGGACGCGCCCGTCTCCTGCAGGTGACCGCCGGGCGCGAACAACACCTGATCGGCGCCGTCACGCTCCTTGGCGACCATGATGGTCGGCAGCGCCATCGCGTAGTTGGCGCCGGCCTTGACGATGCCGAACTGCGGGGTGGTGCGTGGCGTCACCGTCTCGACGGAGATCGTCAGCGGGCGCGGCGGCAGGTAGTCGCCGACGGGACAGGCCAGGACGAAGAGGACCGCCGTCACGCTCGGTGACGCCGCCGCGCCGATCGTCACGTCGGTGCCGAGCTCGGTCGGTCGCAGGTACAGCGAGCCCGGAGGTTGGGGAGCGACCGCCTCGTTGGCGGCCACGGTCATGTCGATCAGCCGGGCGACGAGCGCCGCGTCGGGCACGGGCAGGCACAACCGGGCCGTGCTCTGGCGCAGTCGTGCGATGTGGACGTCGGGGCGGAACGGCACCACCCGACCGTCTGGGAAGCGATGGGCCTTGAGGCCCTCGAAGCAGGAGCTGCCGTAGTGCAGTGCGTGGGTGCCGGGATGCATCCCGAAGGACGCCACGTCGACCACCTCCGGCGCCGACCACGTCGCGCCGTCGAAACGGGACACCGCCATCGACGGACCGAACACCGAGCCGAACGCCGCGCCCGTGGGCGCCGGCCCGGTCGTCGGCGCAGCGGTCGTGGGCGGTGACGTGGGGGACATCGCTCCAGTGTGCGCACGTCGCGGCGGGGACCGGAAGGTGCCGCAGCGGCCACGCTGGTGCTGGCAGCACCAGCCACCGGCCAGTCGGCGCCGATGCGATCAGGCCGCGGCCATCTCGGCGAGCTCGGGCCGGAAGACCACGACGTCCTCGAGGCTGGCCAGCCGGGCCCACGCCGGGCGGTCGCCGTCGAACAGGTCGAGCAGGACGACGTCGTCCTCGGTGATGAGCATGGCCTCGGCCGTCATCCGGTTGCCCCGCAGGGAGAACTCGATGACGTCACCCTCGTTCACGATCCGGTTGTGCTGGCCCATGGCCCTTCCCTCCATCACATCAAATGTGAGGTCATCGTGGACCCCGCCGCATGGAGAGGGCGTGGAGTTCGCTGGAGATCGCCTGTGGGCCCCTGACCAGCGTGTCCGAGCGGTCAGCCGCCCGATTCCGCGGAGTCGGGCACTTCCTCGCCCCCGCCCGTGACCGCCGGCACTGTCGTCGTCACGGCCACCGCCGAGCACACGAAGCTCCCCGTCACGGCGTTGCCCGCGGCATCGACGGCCTCGAACGTCCCCGTCATCGCCCCGTCGGCCAGTTGGACGGTGCCCGAATAGGACGTCGTGACCTGGTCGACGCCACCGACGTCGATCGTGACGTCGTGCTCGCCCGGCGTGCCGTCACCCTCCACCCGCACGGCGGCCGACACCAAGCGGGCCTCCGACCCCATCCGGCGCAGGTCGACCACCGTCACGGCGACGCCGGCCGCGGGATCGCCGCCATCCAGCGCGGTGCACGTGGCGTCGAGGCTCACCGGATCGAGCTGATCGGCCCGGACCGTGGCGCGATCGAGGCTGATGGACTCCCGCACGCCGGAGGCCGCCAGCTGCACGTCGACGTTCACGAACCCCGATCCGGCCTGCGACGGGTCGAGCGTGGTGTCGAGCGTCGCGGCCTGGGCGGTCGTGGCCACCGGACCCGGCCCCGACGCGCCCGGCGTCCCGCCCAGCGGCTCGAGCGTCCCCGACGACGACCCGTCACCCCCACATGCCGCGACCGCCATGAGCACCCCGACGGCGATGACCACCCCCGATGCTCGGAGGCGCCCGCCCCGAACCCCAGTCATCCGCGCACTGTACCGAGCGGGTGTCATCCGCCCTGATCGAGCGCGAACGAGGTCAGGTCGCGCAACCGGACGTCGTTGCTGAACACCTCGATCGGCGGCGCCAACGGGAGCCGCAACGTGCGCTGCAGGATCCTCATCTGGGTGTGCTGGTTGTACTCCACGAGCGTGACCGCCCAGCCATCGCGCCCGGCGCGCGCGGTGCGGCCCGAGCGGTGCAGGTACTCCTTGGCGTCCTTCGGTGGGTCGTAGTGGACGACTGCGCCGATGTCGTCGATGTCGAGGCCGCGGGCAGCCACGTCGGTGGCCACCAGGACAGCGAGCTTGCCCTCGGCGAACTTCCGCAACGCCCGCTCCCGGGAGACCTGGGGCAGGTCGCCGTGGATCGCTGCGGCGTCGACGCCGAGGTCCTGGAGCGATGCCGCGACCTTGTCGCACAGCCGCTTGGTCTGGCAGAACACGGCCAGCTTCGGGACACCCTGCCCGATCGCCGCGACGACCCGCACCTTGTCCATGTGGTGGACGGCGAGGAAGAGGTGGTGCATCGTGCCCACGGTGTCCGTCGCGGCGTCGATGGCGACTTCGACCGGGTCCTTCAGGTAGTGCCTGATGAGGTGGGCGACGTCGCCGTCGAGCGTGGCCGAGAACAGCATCGTCTGGGACCGGCCGGTGCAGTGGCGCAGGATCCACTCGACCTGGGGCGTGAACCCGTCGTCGGCCATCCGGTCGGCCTCGTCGAGCGTCACGACCTCGACATCGGCGAGCGAGATCTCGTCCGATTTCAGCAGGTCGATCAGCCGCAGCGGCGTCGCGACGACGATCTCGACACCCTCGCGCAACGTCTCGATCTGGTAGTGCCGGCTGGCGCCGCCGTACACCGCGAGGATGCGTTGCCCGGCGTGGCGGGCGACGGGCTCGAGCACCTCGGCGACCTGGACGGCCAGTTCGCGGGTGGGCACGAGCACGAGACCGCGGGGTCGGGTCGGCTCGGCGTCGTCGACGATGCGGGCGAGCATCGGCACGCCGAAGGCCAGCGTCTTGCCGGAGCCGGTCCGGGCCCGGCCGCACACGTCCCGACCCTCCATCGCGACCGGGATCGCGGCGGTCTGGATCATGAACGGCTGGGCGAAGCCGGCGGCGGCGAGGCCGTCGTCGATCCGGGACGGCACCCCGAGGGCGGCGAACCCGGTCGGCGGCTCCACCGGCGGGAGCGCCGTGATGGTCGTGAGGTTGGCGGTGGAGCCGTTGATCTCGGGGGGTCGCTCGGAGGAAGCAGGGCGGCGCGCTTGCCGCCGGCGGCGGGGGGCGCCCCGCCGTTGGGAAGCGTCTGTCATGGTGGGGGCCAGGCTACCTGGGGAAATGTTCCGAGGTGGGATGGTGTCCCCCGGCCCCGACCGGTCCGATCGGCCCCGGACGATCCTGCGGTCGCCGGTTGCCCGTCGCGCGAACGACGTGTATCGTCGATCTCGATGACCCGCACCGACCTCCTCCTGCTTACGTAGGGCGAGCGTCGGAACATCGCGTTCGCCCGCCCCCCAGCCCCCACGGCCGGGGGGTGCTTCATTTTTCCGCCCCGGTCTTCGTTCGCCCGCCCGCTGTCAGCCAGAACCCGGAGCCGAGATGCCTCCCGCCACCGTCCACCCGAAACCGATGCCGTTCGGCAAGTACCGGCCGCAGATCCCGCTCGTGCTGCGTGACCGCACCTGGCCCGATCAGGTCATCGACAAGGCCCCGCTGTGGTGCTCGGTCGACCTGCGCGACGGCAACCAGGCGCTGATCGACCCGATGGACCCGGTGCGCAAGCGGCGCATGTTCGACGCGGTCGTGCAGATGGGGTTCAAGGAGATCGAGGTCGGGTTCCCCGCTGCCAGCCAGCCCGACTTCGACTTCATCCGCCAGCTCGTCCAGGAGGACCTGATCCCCGACGACGTCACGATCCAGGTGCTCGTGCAGTGCCGCCAGGAGCTGCTGGAGCGCACGTACGAGTCCCTGCGCGGCGCGCCCCGAGCGATCGTGCACTTCTACAACTCGACGAACCCGCTGCAGCGCGAGGTCGTGTTCGGCCTCGACAAGGCCGGCATCGTCGACATCGCGGTCAACGCCGCCCGGATGGCCCGCAAGCTCGAGGAGACGGCGCCCGGCACAGCGATCCGCTACGAGTACTCGCCGGAGAGCTTCACCCTCACCGAGCCCGAGTTCGCGATCGAGATCTGCGAGGCCGTGATGGACGTCGTCGAACCGACGCCCGAGCGACCGATCATCCTCAACCTCCCGGCGACCGTCGAGTGCTACTCCCCGAACGTCTACGGGGACGTCATCGAGTGGTTCCACCGGACGATCAAGCAGCGCGACGCGGTCGTGCTGAGCCTCCATCCGCACAACGACCGCGGCTGCGCGGTCGCCGCAGCGGAGTTCGGGATCATGGCCGGCGCCGACCGCGTCGAGGGGACGTTGTTCGGCAACGGCGAGCGGACTGGCAACCTCGACGTCGTCAACGTGGCGATGAACCTCTTCGCCAACGGCGTCGACCCCGAGCTGGACATCAGCGACATCGACGCGATGCGCCGGGTGGCCGAGTACTGCAACCGGCTACCGGTCCATCCGCGGCACCCGTACGCCGGTGACCTCGTGTACACGTCGTTCAGCGGCAGCCACCAGGATGCGATCAAGAAGGGCTTCGAGGCGCTTGCGGTCGACTACGAGCAGTGGGGCGTGCCATACCTGCCGATCGACCCGAAGCACGTCGGGCGCACGTACGAGGCCGTGATCCGGGTCAACAGCCAGTCCGGCAAGGGTGGCGTGGCGTACGTGATGAAGGCCGAGCACGACTTCGACATGCCGCGGCGGATGCAGATCGAGTTCTCCAAGACGATCCAGCACATCACCGAGGACTCCGGCACCGAGATCAGCCCGGTCGTGATGTGGCAGGCGTTCCAGGACGAGTACCTGCCGGCCACGCCGCGCTACTCCCTGCTCGGCCACGAGCTGCACACGCGCGACGGACGGGCCACGGTCGTCGCCCAGGTGGTCGCCGATGGCGACCACCGCACCGTCACCGGCGAGGGCAGCGGTCCGATCTCGGCGTTCGTGCGTGGCCTGCGAGAGTCGTTCGGCGTCGCCCTCGACGTCGTCGACTACGCCGAGCACGCCATCGGCCGCGGTGCCGAAGCGTCGGCCGCGGCATACGTCGAGTCGGTCACCGCGTCCGACGACGGGCCCGGCGAGACGCGCTGGGGCATCGGCGTGGATCCCGACATCACGACGGCCGGCCTGAAGGCCGTCCTCGGGGCCCTCGAGCGTCAGCAACGCTGAGCGGCCCGGACGGGTCACGTACGATCTGCCGCCATGGGTGTTCGTCGACGTCTGCGTCGCCTGAAGCGGCTGGCCTACCTCGGAGCGATCGTCGGCGGCGGCGTCGCGTTCGTCCGGTTCAAGTCCCGCCGGGACGCCGTCCCGACGCTCGGGCCGACGCCGACATGGCCGCCACTCGTCGTCGGCGAGGAGCCGGTGGCGGCAGCCGGCGACCTCGCCGCAACGATCAGCGACGAGCCGGTCGCCGCGGTCGGTGATCTGGCGACGGAGGACCCGGAGCCCCCATCAGCGCCGCTGCGCAGCGTCGTCGCCGATGGGCCCGTCGACGCATGGGTGGCCTCCGATGACGGGGCGTGCCCGGTGAGCCACCCGGTGAAGGCCAACGCCAACTCCGGCATCTTCCACGTGCCCGGCGGCCGCTTCTACGACCGCACGCACGCCGAGCGCTGCTATCGCGACGCGACTGCAGCTGCGGCCGACGGCTACCGGGCGGCCAAGAGCTCGTGAACGTCCGATGAGGAGGAACCGATGAAGGTGACGGTCGACTACGACGCCTGCGCGTCGACCGGTGGATGCATGCAGGTGTGCCCCGAGGTCTTCGAGATCCGCAGCGACGGCTACCTCTACGTCCTGCAGGAGGAGCCGGGCGCCGAGCTGTTCGACTCGGTCCGCGAGGCGGCCGACCTCTGCCCGACCGGCGCGATCACGTTGGACGAATGACGGTGGACGGATGACGGCGTCGGGCTTCCACGAGCGCCTGGACAAGGCCTGGGCGACGTCGGGCTCGATGCTGTGCGTCGGCCTCGATCCAGATCCCGCCCGCTTCCCGGCCCCCCTCGCCGGTGCGCCCGACGCGATCGTGCGGTTCTGCACGACCATCGTCGACGCCACCGCCGACCTCGTCTGCGCGTTCAAGCCGCAGATCGCCCACTTCGCCTCCCAGCGGGCCGAACCCCAGCTCGAAGCCGTCTGTCGATACATCCGGGAACGCCACCCGGACGTCGTGCTCGTGCTCGACGCCAAGCGCGGCGACATCGGTTCGACGGCCGAGCACTACGCCGAGGAGGCGTTCGGCCGCTACGGCGCCGACGCCGTGACCGTCAACCCGTACCTCGGCACGGATGCCGCGACACCGTTCCTCGAGCGCGGCGGCGTGCTGGCACTGTGCCACACGAGCAACGCCGGCAGCGGCGAGCTGCAGGATCTCGACGTCGGCGGGGCACCGCTGTACGAGCGGGTGGCGGCGATGGTCGCCGAGCGTTGGGCGGCGATCGGCGAGTGCGGCCTCGTCGTCGGCGCGACGTACCCGGACCAGCTCTCGCGCGCACGCGAGATCGTCGGCGGCCTGCCCATCCTGTTGCCCGGCGTCGGGTTCCAGGGCGGCGACGTCGCCGCGTCGGTACGGGCCGGCGCGACCGGGCCGGGCACCGGGCTGCTGTGCAGCTCGTCGCGCGAGATCCTCTCCGCCAGTTCGACCGACGATTTCGCCGACGCCGCCCGCGCCGCGGCGCGGCGCACGAGAGACCTCATCCGCGCCGCCCAGTGACGCGTCCGGCGCAGGCCGGAGGCGTGCGCAGCCCGATCCGGGGGAAGGCTGGCCGGATGGGCCGTCGTCCCGTGCCTCCCGACCAGATCGTGACCGTCCTCGGCGAGTCGCCGCAACGGATCGCCGCCATCACGTCGCCCCTGACGCCCGATGCGGCCCTCCGCTCGCCCGCGCCGGGCGAGTGGTCGGCGAACGAGGTGCTCGCCCACCTCCGGTGCTGCGCCGACGTGTGGGGTGGGTGCATCGCCACCATCGTCCGTGGCGACCGTCCGACGATCCGCGCCGTCAACCCGACCACGTACATCCACGACACCGACTACGTCGACCGGCCGTTCGCCTCATCGCTGCGAGCGTTCGCGGCCCAGCGCACGGACCTGCTCGCCGTGCTCGAGTCGCTCGTCCCCGAGCATTGGGCGCTCGACGCCACGGTCACTGGCGCGGGTGCCCCGCTGACCCGTTCGGTGCACGCCTACGCCGAGCGGCTGAGCACCCACGAGCGGGCGCACTGGAAGCAGCTCGCCAAGATCGTGCGCCTGCTGACGTAGCCACCCACGGCAGCAGGCGATCGTGGTCGCTCAGGCGTGGAGGGCGGTGACCGAGATGATCCCCGGGGCGGCCCTGAGGGCCTCGACGACGGCCGGGTCGACCGGCGAAGTCGGGGCGATGAGCATGACCGCGGTACCGGCCTGGTCGGCGCGGCCGACATCCATGTCGGCGATGTTGACGCCGGCGTCGCCGAGCAGCGTGCCCACCGTGCCGATGACGCCGGGACGGTCGTCGTTGGTGACCATCAGCATGTGCTCGACCGGCGGCACGTCGAAGGTGTGCCCATCGACGAGCACGATGCGGTGCTCGCTGCGGCGGCCGGCCAACGTCCCCGACAGCGAGTGCCCGCCGCCCGAGATCGTGATCAGGTTGACCCAGTCGGCCGAGCTCGTCGAACTGATCTCGCGCACGTCGATGCCGGCCTCCCGCGCCCGCTGGGGGGCGTTGACGAACGTCACCGGCTCGTCGCTGACCTCGCCGAACATGCCCTTGAGCACGGACAGGCCGACGATGCGGGTGTCGTAGGCCCCGATCTCGCCCTCGACGGTGATCTCGACGCGCGGTGGCAGACCGGCGACCAGCGAGCCGAAGAGCCGCCCGAGGCGCTCGGCCAACGGCAGGTACGGCCGCAGGTCGTCGTGGGCCTCGGCGGCGGCCAGGTTGACGGCGAACGGCACGAACTCGCCGGCCAGAGCCAGCTGCACCATGTCGGCGATCGTGTCGCCGGCCTTGTCCTGCGCCTCGCGGGTGCTGGCGCCGAGGTGCGGCGTGACGACGATCGAGTCGAGCTCGAACAGCGGTGACGACGTCGTCGGTTCGGCCTCGAAGACATCGAGCGCGGCGCCGGCGATGACGCCTTCGCGCACCGCGTCGGCCAGCGCGGCCTCGTCGACGATCCCGCCGCGGGCGACGTTGATCACCCGCAGCGTCGGCTTGGCCTTGAGCAGCAGGTCGCGGCCGATGAGGCCCGTCGTCTCTGCCGTCTTCGGCAGGTGGATGGTGAGGAAGTCGGACTCGGCGACGACCTGGTCGAGCGGCAGGAGCTCGACGCCGAGCTGGCGGCCGCGCTCGGTCGACACGAACGGGTCGTAGGCGATGAGGCGCATGCCGAAGCCCCGGGCCCGGTCGGCGACGAGCTTGCCGATGCGGCCGAGACCGGCGATGCCGAGCGTCTTGTCGGCCAGCTCCACGCCCTCCCAGCGGCTGCGCTCCCAGCGCCCGGCGACGAGCGCGGAATGGGCCTGGGGCACGTTGCGGGCTTGGGCGAGGAGGAGGGCCATCGTGTGCTCGGCGGCGGAGACGATGTTGCTCTGCGGCGCGTTGACGACCATCACCCCGCGGTCGGTAGCCGCTTCGACGTCGACGTTGTCGAGGCCGATGCCGGCCCGCCCGACGACGACCAGGTCGGTGCCGGCGGACAGCACGGCGTCGGTCACCGTGGTCGCCGAGCGGATGATGAGCGCGTGCGCGCCGACGACGGCGCCGAGCAGCTCGTCGGGGGACAGCTCGGTGCGGACGTCCACCTCGTGGCCGGCGGCGCGGAGTCGGTCCAGTCCGCCGTCGGCGATCTCTTCCGTCACCAGGATGCGCGCCATGGGGCACATGCCTACCGCCCTGGACCGACCGCCGCCAACAGGTTGAACGGAAAGGACAGCGGCCGCCGACGATCCGCGGGTCGGCCGCGGCCGGATGACCGCCAGCTTGTACCGTCCCCGGGCGTGGTCGCGCAGGACGCGCTCGGCGCGATCGAGCGGTGGTTCGTGGAGCGGGGGCTGCCGCACTTCGTCGAACGTCACGACACGGCGTCGGAGATCTGGGGCCGGGCCCTGCCGCTGCTCGTGCCGGCGTACCTCCTCCTCGGGCTGAACGCCCTCGACCTGGCCGGGTGGAGCGTGCTGAAGAACCTCGTGACGGCCGCCTTCGTCGTGCTCGGCGCGGTGGTCACGTGGGTCGTCGCCAACCGGTTGCGTCACCGCGACTGGTTCGACCGGCCCCACCGCATCGGAGCCGCCGAGCTGGCCGTCTTCACGATCGTCCCGGCCGTCCCGTCGCTGCTCGTCGGCCAGGTCGGCGACGCGCTGCAGACGGTCGCCACGGCGATCGCGATCCTGGCCCTGCTGTGGGCGATCACGAGCTACGGCATCCCGTCGTTGCTGCGTTGGGCGGGACAGCGCACGATCGCCCAGCTGCCGCTGCTGCTGAACGTGGTCGCCCGTGCGCTGCCGCTGATGCTGCTGTTCACCACGTTCCTGTTCATCAACGCCGAGGTGTGGCAGGTCGCCGGGACGCTGCACGGCTTCGTCTTCGTGGCCACGCTGCTGTTGTTCTTCGCGCTCGGCGCGTTCTTCACCACGTCCCGGGTCCCCGGCCTGATGCGCGAGCTCAACCGGTTCGAGTCGTGGGACGAGATCGAGTCGCTGACCGCCGACACGCCGGCCGCCCCGCTGGCCGACGACGTGCTCCCGACGGCCCGCTCCGAGCCTCCCCACGCCGACCGGCCGAACGTCCGCCAGCGCGTCAACATCGGGCTGGTGACGGTGTTCTCGCAGGCGATCCCGATCACCGCCGTCGGCATCGTGATCACCGCGTTCTTCGTGCTGTTCGGGTTCCTCACGATCACCGAACCCACGACCGCAGCGTGGACGACCGAGGACTCCGTCCACGTGTTCGCGCAGTGGACGATCGGCGAGCACACGCTCGTCATCAGCGAACCCCTCGTGCGCGTCGCGGCGTTCCTCGGCGCGTTCTCGGCGATGTACTTCACCGTGCAGCTGTCGACCGACTCCACCTACCGGGACGAGTTCGCTGACGACGTCGGGCCCCAGGTGCGCCAAGCTCTGGCCGTGCGCTGCGTGTACCGAGCGGCCCGAGCTCCGCGGTGAGCGACGAGATCGACATCCGGGTCCTCGACGACCCGGCCGAGATGCAGCAGTTGATGGTCTTGCTCGGACAGATCTGGGGATCCCACGCGCCGCTCGTCGGCGTCGAGCTGCTGCGGGCCATCGAGCACGCCGGCGGATACGTGGCCGCCGCCCACGTGGGCGGACAGCTCGTCGGCGGATCGATGGGCTTCCTCGGGCGCCACGACGGTGCGCCGTCGCTGCACAGCCACGTCACCGGCGTGCTACCGGGCGTCCGGCGCACCGGGCTCGGGCGGGCGATGAAGCTGCACCAACGGGCGTGGGCCGCCGAGCACGGGCTGACGTGGATCACGTGGACGTTCGACCCGCTCGTGCGGCGCAACGCGCGGTTCAACATCGACGTCCTCGGCGCCGAGGTGCACGAGTACCTCGTCGACTTCTACGGGCCGATGGACGACGCGATCAACTCTGGCGACGAGAGCGACCGGCTCCTTGTCGCCTGGTCGACGGACCCGTCGGCCACCACGGAGGCACGACCGTCGGCCCCGCCGACCGGCGGCGTGACGGCCGTGGCGACACCCGAGGACATCGTCGTGCTGCGGCGCACCGACCCGTCGGGCGCGGCGACGTGGCGGCACCGCGTCCGCACCGAGCTGGGCGACGCCCTGCACGCCGGTGCGCGCGTCGTCGGCTTCACCCGCACCGGCGAGTACCTCCTGGACATCGGCCCGTGAGCGGGCGGAGCGCCGCGTGAGTGCGACGATCCGCGAGCTCCGCGAGATCCACCTGCCGCTGGTCACCCCGTTCCGGACCAGTTTCGGCACGCAGACCGAACGGCGCATCCTGCTCGTGCGGGCCGACGTCGAGCGCGACGGCGTCGTCAGCGAGGGATGGGGCGAGTGCGTGGCCGGCGACGAGCCCACGTACTCCTCGGAGTACGTGGCCGGTGCCGAGCTCGTGATGAGGGAGGTGCTGGTCCCCCGTCTCGCCGCGGTCAGCGACCTCCGGGCATCCGATGTCGCCGCCACGCTCGAGCCCGTGCGGGGCCACCCGATGGCGAAGGCGGCCCTCGAGATGGCCGTGCTGGATGCCGAGCTCCGGGCCGACGGGCGCTCGTACGCCGATCTCCTCGGTGTCACCCGCGACCGCATACCGAGCGGGGTCAGCGTGGGCATCCATCCGACGATCGACGACCTGCTCGCCGCCGTCGCCGGCTACGTCGACGACGGCTACGTCCGCATCAAGCTGAAGATCGAGCCCGGCTGGGACCTCGAACCGGTGGCCGAGGTGCGGGCGCTGATCGGCCCGGACATGCCACTCCAGGTCGATGCCAATGCTGCCTACACGCGCCGCGACGCCGAGCACCTCCGGCGCCTCGACGAGCACGACCTGCTGCTCATCGAGCAACCGCTCCCCGAAGACGACCTGCTCGGCCATGCCGAGCTGGCCGCGGCGATCGGGACGCCGGTCTGCCTCGACGAGTCCATCGTCTCGTTGACCGTCACCGCCGACGCCATCACGTTGGGTGCTGCCGAGATCGTCAACGTCAAGCCCGGGCGGGTCGGCGGGTACCTCACCGCGGCTCGCATCCACGACCTGTGCCGCGATCGCGGCATCCCGGTGTGGTGCGGCGGGATGCTCGAGACCGGGCTCGGTCGCGCCGCCAACGCCGCGCTCGCCGCGCTCGACGGGTTCACGCTGCCCGGCGACATCTCGGCGTCTCGGCGGTTCTGGGCCCGGGACATCGTGACCGAACCCATCGACCTCGTCGACGGTCACGTGATGGTGCCGAAGGGCGCCGGCTTCGGTGTCGACCTCGACCGGGCCTGGCTCGACGCGGTCACCACGAGCGTCGTCGCCATCGGGGGATGACCGGGCGCCGCTACATTCCCAGGCATGCCACACCCCTTCCTGTCCGACGAATGGATGGCCGAGGCCAAGGCGATCCGGGAGCGCCACGCCGGCGAGACCGGCAAGGTCACGCAGCCGATCAGGATGAACCAGGTCGTGACCGGCGTGCCGTTCGGCGACGGCACGATCGAGACCCACCTCGACACCTCCTCGGGCGACGTGGTCATGGACCTCGGCTCGTTGGACGACGCCGACGTCACGGTGACGACCGACTACGAGACGGCCAAGGCGCTGTTCGTCGACCAGGACCCGGCCGCGGCGATGCAGGCGTTCATGGGCGGCAAGATCACGGTGCAGGGCGACATGATGAAGCTGATGGCGATGCAGATGGCGATGCCTGCCGACGAGGCGTCGCAGCAGATCGCCGAGGAGATCAAGGCCATCACGGCCTGAGCACCGAGCAGCCCGACCGTCTCGCTGAGCCCGCGCGTCAGGTCGGGATGGCGGCGGCGAGTGCCTCGCCGAGGCCGGCGACGCTCCACGTGCCGTTGTTCTCGACCGACTCGCCCATCTCCCACGACTTGACCCGGCGGACGACGCCACCCTGGACGAAGAACGTCTCACCGTTGAACGCGCACGTGGCCGTGCTCAGGTAGGCGACGAGCGGCGACACGTTGGCGGGATCCCACTCGTCGAACAGACCCTCTTTGGGCGCCATGATCTCGTCCAGGCCGGGCGTCGAGAGCGTCAGGCGGGTGCGGGCGGCCGGGGCGATGCAGTTGCTCTTCACGTCGTAGCGAACGAGCTCCTTGGCCAGGATCTGGCTGAACGTCGCGATGCCAGACTTGGCGGCGCCGTAGTTGCTCTGCCCCGGGTTCGACAGGAGCCCCGACGTGCTCGACGTGTGGACGAGGTTGCGTGGCTTGGCGCGGCCGTTCTTGGCCTCCTCCCGCCAGTACGCGGCCGCCCACCTGCTCGGCGCGAAGTGGCCCCGCAGGTGGACCCGCACGACGTCGTCCCACTCGGCCTCGGTCATGTTGACGAGCACGCGGTCGCGCAGGATCCCGGCGTTGTTGACCAGGATGTCGAGGTCGCCGAACGCTTCGATGGCCGTGTTGATCAGACGCTGGGCGCCGTCCCAGTCGGCGACGTCGTCGCCGTTGGCGACCGCTTCACCGCCCCTGGCGACGATCTCGGAGACGACCTCGTCGGCCGGGCCGTCGTCCGAACCGGCTCCGTCGTTGGCCCCGCCGCGGTCGTTGATGACGACCTTGGCGCCCTCCGCGGCGAAGAGCAGAGCGTGCTCGCGGCCGAGGCCGCGACCTGCGCCGGTGATGATCGCCACGCGCCCATCGAGAGATCCCATCTCAGCGTCCTTTCTCCATCCGGGCGGCAACCTACTGGTTCCCGGCCGGACCGGATCAAGCAAGCCGCCGGCGGCCCGGCCGACACCCGCGAGCTGGGATCAGAGCAGGACCAGGTCGACCGCGCTGCCCCGCTTGAACTGCGTGCCCGGTGTCGCGTCAGCGCCGAGCACGCGGCCCTCGACGAAGACGCCGGTCGTGACGCCGGTGATCGACCCGACGTTGAGGCCGGCCGCGGAGAGCGTGGTCTGGATCTGGTCGTAGGTCTGGCCGGTCAGGTCGGGCATCACCACGAGGTCGACCCCCTTCGACGGCACGAGCGTCACGGTCGATCCGCGTGGAATCTGGGTTCCGGCCTCCGGCGACACCGACACGACGTTGCCGTTGGGCACGTCATCGCTGAACACGGCCTCGCCCACGGTCGTCGTGAGCTGCACGTTCGTGAGCTGGGTCGTCGCATCGGCCACGCTGCGCCCGGCGAGCGCCGGGATCGTGCGCGGCGCGGGACCGGTGGACACCACCAGGTCGACCGCGGTGTCCGGGAGCACCTCGCCGCCGGTGACCAGCGACGGGTCCGACGGCACCGACCACGAGATCACCGAACCGGTCGGCACGTCCTCGTCGGGTTGCTCGGTGACACCGGCGACGGTCAGGCGCAACCGGGCGAGCGTCGTCTCGGCGTCGGCGCGGGTGACGCCGACGAGGTCGGGCAGCGTGCGCAGCTCCGGGCCGTCGCTCACGACGATGAGGAACGGCTCACCCTCGGCGAGCTCCTCCCCCGCCGCCGGTGCGGTGCGGATGATCTCGCCGACGTCGGGGAACTCGTCGCTGCGGTCGTGCTCGACGTCGATCGGCCAGTCGAACCCCGCCGTCTGGGCCCTGGCCGCCGCCTCGTCCTGACCGATGAGATCGGGCACCGGGTGCTTCTCGACCTGGAACAGCGTGAACGCGACGTACCCCAGCGTGGCGAG
The DNA here is from genome assembly GCA_040507575.1 of Ilumatobacteraceae bacterium. Taxonomy (GTDB): domain Bacteria; phylum Actinomycetota; class Acidimicrobiia; order Acidimicrobiales; family Ilumatobacteraceae; genus JALZMG01. The sequence goes on from JBEVOM010000064.1 coordinate 27,198, forward strand.
CGCGGCGACCACCACCACGGCGATGGCCCACGGCAGCCAGCGGCGCCGCCGGCGGGGCGCGGCGGGCGACGCCGCCGGCCCGGGCGCGTCGGCGGCGCTGACGGGGACCGCGCCGTGCGGCACAGCCGGGCTGATGGCCCCGGGATCGACCTCGACACCGCCACCACCCCCGACGGCCTCGGGCACCGGACGGGCCAGCGCGGCCAGCTCGTCCTTGGTGCGATCGGCGTCGCCGTCGTACAGCCGGGCTGTCCCGACGGCCGGTGGGTGCGGTGGCGGCGCGATGGGCGCACCGGTCGCCGGGACGGCTGGGGCCGCCGTCGTCGCTGCCTCGGGTGTCGCCGGCGCCTCCGGTGTCGCCGGGGACGCCGGCACGTCGAGATCGGGGACCTCGACGTCGGTGATCACGCGGTCCAGGACCTCCTCGGACACGACGGCCGCGGCGACCGTCGGCACCAGCGCGACGAGGTCCTCGTCGACCGGCGGGCGGGCGATGCCTCCCGTGGGGTCGTTCGGTCGACGCATGTGGTTGGGGTCGTCGTCCATGAGCCCGACGACGAGCAGCGGCAAGGGCTTGGGTCGGGGAAGCTTCTCGGCTGCGCCGACGAGGCCGCGGCCGAGCTCGGCCGCTGTCGAGCGGTCAGCGGGCTCCGGACGGCCGGCCTTCTCCAGCACCGAGGCGAGCGGACCGAGGTCGGCCGACACCGGCATCAGGCGCCCGACCCGCGCCGACAACGTGGCGACCGTCGAGCGGGCGGCGAACGGCACCGTTCCCGTGACCGCCTCGACCAGCACGAGCGCCAACGCGTACACGTCGGTCTTGCCGTCGATCGGCTGGCCGAGTGCCTGCTCCGGCGAGGCGTACCGGGCGACGTGGGTGGCGACGGTGGCCGGCTCGACCCAGTCCCGCTCGCCGAGAAGACGGGCCAGGCCGAAGTCGACGATGCGCAGGCGGCGATCGTCACCGAACACGATCTTGGCCGGCGTCAGCTGGGTGTGGACGAGACCCTTGCGGTGGGCGAAGTCGAGGCCCCGGCACGCCTCCAGCCCGATCATCAGCGCCTGCGACGGGTCGAGGTAGCGACTGCGGTCGAACATGTCGCGGAGGCTGCCGCCGGGCAGGTGCTCGACGACCGTGTACACGGTGGTCCGCTTGCCGACCTGCTCCTCGCCCCAGTCGTGGACGACGGCGATGTTCGGGTGCGACAGGGACGAGATCGCCTTCATCTGGCGCTCGAAGCGCCGCCGGAACTCGGGAGACTCGGCCCATTCGGGGCGGATCAGCTTCACCGTCACCGGCCGGTCGACCTCGGTGTCCTCGGCGTCCGCGATCAACGTGTTCGACCCCGCCGAGACGACGCGGAGGATCCGGTAGCGGTCGCCGAGCATCCGCCCGGCGAGGCCGCGGCGGGTCCCGCTGCGCTCTGCTGAAGGGTCTGCGCTCATGTCCTCGTTCGGTCCGGTGGGGTGGGCTCGTGATCGTGAAGCGGCGCCGCGGCAGGCTATCGCCCAGGTCCCGTCCGGTGGTGCCAGGCGTCGCCCGCGGCATGCGAGGCGCTGTCTGCGGGCATGATGGTGCGGTGGCCGCCCCGAGCCTGCCGACCGACGAGACGAGACCCGACGACGGACATCCGACCGAGGCGGGCGACGTCGGTGGCGTCGTCGAGGTCACCGGGGCGGGCGCGCTCGGCGCCGAGACCGCTGCGACCAACGCGCCGGGCATCGACAGGCCGTGGTACCGGCGCATCGACCCGAAGCTCGCGGTGGCCAGTCTCGTCATCGCGCTGGGTCTCGTGCTGATCGTCGTCGCGCTCGCCCGTTCGGTCACCGGCGACGAGGTCACGAACCTCCCGAGCGCGATCGAGGCGATCACGCCGGCGCCCGACGCCGAACAGGTCCTCCAACAGACCAACATCGTCGTCGACCTCCTCGACGGCTACGAGGGCCGCCTCGTGATCGACGACGTCGCCCTGCCCACGATCCGCCAGAACGAGCTGGCCCCGGCCGACGTCACACCTGGCGAGCAGGTCACGGTCCCCCCCGGCGTGGTGTTCGAGCCGGGGAACGCCACCCTGACGTTCACGCCGGGGGGCGACGGCCCGATCGAGACGTTCGAGCCCGGTGCCCACACCGTGCAGGTCATCTACTGGAAGACCGTCGAGGGCGAGGCGCGGGCCCGCAGCTACACCTGGACCTTCATCACGATCTAGACCGTGACCGAGGCGCTCGGCTTCGCGTTGATCGGGGCCGAGGCCGATCCGGCGATCGAGGCCGTCGTCGTCACCGGTACCGGCGACCGGCGTTCTGCGCAGGCGGGGACCTGCGGGAGTTCTCCGACGGTCCGCCCCCGGCCGTCGACCCGGCGGCCTGGGCCGGCGTCGTGCGCCTGATCGACGGTCAGCTCGGTGTGCCGGCGACCGGTGCCGCCAACTGCGCCGGCGGTGGCCGCCAAGGAGCTGGTCGGGCTGGCCGCTCACCGACACTGCCGGCGGGCGATCGAGCGTCGCGAGGAGCTGCTCCCCGTCGTGTTCGGGAGCGCGGGCGCACGGGAGGGTGCAACGGCGTTCATCGAGAAGCGGGCGCCGCGCCGGCAGGGTCGGTGAGGCCGTCCGGGACGGCGCGCCGGGCTCGGGGTGCCGCCCGCACACGCTCGGCCCGGTCAGTCGGCCCCGGTCAGTCGGCCCGGTCAGTCGGCCCGGTCAGTCGGCGTCGGGGAGCTCGCCGGTCTCGAGGAGGTGGGCGAACCCGGCGGCGTCGAGGATCGGGATGCCTGCGGCCTCCGCCTTGGTGACCTTGCTGGCGCCGGGACTGTCGCCGACGACGAGTGCGTACGTCTTCGCGCTCACGCTCCCCGGGCTCTTGCCGCCGCGGGCGATGATCGCCTGCTCGGCCTCCTCGCGGGTGTAGCCCTCCAACGTCCCCGACACCACGACGGCCTTGCCGGCCAGCACCTGGGGCGCCTTCGGGGTGCGCGGCACGGGCACCCCGAAGTCGACGCCAGCGGCCCGCAGCCGGTCGATGAAGTCACGGTTCGCCTCCAGGGAGCACCACGTGGCGATCGACCGGGCGATGATCGGGCCGAGGCCCTCGACGTCGGCCAGCTCCTCGGCCGGTGCGTCCATCACCGCGTCCAGCGTGCCGAACTCCGTCGCCAGCGCCTGTGACGCGGCGGGCCCGAGGTGCTTGACCCCGAGCGCCGTCAACAGGCGCGGCAGCGGGCGCGTCCGGGACCCGTCGATCGCCGCGACGAGCTTGTCGGCACTGACCTGGCCGAAACCCTCGAGCTGCAGCAGCGCCTCCGCATCGAGGGAGTACAGGTCGGCGGCGTCGCGCACGAGCGGCGGATCGGTGGACGTGAGCTGGGCCACCGTGCGCTCGCCCAGCCCCTCGATGTCCATCGCGCCACGGGAGGCGAAGTAGATGACGCGTTGATCACGTTGGAACGGGCAGGCGGGGTTGACGCAGCGCGTGTCGGCCTCGCCCTCGAGACGCACGAGCTCGGTGCCACAACCCGGGCACGTCGTGGGGAACGTCCACGGCTTCGTCCCCCTCGGGCGCATCGACACGACCGGGCCGACGACCTCGGGGATCACGTCGCCCGCCTTGCGCACGATCACCGTGTCGCCCGGCCGCACGTCCTTCGCCCTGACCTGGTCCTCGTTGTGCAACGTCGCGACGCCGACGGTCGACCCGCCCACGAACACCGGCTCGAGCATGGCGAACGGTGTGGCTCGACCGGTGCGACCGATGGAGACCTGGATGTCGCGCAGCACGGTCGTGCGCTCCTCCGGGGGGAACTTGTACGCGATCGCCCATCGCGGCGCCCGCGAGGTGGACCCGAGCCGAGTGCGCTGCTCGACGTCGTCGATCTTGACGACGACGCCGTCGATCTCGTAGTCGAGATCGTGACGGTGCTGCTGCCAGTGGACGCAGTGGGCGGCGACGTCCTCGAGCGATTCGAAGACCTTCACCTCCGGGTTGACCGGGAACCCGAGCGCGCGGAGGAACGCCAGGCTGTCGGTGTGCCGGGCCAGCGGCGGGCCCCCGACGACCTCGCCGAGCTGGTACACCCAGAACGCGAGGTCGCGCTTGGCCGTCACGGACGGGTCCTTCTGGCGCAGGCTCCCGGCACCGGCGTTGCGCGGGTTCACGAACAGGCGCTCACCAGCAGCCGCCGCCTCCTCGTTCATCCGCTCGAAGCTGGCCACCGGCAGGTACACCTCGCCGCGAACCTCCACCACCTCGGGCACCGGCGCGCCCTTCGCGGCCACGAGTTGCTTCGGGACGACGCCGATCGTGGCCACGTTGGCCGTGACGTCCTCTCCGGTGCGACCGTCGCCGCGCGTCGCCGCCTGCACGTAGCGCCCGGCCTCGTAGCGGATGCTCATCGCCAGACCGTCGATCTTGAGCTCGCACACGAACCGCACCGTCTCGTCGGGCAGAGCTCGGGCCACGCGCTGGCCCCACGCCGTCAGCTCCTCGGCGCTCATCGCGTTGTCGAGGCTCTGCATCGGCACCGAGTGCACGACCGGCGCGAACAGCGAGCTCGGCGCGCCGCCGACGTCCTGGCTGGCCGTGCCCTCGACCACGAGATCGGGGTGCTCGGCCTCGAGGCGGCGCAGCTCCCGCACGAGCAGGTCGTAGTCCCCGTCGGTGATCTCCGGGTCGTCGAGCTCGTGGTACCGGTGGTTGTGGTAGGCGACGAGCTCGCTCAGCGTCCCCATCCGGGCCGCCGCGTCGTCGGCACCACTGGCCCCCGCACCGCCGGTGTCGCCGGTGTCGCCGGTGCCGGCAGCGGCGTCCGCGTTGCTCACGGTGCCGAGGCTACGTGAGGGGTGCGCGGTGAGGGTGCGCGGTGAGGCGTGCGCGACGGGCGTCAGGCGCCGAGCGCGAAGCGGCTGGCCACGGCCTGGTCGCCGATCCGGCGACCGATCTCGCGCACGATCTGCATGACGCGGTCGGCCACGACGGGCGTGTGCAGTCCGAGCCCGCAGTGCGGCGTCACCAGCGAGCACTGGCGCAGCTGGATCGGGTCGGCCCCGCGGGCCACGAGGTCGCACCACAGGTCGCTGAGCTGGCGCCAGGAGCGGTCGCCCGTGGTGAGGATGGGGCCATCGGTCGCCACGACACCCCAGGCGATGCGCCCGCCGCGGTCGAGGAACCGCACCAGGTAGCCGGCAACGGCCGCGAGTTGCGGACGGGCCGGGACGGCGAGCACCTGCGGCCCGGCGGCGAGCAGCGAGGCGATGTCGACGTCGGCGCAGCAGTGCACGCCGACCGTGGCGAACCGCTCCACGACGGCCATCGCGCCCGACAGCATGTCGATCGCCGGGTCGGGGGCGATCGGGAAGCCCGGATGCATCAGCTCGCCGAACCAGGGTTCGTCGAGCCACACGGTCTGCGGCGACGCCGGCAGCGCGTGGGCGACGGCTCCGGCGACGGTGGCGACGTGCGCACGCACGGCGGCGACGGCGACCCGGAACGCGATGTCGGCGGGGACGCCGGCGCGGGTCAGCGCGGCTCCGAGCGTCACGGGTCCGACGAACTGCCACTTGACCGGCCCCTCGTAGCCTCGGGCGACGGCCACCTCCAAGAACGCGTGGATGCCGGCGTAGGCGTCGTTGCCGAGGTCGGTGGCGACGGGGGCGTCGGGGTCGATGCGGTCGACGTCGACGGCGATCGAGCCGTACTGCCCGACCGAGATCCCCTGGATGCCGACGATCGCCTGCGCGACCATCCCTTCCGCCGGTGACCGGCGGGGCAGCGTCGGGATCGCGGGCAGGTCGTACTCCCGCAGAGCGAACGCGGCTGCATCGTAGACGGAGCGGTGCGGCAGGCTACCGATGCCCGTCGCCGCGCCGGCCCGCAGCCGCTCGCCGAGTGGGGGGACGGCGCGCGCGTCGACGACGTCCACCGGCCGCAGGCGCGGGTACGCGCCGCCAGCTGCTGCGGACCCGACGGGTGCTCCCACCGCCACCATCACCATCCCTTCCCGCACCTCACGCTGGGTGCGACTTCCGCCGTGCGGTGCACGGGCCTGAAGCTCTCTACTCTTAGCCGACGCGACGTTCCGGCGACGGATCGAACCGAACGGTCTGATCCAGTTGGGGCCCGGTCGTTCGCCACTGCCGACCGCCGTCGGCAAGTGTGCGGAGGTGGCCGAGACCGCCGAACGACGAACCGCCGGTCGCCTCACGCTGTGGGGCGCCCGCGCCGCGTGGCTGGCGATCGCGTTGGTCGGCGACCGGGCCGTCGGTGGCGCCGTCGCCGAGCGCAGCGATGCGGTCCAGTTCACGGCCACCGCGGGCGCATGGGTCGGCTGGGCGGCGGGCGCGCTCGCGCTGGCGGTGCCCGGCGTGGCGATGCTCACCGCGGTGCGGGCGGTCGTCCCCACCGCCACCGTCGTCGCCGCCCTGACGTTCGTCGCCGGGGCCGACGGCGGTGCCGTGATGGCCCTTGCCGTCCCGGCGGTCGTCGCCGGCGTCCTGGTCGGATCGGCCGACACCGGACGGGTCTACGTCCAGGCGGAGGCGTACGGCGACGAGGACCGCTTCCCGCTCCGGGCACCGTACGGGTACCTCGCGGCGACGGTGGCGACGTGGGCACTGTGGGTCGCGGTGCTGCTGATCGCGCCGATGGCGTGGGCGGCCCGGTCGTGGATCCTCGCTGGGGTCAGCACCGTCCTCGCCGTCGGTGCGGCGTGGGTGCTCCCGATCCGGTGGCACCAGCTGGCCCGCCGCTGGCTGGTCGCGGTGCCGGCCGGCCTCGTCGTCCACGACCCGGTCGTGCTGGCCGAGACCGTGATGCTGCCGCGGCGCCAGATCGAGGCCATCGGGGTGGTCGCCGCGCATGATCGCGTCACAGCGCTCGACCTCACCGGCCCGACCCCCGGCGTGGCCGTCGAGATCGAGCTGGTCGAGGCCGCGACGGCCGTCCTCGCCCCGCGAGCGGCGACGCCGAAGGGCACGGCGATCCACACGACCGCGCTGCTCGTCGCGCCCACTCGGCCGGGCGCCGTCCTCCGAGAAGCCGCCCTCCGCCGTCTCGGCATCCGCTGACAGCCACCCACCGCGTTGCGCTGACGGTCGGGCCGGTCACTGGGAGTTTGTGTCTCCGCCCGCACCGGCGTCTCGGCGCGCCGAGTCTCGGTAGGGCTCTTGTGACGCTCCGTGGGTGGTTCGCGGACCAGGCACGCGTTCGGCAATGGCCGCGAATCGCTGTGAGTT
>JBEVOM010000215.1:0-10754 GCA_040507575.1 Ilumatobacteraceae bacterium
GGTCGACGGCCGCTCGCCGGGCCTGCCAGAACGGCGCATCGGCGAACCGCTCCTCGAGGCCGTAGTACCGGGCCCGCTCGGCGACGTACCGGGCCGCAGCCGCGGCGATCGAGGCGTCGTACGCCACAGCGCCCGCGACGCGCCCCGCCGCCGGGCCGGCCAACACCGCGCTCGCCGCCCGGGCCCAGGCGAGGGCGTTGGCGACACCCGACGACGACAGCGGGTCGACGGCGAGCGCGGCGTCACCGATCGCCATCCAGTCGTCTCCAGCGGCCGGGGACAGGACGCGGCTGGCCGCCGATGCAACCGTGGGACGTGCCGTCGGCACGGCCTGACGGGCGAGGTGGACGACGTGGTCCGTGCGGTGGAGTGCTTCCCACCACCCCGAGGGGTCGGTCACGCCCATCGACCGGGCGATGGACGAGTCGGTGAAGAACGAGATGATGCGACGGCCCCCAGGCAACGGGGACGCGTACCACCAGCCGTCTGCGGCCGCCTCGACGAACGTGTCGCCTGGTGCGACGCCGGGGGGCAGCTCACACACGACCGAGACGGCGACCAGGGTGTCGAGGCGGCGACTGGTGGCACCGAGCGCTCGGGCGATCCGCGCCGAACGCCCGGTCGCGTCGACGACCTCCCTGGACGGGACCACCCTCCGGCCGCCCGGGTGGTCGATCACGACGGTAAGGCTCCCGTCGGCCTCGCGGGTGACCGCGTGCACGTCGGCGCGACACATGACGGTGGCGCCCGCGCCGGCCGCGCCGTCCGTGAACATGGCGTCGAACCGGGCGCGGTCGACGTGCCAGCCGACTCCGTAGGGGTCGAAGATGGTGGAGCGCGCCGTGACCGCAACGTCGCTCCACGCGCTCGCTGACTCGTGGGACGGGGTCGGGCGCTGGGCGACGAACGTGTCGAGGAGGCCGAGCTCGGACAGCTCGAGGTTGATGATGGGCGGGAGCGTCTCGCCCATCCGTGGCCGGACGTAGTCGGAGCGTTCGGCGATGACGACGGAGCAACCGGCCCGGGCCAGCCGCAACGCCGCCGCGCCGCCGGCCGGTCCGCCACCGACGACGACCACGTCGACGGCGCGCTGGCGGTTCACTCGTCGCGCCCTCGGTCACGCGATCGCAGGCACGTCATGATCGCGTCCACGTCGACGTCGGAACGCCGGAGGAGCTCGGCGAGTCGCTTGCTGCTGACGACGTGCTCGACGAGACAGCCGATCAATGCGGCTGCCTCGTCGGTCGGACGGCGCACGACGTCGGTGCTGCCCCCGTGCCACACCGAGGTCGTCATCGTCCGCTCACGTTGATAGGCGGCGCCGGTGGCGCTCGAACCCGACGCCCGGACCCGCAAGGAGTAGGTGCCGGCGACGGGCATCGTCGCCGAGCCCTCCCAACGCGCATCGCGCCGCGCCAACTCGACGCGCGACGTGTCACCGGCCGGTGACGTGACCTCGGCCCAAACCCGCGCCGAGTCGACCGGGACGTCGGCGTCGGTCAGCGTCGCGGTGATGAAAGCCTGCGCTCCGGGCTCGAGACCGTCCTGGCGCACGGCGGCCGTGAACGCGAGGTCCGACCATGCGTGGACGACCACGGAGAAGGGCGTCCTGCGCCGAACCCGACCACCCCCGTCGTCGTCGCCGCCGCCGTCGATCGGCCGCTCGACGATGGCCTGCCAGGTCCCGCCGTGGTCGGGACGACCGCGGCGCACCTCGACGGGCAGCGTCAAGCGGTAGTACGCCACCTTGGAGCCGACGACGAAGTCGACTCCGTCGAGCTGCGACGCCACGACCGGGTCGATGAGCTGGCCGCCCGGGGTCTGGATGCGGAACCGCACTGCTGACGGCTCGTCGGTGAGCACGATCACGTCGACGGCACGATCGCCCTCGGCGAGCGAGAACGGGATGCGTTGCTCCTGGCCCGGCACGAGCACGCCCGATGGATCGAGCACGACCTCCGCGCTCGAGATGCCGCACAGGATCTGCAGGAAGTGCTTCTCGAGCACGAAGGCGTTGTCGCCGGTGATCGGGCCGGTCACCAGGAGGTAGCCGCCGTTGTTGCCGGACAGCGCCTGCAGCTCGGCAGCGCTCGTGTTCGCCGCCGTGCCGAGGCCGATGGCGTACGTGCGCTCGTCGATCTCGGCCGCGACGTCGGCGATCCACAGGGGCTGGTTCTGCTTGCCGTCGGTCAGCACCACGAGCGCGGCGACGGCCGCGGGGTCGCCGGCGAGCGTCAGACGGCCCTCATGGATGCCGTCGCCGATCGACGTCGAGCCGCCGGCGTCCAGCCCCGGGCCGGCGATGGCGGCGGCGACGGCCACCCGCCCCGGGTCGGCCGCATCGGCCGGGTCGCCGAGCGTCGTGAGCGCTTCGACCAGGACCGCATCCTGGTTGAACGCGACCAGCGACACCTTGTCCCCGCCGAGCATCACGTCGACGAAGACCTGGGCGGCATCGCGGAGGCTCTGGTTCTTCGTTCCAAGGCCGTCGCCGCGGTCCTCGTTCATGCTGCCCGACTTGTCGAGCACGAGCGCCACCGACGCGACCTTGCGGGGCACGGCGTTGGCGGCGATCGGGATGATCCACGTCTGGGACGTCTCGGCGCACGTGACGGTGATCGAGTCGAGGACGCTGTGGGTGGCGTCGGGCGCGCTGTACGCGACGCGCACCCTGGCCTCGAGCACCTCGCCGACCGCCGTGGGCCCAGCGACGAGTGGGTCGACGGAGGTGACGGTGAGGCTCGGGTCCGTCGGCCCACTTGTGACGTCCAGGGTGACGGCCACCGGCGAGGTGACCTCGAACACGGCCGCACGCGACACCGTCCGGCCTGTTCCGAGCGGGCCTTGGGCGATGTCCGTGAACGCGAGCGCCGGCGTCACCAGGTTGACGACGGCGTTGGCCAGATCGCACCGGTCGACCTCGACCAGGTCGGCGCCCTGGCGGATCACGAACCCCAACGTGTGCCACTTCTGCACCATGTCACTGCCCGACGACACGCCCGGCAGTGCCCACTGGGCGTAGGCGCCTGCCCGCATGACCTGGTTCGGGCGCGGGACCGGCCACCAGTCGTTCCCACAGTGATAGAAGTCGAACTGCCAGGGCACCATGAGGTTCCGGGTGAACTGGCCGGCCGGTACGTTCGCCGATTCCACCAGCCGGAACGGCGCCACGAAGTGGGCCAGCACCGACATCGGGTTGACCTCGACACCCGGGTCGAACGACCCGCCGACCGCGTTCTCGAGGCCCGCCCGGTCGAGCTCGTCGGGGGTCACCGTCGCCGCCGGCACCGGTGCGCCGGCCCAGTCGTCGATGAACATGCCGTCCTTCCACAGCTCCATCATCTGGCGCTGCGTCAGGGTCAGCCCGACGTTCTGGAGCGGCGGCATGCTCCCGATGGGCTTGAGCTCGTTGAAGATCGCGAGGCGCGCGGCGGGATCCGTCACCGGGTGGACGAACCCGTGGTGCCCGGCCGCCGTCTCGCGGACTCCTGCGGCGTCGTTGGCTGCGTTGAGGATGGGGTAGATGTCGTTCGTGTACGACGGCGTCGCCGGCGCGGTCAGGGTGCCCTGCACGACGAACTGGTTGAACAGCATGTCCCACAGGCTGACGACGTTGTCGACCGGCGGAGCGAACTTCGGCGGAGCCACCACCACCCACGCGCCCGTCGCGACGAACGTGTCCGCGCCGATCGTGACGGTCGCCGTGACCGGCCCGTCGGACGTGTCGTCGTACCAGCCCGGGTTGAACCCGTTGAGGGGTACGCCGAGCGGTGACGCCGAGTGGCCGAACCCGCCGAGCACCAGCAAGCGACCGTCGTCGTCGGTTCGGATCTCGCCCAACGGGACGGTCGTGACCGGCGCCGCCGGCAGCGTGATGGTGCCTGTGTCGAACAGTGCCTGCTGATCGGGCCCGTCGAGGGTCCGCGTGCCAGGATCGATGATGAAGTCGGCCGGGGGCCCGACGTTGCCGGCCGCGGTCGCCTTCCGGTTGGCCAGGTGCACCGTCCACGAGATGTCACCGTCCGCCGCAGTGATCTCGGTCGGCGGGCCGTTGTCGTGGTAGGCGAACACCCGGAACCGGGCCGCCTGCCGCTTGACCCGGCACTGCAGGTCCTTGTATCCGCCCTGAGGGGCGGCACGATCCCACCGACGCTCGGGACCGATGAAGAACTCGGTCGGGCTGTTGCCCACGCGGGCGATGCCGATCGCCGGGTGGATCTTGACTTCGGTGATCGCCACAGCCTGAAGACATAGCCGACGACGACGAGATACGCCAGAGTCAGGACGCGCCGGGACGGGCCCGGCACTACGCGGCGATCGGGACGGCGAGGCCCCGACCGCTGACCATGCGCTCGATGATCCACCCGGCGTCGGGGGCCAGCGTGTCGACGAAGCCCTCCAGGTCGCCGAGGTGCCGTGCGTCGATCGCGATGGTGATGACGTCGAGCTCCTCGGCATCGCCGCGGGCGACGAACGCTGTCGTCGGCCAACCGCCGGCCCGCAGGCCGTCCGGGAGCCCGCGCCGGGCCGGGGCGATCACCTGCACCTTGAGCATCTGGGGCGTGGCCCGGCGATCGAGCAGTCCGCCGGCGGCCACGCCGAGGGCGACCCCGAGGGCGTACCCGGCGACGCTCGTCAGGCTGCCGAGGTCGCCGACCACTCGGACGACGACGGTGATCTGGATGACCGCGCCGACGCCACCGAGCACGGCGCCGCGCAGGAACTGCCCTCGGCCGGTGACCGCGACACGCCATTGCCAGAGCGCGACTTCGACGAGGACCAGCGCCATGGTCAGCAGCGGCTTCATGGTGCGCCGCCTGAGGGTGGCCGCGGGCCCGACGAGGTGCGGGCGGTCGGGTCCGGTGACACCCCGAGCCGGCCGGCGGTGTCGGTAGCACGCCCCACCGCGGGGTCGCCGACGGTGAGGGTGTGGGTGAGGGTCGGCATGGATCGGTGCACGGGTTCGTCGTCCTTCGCTCGCCGGCACGTCCGTCGCGCCGGGTGCGTCCACCGTGACCGTCGGCGCGTCGCCGCACATCGGGAGTGGATCCCCATGTCGTGGCGTCGCCGGTACCGACGACCCGGTGACGGCCGTCGCCGATCAGTCCAGGAGGCCCAGCTCGCGAGCAGTCCTGGTGGCGACGCGTCGGTTGCCGACCTGCAGCTTGGTGAGGATCGCCGAGACGTGGTGGTCGACGGTCTTCTTCGAGATGTACAGCCGCTGCGCGAGCTCGGCGTTCGTCAGCCCCTCGTCGAGGAGGCGCAGCACGTCGACCTCGCGCGAGGTGAGCCCGCCCGGGTTGGCGATGGTCGATGCCCGCCGCCGGGCCGGGACCTGCGTCAGGCCCCGGGCGCGCATGTCGAGGCGGACCTTGGCCGCCACGGCGTCGGCGCCGAGGCCGTCGAGGATGTCGACGGCGGCGCGCGCGTCGTCAGCGTCGCCGGTGACGGCCAGGCCCAGCGCCTGCTCGTAGGGCGCGGAACGGGCCGCCCACCGCGCCGCGGCATCGGCGTGCCGTCCGGTGAGCCCGAGCCGGAAGGGCTCGGCGACGTGGTCGAGCAGTGCAGTCACGTCGAGGTCCGGGTCGAGCCGCTGCATCCAGCTCGCGAGGTCGCCGCGGGCCCACTCGAGACCGGCCTTGAACGGCGCGTCGAGCAGCGTTCGGCAGACGGTGAGGCGGGCGTCGTCGATCCCGGTCAGCCACACCTGCTCGACCAGCGCGGCGGCCGCCGGGAGGAGCCGGATGGCCTCGCCGTACCGATCGGCCAGCTCCCATGCGGCATCGATGTCGTCGTTGGTCTCGCCCGTGCGGCGCAGGGCGATGAGCCCGCGGACCAGGAAGGGCCACGTGCGGGCCAGCGGCGCGCTCGGTCCGGCGAGGACGTCGTCGGCGTCGCGAGCGGCGTCGTCCCAACGGCCCCGCATCATCTCCAGGCGACCGCGCGACCCGAGTTGCCAGACCCGGCAGATCGGCAGCTCGCGCTCGACCGTGAGCGGCAGGCTGATGTCGAACATCGCCGCCGCCTCGCCCAGGCGGCGTTGCTCGACGTCCATGTACGTGAGGTTGCTCCAGCCGCTGGAGTAGACCTCGTCGAAGTGGTCGTCGGCTGAGCCGAGCAGCTCGAGCATGGCGTCACGCCCAGTCTCGTCGCCGCCGATCACGCGACAGATCCCGTCGATGAGCCCGGCCCGCACGCTGAGCATCCGGTCCTGGCTGCGCTCGCCGATCTCGGCAGCCATCGTCACGAGCCGTTCGGCGTCGTCGAGATCGCTGGTGTGGATGGCGAGGTAGGCCTGCATGGCGTACGCGTGCCCCAGCGGGACGCTCGCCGGCGATGGCGCCGCGCCGTCGTCGCCGTCGTCGCCGTCGTGGTCGCCGTGGTCGCCGTCGAAGACCGCGATGGCGTGGGCGGCGTGGCGCTCGGCCACGTCGCGGTCGGCGTTGTACCAGTGGTACACCGACAGCGCGTGATGGTCGGCGCTGACACCGGCCACGTCACCGGCCCGCCGTCGCAGCACCATCGCCCGATCCATCGCGGCGATCGCGTCGTCGAGCCGATCGATCAGGTAGTACTCCTCGGCCAGCCACTCCAAGAGCTCGGCCTGCTGGTCCGACGACGCGACCGCACCCCGATCGAGCGCGATCTCCAGCAGCGCGGCCGCTTGCCGGCGGGCGCCGGAACGAGTGGCGACCCGAGCAGCATCGGTGGCGTACCGGAGCACCCGGACCGCGTCCCCTGCTCCGAGGGCGTGGTGGGTGAGCACGGCGGCGTCCGCCGGCGGACTCGCCTCGAGGGCGGTCAGCATCCGCCGGTGGAGCCCGACCTCGCCGCCGGGCGGGATCGTGGAGGCGATCGCCAGGCGACACAGCTCGTGGCGGAACGCGACGCCGCGGGAACCACGGCGGATGAGGCCCGCCTGATCGAGGGCCCGCAGCGGCGGCAGACCGATCGAGAGGCCGGCCAGCAGGTGGTCGGGGATCGCCTCCGGGGCCGCCGCCAGGAGGTGGGCGACGTCCCAGGCCTCGGCGTCGAGAGAGGCCGTCCTCGCCAGGATCGCGTCGCGGACCGAGGCTGGCACCTCGTCGCCCTCCTGGTCGAGCATCTCGGTGACGAAGAACGGGTTGCCACCGGTCAGCCGCTCGATCCGCGCCGCGTCGACAGCACGACCGCCCACGAGATCCGTGATCGCGTCGAGGCTCAGCGGACGCAGCGCGATCGAGGTCGCATCGGTGGACCGGGCGACGTCACCGAGCAAGGCCCGCACGGGGTGGTCGGGCGCGACCTCGTCCTCGCGCAGCGCCGCCAGCACCATGCTGCGGGTCGACCCGATGCGGCGCAGCACGTAGCGCAGCAGGTCTACGGTGCCCTGGTCCGCCCAGTGGATGTCGTCGACGACGAGCACGGTCGGCGACGCGGCCAGGTGCGTGAACACGGTGCTGAAGATCTCGTGGGACTGCTCCGCCTCGGCCAACGCCGCCCGCGACGCCGGGTCGAGCTGCGCGGCGACGTCGTGGAGCGGCCCGAGCGGACGCGGGGTGGAGAGTGGATCGCACGAGCCCCAGAGCACCGCGGTGTCGATCGACGGGGCGTCCACGAACGCGCGCAGCAGCGACGTCTTCCCCGCGCCCGGTTCCCCGTTGACCACCGCCAGTCCGCCTCGGCCCCGTCGGGCCTGCGCCCACTGGGCGTCGAGCGTGGCGAGCTCTGCCGCTCGTTCGAGCAACCACACGTCGCCGAGCCTACTGATCCGCGACGGACCTGTCCGGAGCGAGCCGCTCGCGGACGATCGACCCCCTCCCGCGCCGACGTCCGGCCGGAATCTGGGCATCGCTTCCCGATGTCCGCCGCACGGCCGGGGCGCACGATGAAGCACGTCGGCGCACGGCGCACCGACCGAGAACAGAGGAGAACGAGCACCATGAAGCGATTCGTCATCGAGCGCAACATTCCCGGCGCGAGCGAGCTGACCGAGGGTCAACTGGCGGAGATCGCCACGACCTCCAACGAGGTCGTCGCCACGCTCGGCGTCCCGTACCGCTGGGTGACGAGCTACGTCGCCGGCGACAAGCTGTACTGCGTCCACGAGACCGACGACGAGGACGCCGTGCGCGAGCACGCCCGACGTGGAGGCTTCGCGTGCGACCTCGTCGCCGTCGTCGCCAACGAGTTCGGCCCGCACACGGCCCGGATGACCGTCAGCTGAGGACGACCCCGACGGGCCGCCGGGCCATCGCGGTGACGATCCAGGCCCGGGAGCCGAACCAGACACCGTCGTCGCGCAGGTGCGCGGCGAGAGCCGTGCGCAGACGCCGGACGGCCCGTCCCGACTCGCCGGGATCGAGCTGCTCGAGTGCGGAGCTGGTGCTGGTGAAGCCCCGCACCCACTGGAGGGCAATGTCCGGGTCCGAGCCGTAGAAGACGGGCTCGGCGACCTCGGTGAAGGCGATGTCGGCGAATCCTGCCGTCGCCAGCATCGCCGTCACCGTCGGCGGGTCGGCCAGCGAGAACGGGTCCGGCCCGGCCGCAGCGAGGGCAGCCGGGCCATGCGCTCCACCGAGGGACTGGCGGATGGCGACGTCCCACTCGTTGCGGTCCCGGGATTGCCACACCATCATCACCAGGCGTCCGTCGGGGCGCAGCGCCACGCGGATGTTCGCGAACGCGGCGAGCGGATCGTCGAAGAACATCGTGCCGAACCTGCTGATCGCCACGTCGAACCGTCCGGGCGGGAAGCGATGGATCTGCGCGTCGGCACATTCGAACGTGACGTTGCCGAGGTGGTCGGCCCGAGCGAGCTCGCGGGCACGCCCGATCGCAGGCGCCGAGACGTCGACCCCGAGCGCGCTGCCCGCACCGGCGGCGCGGGCCGCCCGCCGGGTCGTGTGCCCGGTCCCGCAGCCGATGTCGAGGACGTGGTCGCCGGCCTGGATGCCCCACGCCCGGCGCAGGATGTCGTCGTGCCGCCGCAGCTCGGCGTCGTAGTCGACGGGTTCGGGGCGCGTATCGTGATCGGCGTTCATCGCACGGGATCAATCGACCCGCCGCCATCGGCCGTCAGGAGCTCGCGGGCGGCCATGCTGAGCACCCAGGGGCCGCGCAGGTCGAGCGCGATGATGGCGTCGAGATCAGCCGTCACGGTCTCCTCGAACGGTTTCGTGCGACTCCCGCCGGCGCAGTTGACGAGCACGTCGAGCCGGCCGAACGCCTCCCCGGCGACGTCCGCGCCGAGATCGGCGAAGAGCCCGGCGGTGATGGTGCTCATGTCGTGCCCCCCCAGGGGCTCGAACCCTGAACCAATGGATTAAAAGTCCACTGCTCTTCCATTGAGCTAGAGGGGCGGATCGTCGATGGTATGCCGCCCGTCCTGAGCGCGTGGGCCGACCTCAGGGCTCGAGCGTGCCCGTCGCACCACGGTGGACCACGGCACCGGCCAGGCCCTCGTCCATGGTGGTGGCGATCACGGCGGCATCGGTGCTGCGCGCCCACGCCCGCCCGTCACCGTCGCGGACCGCGGCGATCACGTGCGCCGGGCCTTCGCGGTCGTACACCACCGTCGCAGCGTCGACCACCGCCCGGCCGGACCAATCCGCCGGCAGCTCGCGACGGGCGGCGTGGTCGACCGCGTCCTGGACGTCGATGCGGGCGAACGCGGTCGGCGGGTGATCGGCGTAGACGGCGAACGAATGCTTGGTGGCGAGCCCGCCGTTCCCGTGGACGAGACCCCAGCCACCGTCCCGCACTCGCGGCACCATCGCGGCGATCGAGTGGCCGACGGCATTGGCCACCGCGCCACCGGCGAACCCGAGGCCGCCGGTCACGGTGAGCGGACGGTCGAAACCCAGACCGAGCGCCTGCGCCGACATCTGGACGATCGCCGGAAAACAGGCATAGAGGTCGATGTGCTCGATGTCATCGGGCCCGAGACCAGCGTGCGCGAACGCCGCCCGACCCGCCGTGCTCAGCGCCGGGCAGCCGTGGAGGTCGTGGCGCTCGATCACCCGCCACGTCTCGTGGCCGCTCGTCACGACGTGCGGGAACACCAGCCGGTCGCGCTCCACTCCCGCGGCGCGGGCCGCGACGACGCTGCACAGCAACAGCGCCGAGGCCATGTCGACGGTGTTGTTGGCGACCATCGCCTTCGTGTACGGGAACGCGATCATCCGGTTCTGCGGTGTGGGCCCGCCGACCTCGGCGGACGTCCTCGGCGTGCGGTCCCACGCGAACGGGTTCGACGCCGCAACCTCGCTGAAGCCGGCCCACAGCGCGGCGATGCGCTCGCGGTGGACGTCGATCGTCTCATCGCTCGACGACCGCAGGCTGTCCTCGAACAACGCGTAGGCGACGACCGGCGCGCCGAGCGCGGTGGCCTCCGACATCATCTCGTCGGAGAACGCCGAGATCGGCTCGGGCTCGCCGGTGCCCGGCTCGTCCGTCCACGGGGGTGCGAGACCTTCCCGCTTCAGTCGCTGGTGCGACCACCGGGCCTCGCCGCCGACGACGAGGGCGACGTCGAGGTCGCCACGGGCGATGCGCTCGGCGGCCAGCGCCACCATGTCCTGGGGTGCCGTGCCCGATGTCGCCGACAGGACCGTGGCGGCGTCGGGGGCGCCGATCCGCTCCGCGACGAGTTGGGCCGGGTTGCGGTAGCGGAACCAGCCGCCGGCAGCAGCCACGAGCTGGACCTGCTCGAGCAGCCGTGGCGCACCGGCGTCGGCCGCCGCGGCGCGCGCCGCGTCGACCATCAGCTCGAT
>JBEVOM010000065.1:0-13198 GCA_040507575.1 Ilumatobacteraceae bacterium
GTGGCTTCGTCGACGTCGAGCGGACGTCCGTGGAGGTGGACCTGACGTAGTTCGGCGAGGACGTCGTGGTCATCCATGTACCCGAACGTGATGACGATCTGGAACACACCCGATCGCACGGACGTCACGGCCACGCGTGCGCCCGGGTCGATGCGGGGCGCCTGCGACGCGATCACGGAGAGGACGACAGTGGTCTCGTGGCGGACATGGTTGTGGCGAAGGTTGGAGATCAGCGCCGGCGGGGCGGATCCTGGGTCCTTGAACATGTAGATCGCCGTCCCGTCGACGGTGACGACGCCTTCGGCCTCCGCTGCCGCGATGACCTGCTCGGTGCGGCGCTGACCGCGTTGCAGGATCTGGGCGACGGTGGCTCGCCCACGGCGCCATGTGGTCATCTGGATCACGAGGACGAACCCCACGAGCAGGGGCAGCCATCCTCCGTCGGGGATCTTGGGGATGTTGGCGGCGAGGAACGCCAGGTCGATCAGGAACAGGGGCACGATGACGGCCAGCGCCTTTGGTGTGCTCCAGTGCCACCGGTCGCGCACGACCCTGTAGAAGAGCAGGGTGGTGATGGCCATCGTGGCGGTTACGGCGATGCCGTAGGCCGCAGCGAGGTTGCTGGAGGTCTGGAACCCGATGACGAGCCCGACGCAGCCGATCATCAGCAACCAGTTCACAAGCGGGACGTAGATCTGGCCGATGTGCATCGATGATGTGTGGTGGATCGCCAGGCGCGGCAGGTAGTCGAGTTGCACCGCCTGGGCGGTCAGCGAGAACGCTCCCGAGATCAACGCCTGGGAGGCGATGACGGTGGCCATCGTCGCCAGGACGGCGAGCGGGACGACGGCCCATGAGGGCGCCATCCGGAAGAACGGGTTGCCGACCTCACCGCCCGGGCTCGACCCCAGCAGCGCGGCCTGACCGAAGTAGTTGAGCAACAGCGCCGGTAGGACCAGGGCGTACCAGGAGACCTGGATCGGTCGGCGTCCGAAGTGGCCCATGTCCGCGTAGAGGGCTTCGCCACCGGTGACGACGAGGAAGATCGAACCGAGCGCCAGGAACGCCTTGGCCGGCTCGTTGACGAACAGCTCGATGCCGTACGTCGGCGAGACGGCCCGCAGCACCCCCGTGTTGTCGATGATCTGACCGAGCCCGAGCACGCCGAGCACCACGAACCACACCACCATCACCGGGCCGAACACCCTCGAGATCGTCTCGGTGCCCCGACGCTGGACGGCGAACAACACGATCAGGATGACCACGGACACCGGGATGACCCATGCCTCGAACGCCGTGGTCGCCACCTCGAACCCCTCGACTGCGCTCAGCACCGAGATGGCCGGCGTGATCAGGCCATCCCCATACAGCAGGGCCGTGCCGAACACGCCGAGGGCGATGACCACCCGCTTCGTCCCGACCGGCAGT
The DNA here is from genome assembly GCA_040507575.1 of Ilumatobacteraceae bacterium. Lineage (GTDB taxonomy): Bacteria > Actinomycetota > Acidimicrobiia > Acidimicrobiales > Ilumatobacteraceae > JALZMG01. Next base: position 1,429 of record JBEVOM010000065.1, read on the forward strand.
CCCCGCGCAGGCATCAACAGCGCGGTCAGGGCAAGGATGCCACCCTCGCCATGGTTGTCGGCGCGCATCACCAACAGCAGGTACTTGAACGAGATGATCACGATCAGGGACCAGAACACCACCGACGCCACCCCGTAGGCGTTGGCCTGGGACACCTCCAGGTCGGCATGCTCGAAAGACTCCCGGAACGCGTACAGCGGGCTCGTGCCGATGTCCCCGTAGACGATGCCCAGAGCGCCGAAGGCGAGCGGCACCAGGCGGCCTGATTGGCGCCCGTCGGCACGATCGGCATCTGGCACGGAGCGAGAAGCTACCTGCCCGCATTTGTCGAGCGGGCCTCGCCGTCAGCGGTGACGGAGCCGCCGACCGAGGTGAATGGTCAGAGGTCGACCGTCAACAAGCAACTTGGGCGATCCCGGCTCGTGGGCCATGCGGCCGCCACCCGATCACGATGACCCAGAGGAAGCCCAGCGGTCGGGGGGCCGATTGCCACCGCCGCCGGCGAACCGGTGCGCCAGGTCGGCAGCGTCGTAGACCGAACAGCGTTGCGTGCGTCATCCTCTCCTGTGGTCTTGACCGCCGTCGCCGCCTGCACGCTGCTCTCGTGGTCGCCGTTCCGCGAGCGACGGTCGCGAGCCGGCCAGCAGCCGGCGGTATCCGCCGGCCATGGGTGCGTAATTCCTCGCTGTTGTACCCGATCGTCTGGAGCATCGGCGCGGATTGGAACGTAGGGCCCGGCAACTGGTCCGAGCGGGCGATTCTGGACGAGAGTCGTCTGCGGTCCCGATCGAGTGTTCGAGCCCGGGGTGGTACGTCGTTGCGAAGGAGCTCAGTGACCCGCACGGGGATCGGTCTCGGCGCCGTGCCCCGTTGGCCGTGCTCGAGGAAGACGCGCCGCCCGTGACGCCGAGGAGGAGGACGATCACCCCGAGCACACCGATCTCCCACATCTGATCCTGATCGTGGCGCCGGTGCCAATGTCCTCTGCCGCCTTGACCGACAGAACGACGATCTCCTAGATCGACGCGATGATGCCGACCAGGAGGAACGGCTCGGCAACGAGACCCCTGGTCACGACGGTCGCCCGGACCGCCGACAGCAACTCGACGAAGATGAACAACAACAGCAGCGTGTCGAGCACCTCGACCATGGGGTCAGGACCCAGTCCGTCGAACACGTCGAGCAACTCGTCCACGGCGACGACCAGCAGGACGCCCGACGAGACCACGAGCAGCGCGGCGATGCCGACGTAGATGATGTCCTCGGCACCGCCCATCACCCGGTCAGCGATTCGTCTGTGCTCGCCGCCCGGTTCGTGAACGTCCACTCCCCAGTCATCGCAGAGACGTTCTCGAGCTGAGTCTCTGTCGGGAGCGATCTCAACGCCCCGACGACTGGTCGGGGCGCTTCCCCGCAGGTGGATGATCGTCGGGCTCGCCCAGCGGACGTTGATACGGAACCGGCCCCGCCAGGGTTCGTGTCCGCACACGAGATCGCAGGGACGTAGCCTTCGTCGTGACGGTGGCCGAGATGCGCGGTCCGAGACCCACTGCTCCAACCGGCGCTGACCACTCGGGAGTGAGGCACCTGTGTACGCCAGACCAGAGTGCCAGAGTCGCCAAGGAGCGGCGGAACTCCCGACGGTCCCCACAGCGGGAGTTGTCCGATACCGAAGCGGTAGAGGACGCGCCGAGGCGAGATATCCGGACGCGCTATTCGGATGTCGTGGCTGGCGGGCGGGACGGCTCGACGAGGAGCCGTCGAGAGCGCCCGTCCGCTGAGTCACGCCTCGATCAAGCGGACGACGGCGCCCGCGCCGTCGAGCCGGCCGTCCGGGACGCCGGCTGGCGCGGTTGCTGGATGGTGTTCTCGGATGGCCGCTGCGGCGTGGGTCGGTGCTCGCTGAGGCTCGCGTGGCCGCGCCCCGCACGGGCAATTTGCGCTCGTGCGTGGCGCCTATGCTAGGCAGCTGAGAGCGGCCTCGCTCGGCCCGTCAGCGTGCTGCGAAGCACAGATCGGCTCGCCCGGCGGATCTGTCGGCCCTGACAGGTCACGAGAAGGTCCGTAGCGGCATTCACGGCCCGGTAGGACATGACTCAGCGGAATCTCGAATACGCAATCAGCGCACGAAATCGATCTCACGAAAGACATCGGTAGAGATCCGCTCCGCTGGAGGTGACACATCGTGCATCAACTTGGCACCTTCCAGGACCTTCGGATCTCTGACCGCTGCGTCACGTCGCTCGCCCCACGCTGCGAGGTCCTCGTACTCCACCAACCACGCGATGGTGCGCGAGTAACTCCCAGCGATGTCGAGATGCCAGAGCCGGCAGTTCAACGCCCCGGCCGCTAGGAAGAAGATCAAACCGTTCTGGGCCGCCGACATGGCGTCGCGCCATCGGCCGGGGTTCACCTGCGCGATGTCCAACTCGAGCACAGAACCTCGGATCTCCGACTCACCTCCCTCAATGGGCAGTTGACTGGCCACAATGACGTGACGGATCGATGCCACGAGTCCGAGCGGTCGCTCGGCATATCGGACCAAGTCCGAGCGGCTGGTGAACTCGCAGATCAGCAACCGCGCGCCCGAACCGAAATCGCCGAAGACCTTGTGGAGCAGCCGCGCCTGCGTCGCCCCGCACACCTCGGCGTGTTCGACCGCGGCTGACGCCTCGGCGTCCCCGCCACCGGCGTCAAGAAGCATCAAGTGCAAGACATTCACGTTGCCCCCTCGTGCCGCGAGAGACCTGATGCTGTCGGAGTCGCAAGCCCAACAAGAGGTTGCCAGGTGGGGTAGTTGGCGTCAAGCAGCCAGATCACAAGCCGTGTTTCGTGCGCCCGAACTGCCCGATCGTTCCGGAACACTCCCGGTCGGTCATCAGTTCACTGAGTGCGGACGTATCGTGCTGGGCGCGGGGACCGCGACTGTGCCCGGGGCGCGGCTGAGGCGACCGTGCGTCCCAGGCGCGGTCGGGACCCTGGCCACTGGCGCCCGGGACGGTCGTCAGCGCAGCGTGGCCACGATGCTCACCATCCGCCTCCCCCTGAGACCTCGCCTGGTCGCCAGTCAACGGCGGCTGTGCTGGGCAACCGTCGCAGGGGCAGCGCTGGTGGCGTGGTCGGTGTGGCAGCGGCTCGACATCGCCATCGCGTTGCTGGTCCTCGGAGTGCCGTTCACCCTGCTCGAACGCTGGCGTCCGCTCAACCATCAGCGTCCCGCGTTCCGTCGCACTGGTGCGGCGACCGATGCGGCCAGTTTCGTGGTCAACGAGGTCCTGGCCGGCGTCGGCCTCGCCGCCGTGCTGCTGGTCACCGTGCCAGTCAGCCGCCTCGTCGTGCCGGACGCGCTGACTCGCACCCTCGCGGCCCAGCCGACGTGGACCCGCTGGCTCGAGGCGTTCGTCATCTCGGAGGTCTGCGGCTATTGGGGGCACCGGCTCAGCCACGAAGTTCCGGCCCTGTGGCGCTTCCACCGGGTCCACCACTCCGCGCCCGAGATCGACTGGTTGGCACCGAGCCGCCGCCATCCGGTCGACGCCGTCGTCGCTCGCACGTCGACGGCGCTGCCCGTGCTCGTGCTCGGCTTTGCCGTCCCGACGGTCGCCACGTGGTTCGCGTTGAAACGGATCCAGGGTCTCCTGGTGCACGCCAACGTCGACGTGCGGCTCGGCGTGTTGGAGCGAGTCGTGGCGACACCGTTCTTCCACCACTGGCATCACAGCGCCGAGCCAGGCACCTGGAACGCCAACTACGCCGGATCGATCCCCGCAGTCGACTGGCTCTTCGGGACGTTGCGCCTACCGGACCACTGGCCTGACGAATACGGCTGCGACGGGAACGTCCCAGACGTCGGCTACCTCGACCGCATCATGTCACCGTGGAGTCACCAGCCCAACGGGACGAACGGAACCCTTCCGCAGAACGACTGACCAACGACCCAGCATTTCAGGACGCGTGTGGCTCGGTGTGCGTGCGTGGCGAGCGGACAGTCGGTCCGGTCGACCGGGCGGAGCGAGTCGAGCAATCACGTGCCGGAAAGCTCGTTCCAGCCGGTCGGGTCGGCCGGCGCCGCTTCGACCTCGTCGAAGTGTCAACGGCGGCCGAATCTTGACCCTTGGCGTCGGGCAGGTTCGAGGGCGGATTCGATCGGCTGTCGCATCACTCAGGTGTCGGGTGATCGTAGGCCGGTGGCGAAGACGTCGGCCGGCGTGCGCCAGCCGAGCACCTTGCGGGGGCGTGCGTTGAGCCGTTGCTCGACGGCGCGTAGGTGGTCGGTGCTGTGAATCGAGAGGTTGGTGCCCTTCGGGAAGTACTGGCGCAGGAGCCGTTGGGTGTTCTCGTTCAGCGGGCGTTCCCACGGTCTGGCGGGAAAGGCGAAGAAGACACCATCGGAGAACAGCTCGGCGAGCAGGTCGTGGCAGGCCATCTCTGATCCCTGGTCCCAAGTGAGTGTGTGCCTCGCCTCGACAGGCAGGCGGGACATCGTCTCGACCAGGCCGGTGTGGAGATGATCGGCGCCCGACGATGAGATCGCCCTCCCAGTCACCGATGCGGGTCCGCTCCACAACGACGTCAGGGAGGATGCGCCACTTCGCTGCGTTCGTGAGTAGGCCTCGTCGGGCATCCTCGAGCGATCCGGATGCGGGTCAGGCCAATGCTGCAGAGCCCTGCTGATCTCCGGGAACGGATCCTCGATTCCGTCGGGCAGCGCCTCGATCTCAACCACCGAACGATGTCGACGCCCGCGCCGAACCACTCTGTCTCGCGTTACATCTCGTCGTTATTGGTGAGGGTCACTCGGAGGTCATGACGGGAATGCAGGACTCGCCAGACATCGATCTCGTGTTGTCGTTCGACGTAGAAGACCAGGAAGGGGAACCGGGCGAGTGGCCACACTCGTGGTCATCCCGTCGCCGGATATACCGACGGACTCACGCGCGGCACCACTAGCGACGGGACCTCCGGCGGGGCTTCGCACCGTCGAGGAGCAAGTCGATGACGCCCGGTGCGCTCGAGTCCATGCGTCGATCTCGACTGGCGGTGATGTCGGATCTCAGTGCGGAGACCTGGACGGGGATCGACCGTGTTCGAACGTCGATCGTTGCGGCGACGCTGATCAGTGGTGGGACCGGCAGGGGGTCCTCAATCTGTAGGTGTGTATCCCGCGTCCGCTGATCTCCAAGTTGGTCAGCACCTGAGCGGACGAGAGCTTTGTGCGCGAGGAGTTGTGCCGTCCAGTGGTTGGAACGCGTCCGTGCGCTGGTCGCACGCGTCGCCCGACGAAGAGGAGCTCGAGCGAGGAGGGCATCCGTTTCCGCGGTTCGAAGACGGGAGCTGGCGTCATCGGCCATTGCTTTCGTTCAGAAGCTGAAATCGCCGGTGACGACGTTCGAGTCTCGGTAGAGGAGCAGCCCGCCGTCGCCGTCGAAGATCGTGATGTGGGCGTACACCTCGTCGGCGTTGAAGGTGTCCTCGTTGAGCCAGAACAGGGCCGATCCGGGGGGGTCGCAGGTGACCCACTCGTACTCGATTCCTCGGTCGGAGGCGTAGAGGGTGGCTCCGTTCACCGTGCCGGTTGCCTGGGTGACCGAGCCGGGCGCGCCGAGGTAGTCGTCGGTCAGGCCGATGTCGTCGCCCCACATCGACAGCACGAGGCGGGCTCCGTTGTTCAGGTAACCGTGGGTCTCGTACGGGCCCATGGCCAGGTGGCCGGTCAGGGTGATGCACCGCTTGTTGGAGACCTGGAGCTTGGCGGTACTGGTGTAGCCGGCGGCCGCGGGCTCGGCCAGTCCCAAGAGCGTGATGGATGAGACGGCCACTGCGGTGGCGGCGGACAGGAACCGGCGGGTACGGCGGGTGCGGGGGGACCTGGTGTTCCTGCGGGTGCGCGAGGACGTGGTGGTGGTCATGTTGGTTTCCTTTTGTTGAGATGGAGGATCAGATGAACGAAGTTGGGCCGTCGTAGGAGTCGAGCAGGATGCGGGCGAGCTGCTCGCGGGTGCTGGGGCTGGCTGCGACGTGGTGGCGGAGCATCTGGCTGTCCCGGCCGAGGCGTTCGAGGACGTGGCTGCGGTGGAGCGCGTCGGCGCCGACGAGGGCCTGGCTCTGCTGGACGATGTCGGCCGTGAGGTCGATCGAGGCGGTGGCGGCAAGGCGGAGCCGGGCGCGTGTCTCGAGGTCGGGACCGTGGCCAGCGAGGGCGCGGTCCCACAGGTGGTCGAGGAGGGCGCGCAGGCCGGATGTGGCGAGCTCCAGCCTGCTCTCGAGCTCGGCGATGCCTCGCACGAACGTCGACTGCTGAAGGAGCGGGATCGTGTCGAAGCGGTGCTTCTTCGTGACCGCGGAGTCGAGGGCGGCGCGGATGCTCCGCCGGGCGGCGCCGATGTTGACAGCGGCTGCTGACAGCGTGATCATCCAACCCGTGTGCGAGATCGCGCATGCCAGTGGCCCGGCTCGTCGGACGGTGAGGCGGGGCCAGGTGAAGGTTCGCTCGAGCGGGATGTCGACGGTGTCGCCGAAGTCGATGTGGTTGCTCGCTGTGCCCCGTAGTCCGAGCGTGTCCCACGTCGGGCGGATGGTGGCCTGCTCGGCGGGGACGAGCATCATCCGGGTCTCGGGAGCGCCGTCGGGGGCGATCGTCCGCACGGCTCCACCGAGGTAGGTGGCGCCCGAGCTGCCGGAGGCGTAGGCCCAGCGGGCGTTGGTCAGCCGGTAGTGGTCACCTCGATGCTCAGCGGTGACGTCGCCGGCTGCGGTGCTGGCGAGTGTGTGGCGCGTGGTGAAGAATTCGCCGACAAGGTCGTCGGAGCCGGCGACGGCGATCCAGGCAGTCTGGGCCGCGCCCTGCGCCAGAAGCCACCCGGCGGATGGATCGGCGGTAGCGACGTCGACAGCGGTATCGAACCACTCCGTCACCGTTGCGGACGCACCACCGAGGTCGGTGGGCACGAGCAGATGGAAGAGGCCGTCGGCGACCATTCGGTCGTAGCTGCGGACGAGCGTGCCATTCCGGTCCGAGGTGGCGGCATTGGACTCGATCTCGTCGAGCAGCACCGCAGACGGCCGGTTCGCAATGGGTGGCCCGTGCGCATCGTCGCGGTGGTGGTCGATGGTCGTGTCGAGGAGTGCGGTGCTCATGATGGGGTTCCTTGTCGGTGGGGGTTTGCAGGGTTCATCGGGCGGCGGCGGGCTCTCGCCTCGCCGATCCCGAGGTGGGAGGTGGCCACGGTCCGGCCGGTCGATTGCAGCCGTCTCCGGGGGACCATCGAGCAGTCGTGGTCGCGCAGAACGGGTGCGGAGTACATGGCGGTCACGCCCACTCGTCGGGCCGGTCGGCGGAGAGGCCGAGCGCGTGGCGTCCTGCGTGGATCAGGGTCCTTTCCGGGTCGAGCGGGTGGAACGCCGCGGCCCGGACGTCGCGGATCGCTCGTTCGAGCGGCGTGCCACGGCGGAACGCGGCGGCGCCGACGAGTTGCACGGCGAGGTCGCACACCTCGTGGGCAGCCAACGCGATCTCGCGCTTCGCTGCCATGACCGCCGCGACGGTGGACATCGACGGCGCCGGGTCATCACCGACGCTCGCCAGCGCGCCGTCGAGCGCCCAACGGGCCACCCGCAGGCTGTGGCTCATCAACCCGATGCGACGCTGGACCGACTGGTCGGTGGCTCGCGCGCCGAACACCCTGATGACGTGGTCGTACGCGCCCTCGGCGACGCCGAGGTAGACGGCGCTGATGATCGGGAACGCGATGCTGGAGATCACCTGCAACGGCGGGTCGAGCACGCCGTGGGGACGGTCGGCCAGGACGCGGTCGTCGGTGACCAACACGTCGTCGAACAAGACGTCGTGGCTGGCTGTGCCGCGCATCCCGTGGGTGTCCCAGTTCTCGACGATCTCGACGCCGGGCGAAGCGAAGGGGACGGACATGTTCAGGACGCGCCGGCCGCGCTCGGGATCGTCGTAGGTGAACATCGTGGACATCGCCGACCCCACAGGAGCCTGACTGACGAACGACTTGTGACCGTTGACTCGGTAGCCGCCGTCGACCTTGCTGGCCGAACCTGCGGGATGGGTGTAGTCGCCACCGCCGGTCGAGGCGAGAACGAAGCCTTCCTCGACGACGCGCCGCAAGGTGGCTGCCGCACCGGGAAGGTCGCGCCGGTACCGCCATGCGGTGAACGCGGTGACGTGCTGGTGCATCGCGGACGCCAGCGCAGTCGAACCGTCGAACCGGCCCAGCGCCAGCTGCACCATGGCCACCTGGCGGATGGAGGCGCCGTCGCCGCCCAGTTCCCTCGGGACCGCGATGCTCAACAGGCCAGCGGCGCGCACGGCCTCGAACGACTCCCCCACCCAGGTGCCCTCGCGGTCGTGCCGGGCGGCATTGGAGGCGAGGATCGGCCCCACGCACGCGGCGCGGGCGACGAGCTCCGCCTCGAGGTCCAACGGGCCTTCACCAGTCGTGGGATCATCGATGGGAAGCCGGCTGGTGTTCATGGTGTGCTCCTGTGTGCTCAGTGGTGGCCGCAGTCGCAAGCCACGAGGGCATCGTGCGCCGATCCCGCAGCCGCCGGACCCGTGCCCACCACGGGTTCGCCCCGTGGTCGCCACGGGACGTGTCGCACTCGAACCGTGGCCGTCACGAAGGGTGACGGGCGTGACCGCGAGGTCGAGGTGCGCTCTCCTCGGCCACCGGAGCCGGATCTCGACAGTTGCCGCAGCTCCGAACGCGGCCACGGAGGCAGCGTGGAGCTCGTCGCCGCGTGGCTCTCCGTCGGCGATCCGATGTACGCGGACCTCGAGAGGTTCCTCGCAGGGCATTCGGTCAGTCCTCGCCGACCATCGCTCTCGACGCTTTCGTCGACGGATTCGGTCCCGATGATCCGGCAGGCGACAGCGAACCCCTCGCAGGTCAGTTCGAAGTACGCCGCCTCGCGTTCGTGGGCCACACCGCGCCGCAGGAGTGTTCGGACGCGTGCGCCGCGGCCGTGCTCAGTCTGATCGAATGACGTTGCGCTCGCCGCGCGTGACGTTCTCGTTGCTGCGCCGAGCCCGGCGCTCGATGCCGTAGGCGGCGAGTCCGTCGTGGACCGACTGTGCGCTTCCGCGTCGAACGGCCGCCTTGTAGGTCTCAGGGTCGACCGTTCGGCGTACGAGCGGTTCGACCACGACGGCGCGCAGCACGTGATGGGCGGTTGCGTTGATTGTGCGGGTTCGGGCGAGGGCGAGAAGCTCGGCGGCGCGCACGGGGTTGTTCGCGCAACTCTCGGAGTAAGCGAGCGCGAGGAGGCAGTCGCCTTCGATGTGATAGCCCTCGTGATCGGCGAGCTCGAGGGCGTGGTCGAGCTGTGATCGACCGGATATGCCATCGATCATCTGCGTGACGGCGAGCGAGTACGCGGTCAACCAGGTTTCGCTGAGGCCGACGGCATGGAGGTAGTCGTACTGCTGATCGATGCCGCGTCGGGCCCATTCGTCGTCGCGGAGGGCGAGGCCGTGCAGCCACATCGCCCAGTTGAGGATGTAGCGCTCATATCCGTCGGCGCTGCAGGAACTCTCGAGCTCGCCAACGACGTTCCGGAGGGTTGCGTCGTCGAGATGGCCGGCGCGTGGCACCAGCGCGAACGCTCGGAGCAACGTGATGAAGCGCTCGTCGGTCGCCGTCTGGAGCGCCGACGTGATCGCCTGGTCGGCGCGGGATGCGTCGAGCAGGTGCTGAAGCATGAGAAAGTGCTCGGCGATCGCGATGGCATCACGATCGGTCGGTGGCATCAGCGCGGCCGCTCGGCTCGCCGACGAGATCATGGCGAAGAAATCTCCGTCACCCTGGGCGATATCGCAGCGTAGAAGGGCCACCCAAGCCGCGACCCGGTCGTCGGGATCACGAGACGTCACCGCGTCGAGCCACTCGTGGCCCTCGGCGCAGCCGACGGCGTTGCGCCACAGAAACGAGCGCATGATGGCCAGCTCGACGGCATCGTGAAGGTGCGTACCGGCCAGGCTCTGACGGAACGCCTGGCGCACGTCGTCGCCGTCGGCCCGAGTGCGCGCGGCGAGGCGCCCGGAGAACCACCGGTCCAAGTGGCTCGTCCCTGTGGCCACATCGAGAATCCAGCACCGGTGGTGTTCGAGTACCGCAGCGATCTCGCCCGAACTCTCAAGGCGTTCGACGGCGAAGATGCGGATGGTCTCGAGGAGTCGATAGCGGTCGACATCGAGCTCGCGAGCGACGAGGCTCTTGTCGACGAGCGCTCCGAGCAGGCCGACAAGATCGCCATCGCCGAGCAGCGGACGCAGTGCTTCCAGGGCGTCGAGCCGGAACGACGACGGGAACACCCCGAGGTGACGCAGCAGGCGCTGCTCTGGCTCACTCAGTAACGCATAGCTCCATCCGATCGCTGCGCTCATCGCTTGGTGGCGCGCGTCGCCTCGGTCCACACGGGGCTCGCTAGCAGGGTCGGCGAGGCGGCTCAGGAGATCGGCGAGACTCCAGCGGCGAACCTGCCCGGCGGCGAGCTCGATCGCCAGTGGCAAACCGTCGAGTCTGTCGCACAGCTCGATGATCTGAGGATCGTCAGGATCCCACGCGATGCGAGGCTCGAGGCGCTGGGCACGATCGACGAACAGGTGCGGCGCCATCTGACCAAGCGGCTCGATCGGCACCAGCTGCTCGTCCCACAGGCCAAGTGGTTGCCGGCTCGTCGCCAACAGCTGCCAGTCACCGCCGGCGGCGAGCATCGTGTTGACGACCTCCGCCGACGCGTCGATGACGTGTTCGCAGTTGTCGAGTACCAGCAGGATCGAGCGGCCGCGTAGGTGATCGGCCACCCCGACTGCGGACCGGGCTGCGTCGCCTTCGATACCGAGAGCGATCGTGAAGGCTCGAACCACATCGGACTCGTCGCGTGCCGGCACGAGATCAACGAACACAGCGGCCTTCGGGGATCGACTGCTGCGACGGTGTGCCACGGCCAGCGCCACACTCGTCTTGCCCACACCACCCGGTCCGATCAGGGTTGTGAGATGCCCGTCGGTGAGCCGTTCGTCGATGTTGGCAACAAGTTCCGAACGGCCGAGAAGGCGTGCCCGCAGCCGCGGCAACCGTCCCGCGTCGGGTTCTGGCCGATCGTCGTGGATGGTGGCATCCGCCGGCGCGAACCGGGCGAGGGCGCGGCGGTTCGGCACCCCCAGCTTGCGCAGCAACGTGGACACGTGCCACTCGACCGTGCGAACCGACATGAACAGTTGCTCGGAGATCTCGGCGTTCGTGTGGCGGCGTCCGACCAACGCCAGCACCTCCGCCTCCCGAGCGGTCAGGCCCGATGCCGTGCCGCGGTGCACCACACGTTCGAGTCTGGCAGATCACCTGATGTCACCGACCGAACCGTGCCGTGGGTCGGGCGGTCGACGAGCTCACGTCCCAGCGGCGTCCCGGTCACCGGGTCGCGGCCGCACAGCAGGGCCTCGAGTTGCTCGACCGTGACGTCACCGGACAGGCCGAGCCCGTCGGCCTGCCGGCCCATCCACACTCCCGGAACCTCGCCCGGCGCAGCCGTGAGGTACTCGGCGTAGGACTTCGGCGGTCCCGGCTGGTGCGTCGGCGCAGGACCGTTTGTTGAGGGCGGTGGGCCGCCAGCCGTGACCGGCGACGACGCCCTCGACGATGCCGTCAAGGCGGTCGGGCATCGCGGGCGGCGGGCGATGTTGCAGGCGGCGCGCAGCGAGGAGCGCACGGCGTCGGAGCTGGCGGCGGCCGCCGGGTTGAGTCCG
>JBEVOM010000224.1:0-4463 GCA_040507575.1 Ilumatobacteraceae bacterium
CCGACCTCGGGTTCGACGACCTCGAGGCCGGCGTCCCGCAGGAGCGGGAGCACGCGGCCCCAGAGCAGGAAGAGCTCCTCGTACTTGGTGTCGCCGAGGCCGTTCAGGATGGGCGCGACGCGGGCCCCGGCGGTGTCCGGGCGGTCTGCGAGCAGTCGTGACACCAGGAGGTCCGCGAGTTCGGTCGCGCGGAGCAGCGGGACGTCCTCGATGCCCGGCTCGCCGTGGATGCCGAGCCCGAGGCCGAGGTGGCCGTCGGGCACGGTGAAGAGCGGCTCGGTCGCGCCGGGCATGGTGCAGCCCGAGAACGCGACGCCGATCGTGCGCGTCGCCGCGTTGGACGCGTTGCCGATCCGTTCGACCTCCTCCAGGTCCGCACCCGCGGCCGCCGCGGCGCCCATCGCCTTGAAGACGGAGAAGTCCCCGGCGATGCCGCGGCGCTCCGACTCCTCGTCGGCGCTCGCGATGTCGTCCGTGACGACGACGATCCGGGTGTCGATGCCCTCGGCGTTCAGCCGCTCGGCGGCGAGCCCGAAGTTCATCGTGTCCCCGGCGTAGTTGCCGAACGACAGGACGACGCCCTTGCCCTGGTCGGCGGCCTTCGCGACCGAGTAGACCTGCGCGGTGGACGGCGAGGTGAAGACGTTGCCGACGACGGCGCCGGTGGCGAAACCCGGCCCGACGATGCCGCAGAACGCGGGGTAGTGGCCGGAGCCGCCGCCGACGACGACGGCGACCTGTGGCTCGGAGCCCTCGGTCGGCAGGGCGACGACGCCGCCGTGGACCCCGCGCACGCGGTCGGCGTACAGGGCGAGCCAGCCGGCGAGCTGGTCCTCGGCGAACTCGTCCGGGTCGTCGTGGATCGTGGTCATGGTGCGTGTCCTTCGCATTCTGTGGGGGTGGTACACCGGGCGACGGCGGGACGGCCGTCGTCGCCCGGAGTTCAGTGTGCGCTCCGGCCCTGGGGCACCTTGAGGAAGTGGATCATCACGAACGCACAGGCGTAGAGGCCGACGAACGTCCAGGTCGCGGCCTCGCCGCCGCCGCCGAGCGCGAAGACCGCCGCCACGACGCCGGTGCCGAGGAACGCCGCGCCACCCGCGGCGGTCGTGTACATCGCCATCGCGGCGCCCTTGTGCTCCGGGGCGAGCGCCGGCATGATCGCGCCCATCGGGACGAACCCGGCGAGCAGGCAGCCGAACACGCAGCCCGCGATGACGGAGAGCACGTAGCCCCAGTCGGACCCGGCGGGGACGAGCTGCGGGACGTACCACCAGGCGACGAGCCCGGTCGCGGAGCCCACGATCCCGAACCACTTCACGGTGCGCTGCCACCCGATCTTGTCGCCGACCCACCCGAACAGCGCGTTCACCAGGATGTTCGTCGCGTACACGCACACGGTCATCAGCAGCCAGCGGCTCTGGCCCCAGCCGCGGTCGTTCGCGATCACGGCGGGCAGGACGACGAACATGCCGAACTCGGGGGCGGTGTTGATCAGGCGGACGAGGAAGCCCATCAGGATCTTCGGTCGCGTCGCCGTGAGCCGGATGCCGCTCGTCAGGACGCGCCAGGCGCTCTCGCCGGCCGGGGCGATCCGCTGGAAGCCGTTCGGCAGCCGGACGCCGAACAGCAGGATGAGGAAGCCGATCACCACGAGGCCGATCGAGGCGACCATCGCACCGGTCTCACCGGTCGTGCCCCCGCCGAACACCGGGATGGCGCCGATCGCGAAGAGGGACCCCAACGTCGGCAGGCCACCCGTGAAGGCGACGTAGAACCAGCCAACGGCCGAACCGTTCCGCTCGACGGGCGTGGTGATGTTCACCCAGACCAGGAACGCGAACGCGAACAGCGGGTAGCCGAAGCCGCGGATCGCGTAGGCCACGGCAGCGAAGGGCACGCTGCCGATGTTCAGTGCGACGAGGAACAGGACCTCGAAGACGACCCAGACGGCGAAGCCGAGGATCATCACCCGGCGCGGCCCGACCAGGTCGGACAGGGCACCGGAGACGTAGCTGCCGATCAGGGCGGCGAGGCTGTAGAACGTCACGATCGTCGCGACCGTGGCCTCGGGGCTGCCGAGGACCGCGACCATGTGCGGCGTGATGAAGTTCGACTCCACGCCGTTGCCGGTCATGAAGACCAGGACGGCGAGGAAGCCGAGCGCGAGCGGGCGGGGGATGCCCATCCGGTCGAGGCGGCCCTCCGGGCGGGCGACGCCGGCGGAGGTGGGCGCGCCGGTGGCGCGCGATGTCGTCGTTGACATGCTTGCTGACTCCTGTGGTGGGTGTGCTCAGGCCTGCAGGGACGGGATGATCGAGACCTTGACGCTCGCGCCGGCGGAGTCGCCGACGAGGTCGAGGGCCTCCTGGAAGCGTTCGAGCGGGAACTGGTGCGTGCAGATCTCGGACATCGGCAGGGTCTCGGACTCGAGCAGCTTGATCGCCGCCGGCCAGGTGTGCGGGCCGAGGTGGGCGCCGCGGACGTCGAGTTCCTTGTCGTCGGAGATGATCGACCAGTCGACGGACACGTTGTCCTTGAAGACCGAGTACTCGACGAAGGTGCCGAGCTTGCGCAGCAGGTTCAGGCCCTGCGGGACCGCGGACGGGTGGCCGGTCGCCTCGATGTAGACGTCGGCGCCGTAGCCGTCGGTGAGCTCCTTGACCCGGGCGACGGCGTCCTCCTCGGCGATGTTGATCGTCAGGTCGGCGCCGACCTTGCGGGCCAGCTCGAGCTTCGCCTCGACGACGTCGAGCGCGATGATCCGGAGCGGGTTCTTCTGGCGGGCGCCCGCGATGGCGGAGAGGCCGATCGGGCCGGCACCGGCGATCACGACGGTGTCGCCGAACTTGATGTCGCCGCGCTCGACGGCGTGGAAGGCGCAGGAGAGCGGCTCGGCGAACGCGGCGACCTGCCCGGGGAGCGCGCTGGACACGGGATGCGTCAGGGCCTTGGCAGGCACGAGGACGTACTCGGCCATGGCGCCGTCGTAGCCCTTGAACCCGAACATGTCGTGGACGTTGCACATCCAGTAGGCGCCCTCGAGGCAGTAGCGGCACTCCCAGCACGGCACGATCTGCTCGCACGCGATGCGGTCGCCGACCGACAGCTTGCGCTTTTCGAGGGCGTCGTCGTCCCCGGCGACGATCGTGCCGACGAACTCGTGCCCGGGGATGCGGTCCCGCTCGGCCCAGGCGGGGCGGTTCTCGTCGCCCCAGAACTTCGCGGCGCCGTGGTAGCACTTCAGGTCGCTCGCGCAGATGCCGACGGCGTCCGTGCGGAGCAGGAGCTCGCCGGGGCCGGGCGTCGGCACCGGGCGGGTCTCGAGGCGGTAGTCGCCGGGGCCGTGGACGACGACGGCGCGCATCGTCGTGGGGATCCCGGTGTCGGCCGAGGTCGTGGCCCCGGTCGCGGTCGTCTCGTTCGTCGCGGTCGTCTCGTTCGTCGTCGTCGACATGAGTCGCTCCTTCGTTGGATGGCTTCGGCACGACTGTACACCGCTCGGAACGTTTGTCCAGAACACAATTTCTGGTAGGTTCCGACCGAACGCAAAGGAGCGACCATGACGACCGACTTCGCCGCAGCCCTCCGTCCGGGCCCGGACACGATCGACCTCACCAACGACTTCTCCGGCCGCACCGCGGTGGTGACCGGCGGTGCTTCCGGCATCGGCAACGCCATCGCCCGAGCGCTCGCCGGACGGGGTGCTCGCGTCGCGATCGTCGACGTCCGCTCGGACGGCGCCACCGCGGCCGCGGCCGACCTCCCGGGTGCTACGGGCGCCCGCGACGCGACGGGCGCACCCACCTCGACCGACGTGTCCGGGGAGGCCGACGCGACCGGGCTGCCAGCTCCGGCAGGCGCGCCGGGCGCGGCCACGGGCCTCCATGCCGGATTCGGCTGCGACGTGACGGACGAGACCTCCGTGGCCCGGACCGTCGCCGACGTCGCCGCTCGCTTCGGGCGGATCGACGTGCTGGTGAACTGTGCCGGCATCGCCGCGCTCGCGCCGGCGGAGGAACTGTCGGCCGACACCTGGTCGGCGACGATCGACGTGAACCTCACGGGCACGTTCCGGGTCGCCCAGGCCGTCGGCCGGCACATGCTCGCCGCCGGGTACGGCCGCATCGTGAACATCGCCTCGCAGGCCGCGCACGTCGGCATCGACGGGCACGCCGCGTACTGCGCCTCCAAGGCCGGCGTGACCGGCCTGACCCGGGTGCTCGCGCTCGAGTGGGGCGGCCGCGGGGTCACCGTCAACACCGTCTCGCCGACGGTCGTCCTCACCGACCTCGGGCGAGCCGCCTGGGCGAACGAGAACGGGATCCGCCACCAGGACGAGATCCCCACCGGCCGGTTCGCCACCCCGGACGAGATCGCCGCCGCGGTGCTGTTCCTGGCGGGGGAGTCGAGTGCGATGGTGAACGGCGCGGACCTCCGGGTGGACGGCGGGTTCACGATCC
>JBEVOM010000243.1:0-6648 GCA_040507575.1 Ilumatobacteraceae bacterium
GCGGGTTGTGCGAGCCCAGCTCGTCCAGCCACAGGCGCGTGATGCGCCACCACGCATCGGTCATCCGGCGGACCACCATCGACAGCTGTTCCTCCTGCTACGCCAGCTGGAGCTCGAGGACGGTGATCGACGACGGCGCCAGTGCGACGGGGGCCGTGATGTCGACCGTCGAGCTGACGATCGCGGCGTCGTCCGGGCTCCACGAATAGGCCGTGGCCGAACTCGTGGTGGACACGCCGGCCACGCCGACGCCCGCCGTCAGCGCGGTGTCGGCACTCTTGTTGATCAGCATCACCCGGAGGAGGCCGGCGTCGGTGTCGAGGGCTCCGAACGCGTTCACGCGGTCCGACGCCGACGTGATCGTGCTGACGACCGAGCCGCCGAAGCGGGAACCCTGCGAGTCGTAGTTGCCGTGCATCTTGAAGGCGAACCAGCCGGGGGTCCCGACGTCGGGGTGGCGCCAGTAGGCGGCTGCGTCGACGCCCTCGCGTCCGTAGATCCCGAGCACCTCGGCGATCGCGTCGGCGCCGTTCACCGTCTCCTCGGCCCCGAAGCTCCACTCGGAGATGATCATCGGCGTCCCCGGGTACGTCGCCTCGATCGTCTCGCGCATCCGGGGGATGAAGCGGATCGTCTGACCGATCCACGACTCGTCCACGTAGTCGGGGTCCCACAACGATTGGGTGCTGCGCAGCCGACGGGCGCTCGTCGACTCGTCGATCTCGTCGTTGAACACGTCGCTCTGCGGGTAGTAGTGCACATCGACGTAGTCGAGCAGGCGCTCGCCGGTCTGGTCGTGCTCCTTCATCTTGGTGAGGAACCACGTCAGGAAGTCCTCGGGCTCCGAGTCGTCGGCCGGCCCCGGAGCCGTGCCCCAGTAGTCGTACCAGCAGCACATGACCGGCCCGGCCAGCTTGGCGTCGGGGGCGACCGCCCGGACCGCTGACGCATACGTGAGGTAGGTGTCGAGGACCTCCTCGTAGGTGGGGCACCGCGGGTGGACGTCGTAGTGGGTGACGCCCCACAGGTCGGGCTCGTTGTCCATCGCGATGATGTCGAGGTCGTAGCCGTCGGCGACGAGGCCGCGCACGTACTCGGCGACACCCTCGGGCGTGCTCGGGACGTTGGCCGTGGTGGGGTCGGCCACGGGGCCGTCGCCCGAGCACGTGCCGACTTCGGACGCCGGCAGGCACCCACCGTCTCCGTTGGGGAACGAGCACACGTCGGTGTCGTCGTTCTTGGCGACCCAGCCGAGCGTCGGGACGGCAACCCGGCTCATGACGCCCGCCTCGGCGTTCGTGTCGAGCGTGATACGCAGCGCGTCACCGGACGTGACGCCGTAGTTCGTGTTGCGGAACTCGTAGTCGGAGCCGTGGTTCCAGGCGTGACCGTTCATGTAGTTGAACCGGGTCGCCGGGTTGCCGCCCCAACTGTTGAGCGTCAACCCTGCGTCCTGGAGCTCGGCGGCGGTCAGGGTGCTCGACACGCCGAGGATGAGCGGACTGATCGCCGCACCCGGCGCCGACGCGTCGATGCGCACCTCCACGTCGCTGTCCGCCGGCGGCGTCGGGGTGCCGACGCTCGACGACGACGTGTCCTCGGGTCTGGCCGGGCCCGCGCTGCCGTCAGCGCCCGGCGCCGACGACGTCGCCGGCCGGGAGTCGAACGTCGGGGTGTCGCTCCCGCCGCACGCCGCCGCCAACGCGGCCAGCGTGGCGAGCCCGAGACATCTGATGGTGGCGCGCCGGCCCATCACCGCACCACCGACTCGAGCTGCCCATGATGCACGCCTTCCGCCACGTTCGCAGTCTCGTCCATCGCGGGCTCCATGTCGGCGCACAGGGCGAACGCCAGCGCCAGGAACACCGTGCTGCGGGAACCCCACGCGATGTCCACGTAGGCGAACACGATGAACATGATGACGTACGTCAGGCCGACGAGCACGGTGACGGCCTGCTCCTCGGAGCGGATGTTCAGGGCCGAGCGGATGCCCAGCTGGACGGCTCGGGCCATGAGGTAGAGCATGGTGACGAACCCGAAGACACCCATCTTCACCCAGATCCACAGCACCGAGTTGTGCGGGATGTACTCGTAGAACTCGAAGAAGCTGAGGTCGGGGAGCCCGATCGGGGCGTGGAACTTCTGACCGAACCCGAGCCCGGTGAACGGACTGGCGCGGATCGTCGCCCACAGGTCGAACGTCTCGATCTGGCGGTACATGTCCGACCCCGCGTCCGACTCGGCCAGCTGGCCCGGGAACAGCACCGTCTTCACCGCCGTCGATGCCAGCCCGAGACCGCCGGACGCGTTCCACGTCGCTCCGATGAAGCCGATCCCGAGCACGGCGACCGTCGGCGTGAAGAACCAGAACGCCTTGCGGCGCCGGTGGTAGAGGACCACGACGAGCACGATGATGCCGGCGAACAGCGCGACCATCGCGGCGCGGCGCTGGGCGAGCATGTACGCGTAGGTCACCGGGACGGCCAGGAGGAGCATCGTCCAGCGAGCCCAGCGACGACCCTTGAAGAGCCACAACCCGAGGAGGAAGATGAACAGCGCATCCATTTGGACGCTGGACGGGTGCTCGCCGAGGCTCTCCAACGTTGCCCGCTCGAGCTCGGGCAGCGTGCGGTAGTACTGCAGCGAGAACACGCTCTGGATCGAGATCGCCACGACGGAGACCCAGACCAAGCGGCGGTACTGGCGACGGGTCGTGATCAGGTTCGTGATGAGCACGTACGTGACGAGGATGTAGAGCATCGAGCGGAACTCGAAGATGGCGACGCGGCTGTCGCCGCCCGAAGCGCGACCCTTGCCGATGCCGAAGATCACGAACAGCGTGAACAGCGCGATCGGGTTGAAGAGGCGCCCGCGGACGAACCGCCACGTCGGGTCGGCGAGCCGCTGCAGCAAGAATGCCGCCAACGTGATGCCGGCGAGGAACTCGAGCGGGCTCAGGATCAACCCGTCGTTGATGTAGAGGATCGACTCCTGGCTCGACATGTTCTTCGTGAACGGCCACCACTCGGTGGTCACGAGGTCACCGACGAGCGTGAAGAACAGCAGCAGGTAGACGCCGACGACCGGACGCAGGGCGGCCGTCACGAACGTGGCGATCAGCAGGACGAGGGCCAGCGACAGCGGTTTGGGCACCGAGACCGAGGCGAGCCCGGCCGCGAGCAACGTGATGAAGAGCATCGTGAAGAAGAAGCCCCACCAACGCCGCTCGTCGTTGCGCATCTGCTGGTTGACGTCGGTGATCCGCGGCACCGCACGGGACGAGACTGCTCCCTTCGGGGTCTTCTTGGCCTTCGTGCGGCTGACGGCACGCGTCGACTGCGCCATGGTCACAGCATCCGTTGGCTGTAGTACGCCGCGGCGACCACGAAGGCCCCGGCGACGAGCGGCCACGCTCGCGGCATCCGGCCGCGTCGGGTGGCGAGGATCCCGAGCACGAGGGCACCGGTCAGGTACAGCAGCAGGAGCTTCACGCCGGCTGCCGAGCGTCAGGTGCCGACGAGGCGACGCAGCCGGGTCGGGATGTGGCTGTCGAAGCGGTTGAGGATGACGCCGAGCACGAGCGCCCCCTGCATCTCCTCGAGCGCCGCCTCGACCTGCGACTCGCTGGTCGCGCCCTGGCGCACGACGAGGGCGTACGAGTCGGCGAGCTGCGACAGGTTCATCGCCTCGCTGGTGGCCAGCACGGGTGGGAGATCGAGGAGCAGGTGGTCGAACCGACCCTCCAGCTCCTCGAACACGGTGGCCAACGCCTTGCTGCCGGCCAGCGCCGGACGTCGGGCCACCGCGGCCTCACCGGCGTCGATCAGCGACAGCCGCGGGTTCGATGTCGCCCGGATGATCTCGTCGACCGGCACGCCGTCCTCCACTGCGTCGGCCAGGCCGGGGTGCCGCTCGGCCTGGGCCTCCGGTGACGTCGGTCGGCGCCAGTTGACGTCGACCACAACGACCGACGACTCCGTGTCGTAGGCGATGACGGAGGCCAGGGAGCGGGTGACGAACGAGACCCCCTCACCGACGAGCGCGGATGTGAGCGCCAGCCGCGAGGGCAGGCCCTCGGCGCTGTGCAGCTCGACGCGGGCGAGGAAGTAGCGCAGCGCCATCGCGACGCGTGACGGCGTGATGTGGAGGCGCTTGCCGTCCTCGTCGATGATGGCCAGGCCGCCGTCGGCGAAGCCGCCGAACTCATCGGGTGGGGCCGCCGATCGCTTCTGCTTGAACGAGAAGAGCTTCTTCTTGGCCATCGTTCCCCCAGGCGCTCAGCGCGACGTCTCGGGCACGACGGCCAGGACGTCGACGCCGAACTTGCTCGTGACGTCGTTCGGCACGCGGATCGTGCGATCGAGCGTGGCCGACACGACGACGGAGATGAGGCTGAGCACGCAACCCAGGACACCGAAGATGATCAGGGAGAGCGCCGCCTTCTTGATGCCACCGGCCGCGAACGTGGGCTCTTCCGGGGCATCGAGCAGGCGGATGCGCTGCTCGACGACCGCCGCCGCCTGGTCGGTCGTCAGCTTCGCCGCGTCGAGCGCATCCTGGGCGGCGACGAGCTGCTCGCGGGCCCTGGTCGCGTTGTCCTGGAGGATCGCGAACTCCTGCTGGTCGACGAGCGAGCGCTCCTCGATGTCGACGTCAGGCTGCTCCAGGATCTTCTCGCGGACCGCGTTGTCAGCGGCGTCGGCGGCCGCCTGCTTCTCCGCGACCCGGCTCTCGATGCTCGTCTCGGTCGACGTGCTCTGCGCGACGTCGGCGTCGATCACCCACGTGCGGTAGCTGTTGATCGTCGAATCGGCCAGCCGGTACGACAGCTCGGGGTTGCCGGTCGTCGCCCGGATCCGCACGATGCTGTCGCCGTCGGCCGATGCACCCGTCCATGCCCGGACCTCGTCGCGGCTCAGGCTGCCCGCGCTGACCATGCTCTCGAGCCCCGCGTCGGCGATGACGCCGTCGAGGAAGTCGCGCGTGCCGAGGAGCTCGTTGATCTGGCGAGCGGTGACGGTGGCCGGGCTCTCGAAGTTGAGACCGGCGTTCTGCTGCGAGTTCGTGAGGTCGGCGAGCAGCGACGTGTTCGTGACGCTCAGGGCGCCCTCGGAGATGTACGACTTCTCGGCGTTGAGCACCGATGCCGCGCCGAGCGCGAGCATCAACCCGAGCGGGATGAGGTGCAGGATCGGTCGCCGGAAGAACGCCTCGAGGACGTTGAGCATCACCCGCCGGGTGATGCCCTCCGGCTGCGAGCTGGTGTCGGCCGTGAGGCGCGTCCGGCCGGGCGCGCGACCGCGCGCAGGGTCGTTCGACCGTCCACCGAAATCAGGAGCGCGACTCGCCGCCACGGCGCGGGAGTCTACCTGGCCCCGCTCAGAGCGGACGTCGATTTGCGCTGGCCAGCAACGCCCCCAGGGTGCGAGTCCCGCCCGCTCGCACGTCCCTGGGCACGTGCACGACGTCGACGTGCGCACCGGTCCTGCGACCTCGTCGGACCAGACCGACGAGCGTCGACAGCGTGACGTTGTCCAGCCGACCAGCCCGCGCCAGGTCGATCGTCACCGGGAGCCCGGCACGGAGGCGGGACGCGACGAACGTCTCCGGGCCCGATGCCGGCAGCGGCCCGGTCAGGCGCACGACCGGCACCTCCCCATCGAGCCCGTCGAGCGTCGGCGCGATCGCCTCGGCGCGGCGGCGGCCGCGCCACGCCTGCCGGGCGACGCCGGGGAGGAAGACGCGGAAGTCGCGGGCGTAGCGGCCGATCAGCCGCCTGGGCTCGGACACCGCACGGTGCAACCATTCCAGCCCTGAGCGCTGCATCCACGCCGGCGCACGCCGGGTGACGCCGGTCAGGAAGTCGAGGCTGCCGCCGATGCCGATCGCGACGGGGGCGCCGACAGCCTCGCCGTGACGGGCGATCCAGTGCTCCTGCTTGGGGTTCCCGAGCGCCACGCACACGATGTCGGCTCCGCACGCAGCGAGGGCGGGGAGCACCTCGGGATCCATGCTGCCATCAGGCGCCACGTTCGGCGCCGCCACGACGTCGATCGACACGCCGGCGAAGCGCTGGCGCAGGATGTCGGCGGCGCGGTCGGCCACACCGGGCGCCCCGCCGAAGAAGACGATGCGATGCCCGTCAGCGGCGGCCCGCTCGGCGACGGCCGGGAGCAGGTCGATGCCCGTCGTGCGGGCCCGGAGCGGGCATCCGAGCCAGCGGGACGCCCAGACCAGCGGCATCCCGTCAGGGATGGTCATGTCGCTGCGCTGGAGGACCTCGAGCAGCATGGGATCGGACGCGGCGTTGACGACGAAGTCGACGTTCACGGTCGCAACCTGGTGGACGCGCCCGGTCGAGCGGCCGGTCGCGACCATCGCCGAGATCCGGTCGACGGCCTCGGTGAGCGTCACGTCGTCGACGGGCACGCCCATCAGCACGCAGGTCTGATCGAGGGGTGTGCTCACTGGCGCGCTGCTCTCGGGTGCACTCATGACACCACTCCGCTGCGCTCGGTCCTGACCCAGTCCATCTCGTCGCGGTCGGCAGCCATCCGCAGCCACAGGCGGACCTTCCACACGATCATCACCGGTGCGTGCACGAGCGATCGGTACACGGACCATGGGACACGACCGAGCACGAGCCCG
>JBEVOM010000037.1:0-28643 GCA_040507575.1 Ilumatobacteraceae bacterium
CCGAGGCCCTCGCAGAACTACTCTCCGAACCGTTCAACCCGCCCGGTGTTGCGATGACCGGTTGAGTCCGCCGACCAATATCCGGACCGAAACCGTCCGCGCGCGCCGGCCTCCGCGGTTTCAGGTCGGCTCCCGATCGGCGGCGACGAGCACGGCGAGCGCAAGCGCGCTGCTGAGAGGGCGGCTCCGGTGCATCGGCCGATCGTCTTCCCGCAGGGCGTCCGGAGACATGGAGACGGGGGTGGAGATCTCGGCGAGATCGCGCGGTGGCACACTGGCGCCATGCGAACGACGACGCTGCATTGGGTCAACGCCGACGTCGAGGTGCACAAGGTCGTCGTCGGCCCCTACGCGAACAACGTGTTCGTGGTGCGCTGCCGGCGGACCGGGGACGCCGTGCTGATCGATGCCGCCAACGAGCACGAGCAGCTGCTCGAGCTGTGCTCAGCGCTCGGCGTCCGTCGGGTGCTCGAGACGCATGGCCACTGGGACCACATCCAGGCCGTGCCCCAGATCCGCGAGGCCGGCTACGAGGTCGCGGTGACGAAGCTCGACGCGTCGAAGCTGTCCGACGTCGGCTACGACGTCTTCATCGACGACGGCGAGGTCATCGCGGTCGGCGACCTGCGTCTCGACACGATCCTCAACCCCGGACACACGCCGGGTTCGATGTCGTTCCACGTACGGGGGACGCCACTGCTGTTCACCGGCGACACCCTGTTCCCCGGCGGGCCCGGCGCCACGAAGTTCGACGACGCCGACTTCCCGACGATCATCGAGTCGATCGAGCGCCGCCTCTTCACGTTCCCGGACACCACCGTCGTGCTGCCCGGCCACGGCGTCGACACGACGATCGGCACGGAGCGCCCCCACCTGGACGAGTGGATCGCCCGGGGCTGGTAACGGCCGGTGACGAGCGATTCTCCGGAGTTGAACTCGCGCCAGGCGCGAGCCGAGCGGCTCAGAATCGACGGCGGCGCGGATTTGCACTATCCGCGTAGTGGAAATCCATCGGTACACTCGGACGTCGTATGAGCGAGCTCTTCCGGGTCGACGGGCTCTGGGCCGCACCGGTCATCGACACCAGCGTGGCCGGGGACGGCGAGGCCACCCCGATCCTGCGTGGCCTCGACCTCGCCGTCGGCGCCGGCGAGGTCCACGCCATCATGGGGCCCAACGGCTCGGGCAAGAGCACGTTGGCGTCGACGCTGATGGGTTCCCCCGAGTACGAGGTGACCGCCGGCACGATCACGTACCAGGGTGACGACATCACCGGCTGGCCGGCCGACGAGCGGGCCAAGGCCGGCATCTTCCTCGCCTTCCAGTACCCGCAGGAGATCCCCGGCGTCTCGGTCATCCAGTTCCTGCGCCAGGCGCTCTCGGCCCGCAAGGGCCTCGATCTCTCCGTGCTCGAGCTGCGCGTCGCCGCCATGGAGTGGATGCAGCGTCTCGGCATGGACTCGTCGTTCGTCGACCGCTACCTCAACGAGGGCTTCTCGGGCGGCGAGAAGAAGCGCAACGAGATCATGCAGCTCGCCATCCTCGAGCCCCATCTGGCGATCCTCGACGAGACGGACTCCGGGCTCGACATCGACGCCCTGCGCATCGTCGCCAAGGGCATCCGCGAGGTCCGGGTCGACCGGCCCGAGATGGGCGTCGTGTTGATCACCCACTACCAGCGGCTGCTCGACGAACTGGCCCCTGACCACGTCCACGTCCTCATGGGCGGGCGCATCGTGGCCTCGGGGGGGATGGAGATCGCCGAGACCCTCGAGCGCGACGGCTACGAGGCGTTCCGGGCACTGAGCGGGCTGGCGCCGTGAGCGTCGACGTGCGGACACCGTTCGACACGGCCACCGTCCGGGCCCAGTTCCCGCTCCTGCAGCGCCAGATCGACGGCGCGCCGATCCACTACCTCGACTCGGCCAACACCTCGCAGAAGCCGCGCTCGGTCATCGACGCCATGACCGTCTTCAACGAGACGACGTACGCGCCGATCAACCGCAGCGCCTACCGACTCGCGGCCGAGGCCACGGACGCGTACGAGCGGGCCCGCGCCACGGTCGCCCGCTTCGTCAACGCCGCCAACGCCGACGAGATCGTCTTCACGAAGAACGCCACCGAGGCGCTCAACATCGTCGCCCAGTCATGGGGCCGGGCCCACCTCGCCGCCGGCGACGTCGTCGTGCTCTCCCACATGGAGCACCATGCCAACGTCGTGCCGTGGCACATCGTCGCCGCCGAGCGTGGCATCGTCCTGCGTTGGATCCCCCTCACGGCCGACGGCTCGCTCGACCTCAGCGACCTGGACCGCCTCGTGGACGGCGCCAAGGTGCTGTCGGTCACCGCGATGAGCAACGTCCTCGGCACGTTGAACCCGGTCACCGAGCTGTGTGCGGCGGCCCACGCGGCAGGAGCGCTGGCCGTCGTCGATGCCTGCCAGTTCGTGCCGCACAACGCCACCGACGTGCAGGCGTGGGGCGCCGACTTCGCGGCCTTCTCGAGCCACAAGATGTGCGGACCGTCCGGCATCGGGGCGCTGTGGGGCCGTTCCGAGCTGCTCGACGCCACGCCGCCGTTCCTCGGCGGCGGCAACATGATCGCCGACGTCCGCCTCGACGGGTTCACCCCGGCCCCTGTCCCGGCGAAGTTCGAGGCCGGCACGCCGCCGATCACCGAGGCCATCGGGTTCGGTGCCGCCGTCGACTTCCTCGAGTCACTCGGGATGGACGAGGTCCGCCGCCACGAGATCGAGATCACCGGCTATGCCATCGACACGTTGACGTCGCGGTTCGGCGACGACATCGTCATCCACGGCCCCCATGACATGGACCGGCGCGGCGGCGTCCTCAGCTTCGCGTTCCGCGACCTCCATCCCCACGACGTCAGCCAGGTCCTCGACCAGCACAACGTCTGCATCCGGGCCGGCCACCACTGCGCCAAGCCGCTGATGCGGGTGCTCGGCGCTGCCGCCACGGCGCGAGCCAGCTTCTACGTGTACAACGATCGCGACGACGTCGATGCGCTGGCCGATGCGCTCGACGGCGCGTCCGCCATCTTCGGCCTCTGACAGTCTGATACGGAGCTACTGACCATGCCTGGTCTCGAAGACCTGTACCGCGAGATCATCCTCGACCACTACCGCTCGCCGCGCAACCGCGGCGAGCTGCCGACGCCGCCGGCGCGCGTCGCGCAGGGCCACAACCCGCTCTGCGGCGACGAGATCACCGTCTATCTGCAGCTCGACGGCGACATCGTGGAGGACGTCAAGGTCGGGGGTCAGGGCTGCTCGATCTCCCAGAGCTCGGCGTCGATGATGAGCCAGGCCATCAAGGGCCACACCATCGACGAGGTGCGAGCCCTGGTCCGTCGCTTCAAGGGGATGATGACGATCACCGACGACAGCGACGGCGACGGGGCGAACGGGGACGCGACGGTGGCTCTCGGTGACCTCGAGGCGCTGCAGGGCGTGGTCAAGTTCCCGGTGCGCATCAAGTGCGCCACGCTGGCGTGGAACACGCTGCTCGAGGCGCTCGACCGTCCGAGCACGGTGTGAGCGCCCGGGCGACCGGACGCGGGTGAGCGGCGAACCGGACGCGCCGATCGGGCCCGCGCCCATCGACGCCGGATCGGCCGACGCCGAGCCCCGGGCCCGCGCCGGCCAGGCCGTGCGTGACATCGGCCATGCGCTGATCGGCCGGGAGGCATCGCCTGCGCTCCTCGACGAGGTGGCGACGACGCTGCAGTCGCTCGTCGAACGGCTCGACGCCGGCGGCCCGCGCCGCTCGCGCTACCGCGAGCCGCGCGACATGCGCTGGCTGGCGCCGAAGGCCGAGGGCGAGCTCCTCAACACCTACGACGAACGGCCGTTCTCCGGACGATCCAGTCCGTGGGGGCTCGATTTCGAGGTCCACCGGCGCGGTGACGAGATCGAGGCGCTGGTGACGTTGCGGGCGGCCCACGAGGGCGCTCCGGCCCGCGCGCACGGCGGGATCGTCGCCGGCCTCTTCGACGACGTCTTCGGCTACGTCCTCGACGTCGCCCAGGAGGCTGCCTTCACCGGTGAGCTCACGGTCCGCTACGAGCGCCCGACGCCGTTGCACCGTCCCCTCGCGTGTCGTGGCCGTCTCGACCGCCGCGACGGCCGCAAGCTGCACATCATCGGCGAGCTCGTGGACCTCGAGACCGCGGGCCACTTGGTCGTCGCACGCGCCCACGGCCTGTTCATCGCGGTCGACCCGAAGGTGTTCGACCTGGCCACGCAGCAACTGCCGGCTCCCCCCGACGAAGGCCGCTGAGCCCCGGGCGGCGGCGAAGGCGCCGCCGACGGTTCAGTACCGTCGGCAGGATGGCCCTACACGTCAACACCGTCACGTTCGACGCCGGCGACCCGGTCGCCCTGGCCGGCTTCTGGGCCGGCGTGTTCGAGGTCGAACCGTGGTCGCCCGGTCCGTTCGTCGCGTTCGTCAGCCCGCCCGATGGTCCCAACCTGATGTTCCTCGGCGTCGACGAGCCGAAGACGGCGAAGAACCGTTGTCACCTCGACCTCCACGCCGATTCCCCGACCGACGTCGACGCCGAGGTGACCCGGCTCGTGGCCGCCGGCGCCACGGTCGTCGACCACCATCGCGAGTTCGGCCTCTACTGGACGACGCTGCAGGACCCCGAGGGCAACGAGCTGTGCATCGGCACTCCTGACCCCGACGCCGGCTGAGACACCTGTTGGAAACAACTCGTCGAAAATAAGTCGGCTGCAGAAATCGACGGAATTCGGACAAATGGAGACATCTTCCGTTCACAGTTCTGAGACGAGCACGAAACGACACCTGCTTATGGTCCGCCACGGCGCCGGACCCCTCGGCGCAGCCTCGAGGGCGCGAGACGAACGGAGACCACGTGCACACGATGACGTTGAGACGAAAGCTGGCCGACCCTGATCGGCAACGCTTTTTCGTCGCCTTCCTGGGAGGCAAGCTGATCGGGTTGGCCATCGCGCTCGGCGCGGTGTTCGTCCTGACCCCCTGGATCGTCGGGCTCGTCACCCACGCTGCGGCCCCCGGGCAGGAGGAGCTCCAGGACCAGGTCACGAGCACCATCAACGGGCTCAACACGGCCTGGGTGCTGATCGCAGCGTTCCTGGTGTTCTTCATGCAGGCCGGTTTCATGATGCTCGAGGCCGGGTTCGCCCGGACCCGGGAGGTCGTGAACATCCTGCAGGAGTGCATCGTCGACACCTGCCTGTGCGCCCTGCTGTTCTGGGCGTTCGGCTTCGCGTTCATGTTCGGAGGTGGCAGCAGCATCATCGGCCACACGTTCTTCTTCCTGAACGGCGCCGAGGCGACCTACACCTACAACGGGACGTTCGACACCGGCATCGCCTTCATGGCGTTCTTCCTGTTCCAGTTCGCGTTCGCCGACACCTGCTCGACGATCACGTCCGGGGCCATGGTCGGACGCACGGCGTTCAAGGGCGATCTCCTCTACAGCTTCATGGTGAGCGGGTTCGTCTACCCGATCCTCGGGCACTGGGTGTGGGGACCCGACGGGTGGCTGCAGCACCCCCACGGCGGCGTCTGGCTCCGTGACTTCGCCGGCTCGACGGTCGTCCACACGATGGGCGGTGTGATCGCCCTCGCCGGTGCGATCGTCCTCGGACCCCGCCTCGGGCGGAAGTTCAAGCGGGACGGCGGCGGCATGCCGCCCGGGCACGACATGAACCTGGCCGCTCTGGGCGGTGTCATCCTCTGGTTCGGCTGGTACGGGTTCAACCCCGGCAGCACGCTGTCGGCGATCGACGCCGCCGGCATCGGCAGGGTCGCCACCAACACCACCCTCGCGGCCGCAGCCGGGGGTCTGTCCGCCATGCTCTACGTCTACCCACGGCTCAAGAAGTGGGACATGGGCATCACCATCAACGGGTTCCTGGCCGGGCTCGTCGCCATCACCGCACCCTGCTTCTGGGTCAACTCGACCGGCGCCGTGATCATCGGCCTGGTCGGCGGCGTGATCATGGTGTTGGGCGTCGACCTCTTGGAGCACCGGCGCATCGACGACCCGATCGGCGCCGTTGCCGTGCACGGGGTCTGTGGCATCTGGGGCACGTGGGCCGTCGGGCTGTTCGCCACCGGGCAGTTCGGTGATCCGGCCGTGGAGGGCCTCTTCTGGGGTGGCGGCATCAAGCAGTTCTGGGCCCAGATCTGGGGCAACGCCGTCGTCGGCGCGGCCGCCTTCATCGTGATGCTCATCGTCTTCATCCTCATCAACAAGGCGGGACTCCTGCGGGTCTCCGAAGAGGGCGAGCTCGAGGGCATCGACATCCACGAGCACGGCGCTCCGGCGTACCACCCCGAGGCGGCGTACACGGGACAGCCGCAATGACGGCCCCCGCGACGACCTCAGCGACGACGAAACCGACCGGACGGGAGCGGACATGCAGGAACTGATCACGGCCATCATCAAGCCCCACAAGCTGTCGGACGTGAAAGACGCCCTTCTGGCGTCCGGCGTCGAGGGCATGACCGTCACCGAGGTCCGAGGCTTCGGCCGCCAGCGGGGCAAGACGGAGGTGTACCGGGGTTCCGAGTACACCGTCGACTTCATCCCCAAGGTCCGCATCGAGGTGCTCGTCGAGGGCACCGAGACCGAGCGCATCATCGACGTCATCCAGACCGCCGCCCACACCGACAAGATCGGTGACGGCAAGGTCTGGAGCGTGTCGATCGACCGTCTCGTGCGGGTCCGCACGGGCGAGCGCGGCGCCGACGCGCTGTAGGGCGCGGCCCGGAGGTTTGGCGTAGCGTTGGGAGCGATGAGCGGCGTGATCGAGGGCGACAACGCAACCCTCGACCACTCGCTCGATCGCTCCCGGCGCACCGCCATCGAGGGGCGGACGTCCATCGACCGGCTCGGTGTCGAACTGGTCCACTGGCCGCGCGACGAGGCGCTGCGGGCCAACCTGGCCCGAGCCGGCATCGCTCGGCTCCTCTTGGTGGAGATCGGCGCCCAGGGCCCCGAGACGGTCGGCATCGACGAGGACTGGGTGCGTCTCCCGGCCGACGAACGCGAGATCTGGACCCGCGCCGAGCGCCTCAGCCGGATCGCCAGCGAGCTCGACCTCGAACCACCGATCCTGCGCCCCGGACGCATCCTGACGCACGGCCCGGGAGCCGTCGTGCTCAGCCGAAAAGAAGCACTCGTCGTGCAGCTCCTGCTCGACCCGATCGGCTCGGTCGTCACCCGCGAGGCCCTGACCGACCGTCTCTGGCCGGCCGGTCCGCCGGCCAGTGGCTACGCCCTCGACGCCCTCGTCGCCCGGGTGCGCCGGCGGCTGGCGACGGTCCACGTGTGCATCCGATCCGTGCGCACGAAGGGCTACGTGATCCACGTGGAGGGGCCGTGACATCGCCCCGCCGATCCCGGGTGGGTGGGGCGTTCGCCATCGCGCTCCTCGCGCTGATCGCTCTGCTGTCGCTCGGGAGCCCGGCATCCGCCGGCGGTATCACGACCGCCGCCGTCGGACGGCCGAGCGCCGTCCCCCACTCCGTGTGCGCCTCCGCCGCGGCGCGCACGGACGACAGGCCGACGCGCTCGGCGTCGTGCACGACGTCGGCGGTGGTCCGCCCGACGAGCGTGCGCTCGGTCCTGCCGCGCAAGGTGATCGCCGGCACGCGCAACGACCACCTCTGGTCGATGACCGGCGCCCCCGCCAACGTCGTCGAGCTCGTCGGCTCACTCGCCGTCGTCGGCTCGGCCGGCCCGGCGCACGCCTCGCGCGCCCCACCGTCTCCGTGAGCTCACGCCTGTCCGTCCTCTGACGCGACCAGTCACGCTCACCCCGCCACGCCGAACGGCGCGGCGTCGCACACCGGAGACCTCATTGTCCGCTCCACGCCCCATCGACGTCGCCGTCGTCGACTGGCCGGCCGACCACCGCGCCCGGACCACCGCGCGCGCCACCGGCCGGCCCTGCCTCCTGGTCATCGACGCCGACATCGCGCCCCCCACCGACTGCGATCGACACGAGGACTGGGTCCGCACGACGGCCGATCCGACGGAGGTCGCCATCCGGACGCAGGCTCTGTCCCGCCACGCCCCGTCCGGGCGTCAGCCGATCCTCGACCGCTCGGCCGTCA
This sequence comes from Ilumatobacteraceae bacterium, assembly GCA_040507575.1. Lineage (GTDB taxonomy): Bacteria > Actinomycetota > Acidimicrobiia > Acidimicrobiales > Ilumatobacteraceae > JALZMG01. The sequence continues at coordinate 8,133 of JBEVOM010000037.1, forward strand.
TGGCGCTGCCCGATCTGCAGCTCTCGTTGCTCGGCGCGCTCGACGCGCGACCCGGGCGGGTGACGCCGCGACAGCGGCTCGACGACGTGGTCGACGCCCACCACCGACGCACGGGCGAACTGGATCGGGGCGCCGCCCTCCGCGCACTGTCGGCCCGGCTGCGCGGCGCCGGGTTCCACCTGGTCGACGTGCCCGGCGGTGTGCTGCTGGCCCGCAGCGCCGACGACGACGTCAGCGCTTGAGATCGGTGACCGTGCCGCTGCTCACCCGCACGAGGTCGGCCGGCGCGATGGCGAACACGTCGTGCCAGGTGCCGGCGGCCGCCCACACCTCCGCGTAGGCCAGCAGGTCCGGGTCGATGAAGACCGCCAGTTCGGTGGCGTGCCCGAACGGCGGCACCCCGCCGATCGGGAAGCCGGTGGCCGCCCGCACGGTGTCGGCGTCGACGCGACGGCAGCTCTCCCCTCCGGCGGCCGCGGCGAGCTTCGCCTCGTCGAGCTGGTTGGCGCCGCTGACGTACGCCAGCACGAGGTCACCGTCGACCGCGAAGACCAGGCTCTTGACGATCTGACCGATGTCGACGCCGATGGCTCCAGCCGCATCGGCCGCCGTCTTGGCACCGTCCGGGTAGCGGACCGGTGTCACATCCAGCCCCGCCGCGCTGGCCGCCGCCACCACGCGTCGGACGTTCGGGTGGATCTCGGAGCCGCTCATCGCCGAGCGACGGTACCGGCCTCAGTCGACCAGTGCGTCGATCGCCGCGGCGAGCTCGCGGTCGCTGTCGGTCACCACGGAGCCGGCCGAGTGGCTCGACAGCGCGATGTCGACCGTGTTCCACGAGTTCGACCAGTCGGGGTGATGGCCCTTCGACTCGGCGAGCAGCGCGACACGGGTCATGAACGCGAACGCTTCGGAGAAATCGGCGAACTCGAAGCGCCGGCGCAACGCGCCGTCGTCCTCGACCCAGGCATCGGACATGCCGACGAGGTTACGTGGTTCTCAGCGGGGCGCGAACAGCTCGTCGAGCGACCCGGGACGGACGACGGGTCGCTCACCGTCCGCCGCGCCGTCGTCGTCAGCCGTGAACGCCGCATAACCCGTCGTCTCCAGCTCGTCCGCCAGCTCCGGACCACCCTCGGCGACGATCCGGCCCCGCACCAGGATGTGCACGTGGTCCGGGCGCAGCTCGGCGAGCAAGCGGTTGTAGTGGGTGATCGCCAGGACGCCGAGGCCCGGGTCGTCACCGTGGGGCTGGGTGAGGTCCTCGATCCGCTTGGCGCACGCCCGCAGGGCGTCGATGTCGAGACCCGAGTCCAGCTCGTCGAGGATGGCGATGCGCGGGCCGAGCGCGGCCAGTTGCAGCGTCTCGTTGCGCTTCTTCTCACCGCCCGACAGGTCCACGTTGAGCGACCGGTGCAGGAGGCGCTCCTCGAGCCCGATCCTGGCTGCCTCAGCGAGCAGCCGCTCGTCCAGACCCGTCACATCGCCACCGCGGGCGGCCAGCGCCTCGCGCAGCATGTCGTCGACGGCGACGCCCGGCACCTCGGTCGGGTACTGCATCACGAGGTGCAGGCCGGCGGCGGCCCGCTGCCAGGTCGGCATCGCCAGCACGTCGACGCCATCGAGCGTCACCGTGCCGGCGAGCACCTCGTAGCCGGGACGGCCCATCACGACGGCCGACAGCGTGCTCTTGCCGGCCCCGTTCGGACCCATCACGACGCGGACCTCGCCGCTCGACACCGTGAGGTCGATCCCGCGGAGGATCTCCTTGCCACCGACGGCGGCCCGCAGGCCGCTGATCTCCAACGTGCTCATCAGCCGCTCCTCGCGACGTCGGCATCGATGCGGATCGTCACCGCGCCGTCGGCCAACTCGGCCGTGAAGACCGGGACGGGTTGGGTCGCCGGGAGCGTCAACGGCTCGCCGGTCTCCAGGCTGAACGTGCTCCCGTGCTTGGGGCACTCGATCTCGCGCTCGTCGCACCACACCTCCCCCTCGGCCAACGACACGTTGGCGTGGCTGCAGATGTCGCCGATGGCGTAGACGGCGTCGCCGATGCGCACGAGTGCGACCGCCACCCCGTCGACGTCGACACGGCGGGCGGTGCCGGGCTCCAGCCCGAGGTCGGCGATCGAGAACGTCGCGATGATCGGCCCGGCCATCACGCCACCCCGCTCAAGGTCCGCTCGAGGTCGAGCTTGGCCGAGACGCGCGCTCGCAGGTCGGCGGCCAGCGGGCCGACTGGCAGTTGGTCGAGCACCTCGTCGAAGAAGCCGAGCACGATCAGCCGCTCAGCGATCTGGGTCGGGATGCCCCGGCTCTCGAGGTAGAAGCGCTGTTCGGGATCGATCGGGCCGACCGTCGACGCGTGGCTGCACCGCACGTCGTTCGTCTCGATCTCGAGGTTCGGCACGCTCTCCGCCCATGCCCCGTCGCTGAGCGTCAGGTTGCGATTGGTCTGGAACGCGGTCGTGCCGCGGGCGTGCTTGCGGATCTTGATGAGGCCGGTGTACACGCTGCGCGACGAGTCCTGGACGGCGCCCTTGAACAGCAGCTCGCTCGACGTGTGGGGCGCGTCGTGGTCCTGGATGGTCCGGAAGTCGTGCATCTGCTCGCCACCGGCGAAGTACAGCGCGACCTGTCGCGTGCTGGCGCCGGCACCGATGACCCGAGCCTCGGTGCGGACGCGCGCGTAGTGCCCACCGAGGGCCACGGTGGCGAGCGTGATCGACGAGTCACGTTCGCCGACGGCCTGCTGGTTGGCGATCTGCCACGTGGTGTCGGCGAGCTCGTTGATGCCCAGGTAGCGGACGCGGGCGGCCTGGGCGGCGCGCACCTGGACGACGGGGACGACGAGGGCGGTGTCAGCAGCGCTCGACGTGAACCGCTCGACCACGGTCACGTCACTGTCTGCGCCGGCGTCGATGATGAGACGCGGGAACACGGCCGTGCCCTCACCACTGATCTCGTGGGTCACGACGATGGTCCCCGCGACGGTCGTGCCGGCCGGGACCCGTACGACCACCGGTTCGCCGAAGGCCGCGTTGAGCTCGGCGAACACGTCAGGCGCAGGACCGTCGACGACAGCCGGGAACTCGGTCAGGTCGGCGGCGGCGACGACCACACCGACGCCGCCGTCCACGGTGGTGCGCGCCGCGCCGGGCGTGAAGCGGTCGAGCGCGAGCTCGGCGATGCGGCTGTACCGCCAGATCTCCTCGCTCGGCGACGGCAGATCGGCCGCAGCCGCCCGCTCGGCGGCCGCCACCCGCTCCGCGGCGAAGGGCAGCTCGGCGGTGCGCGCGGCGTCGGGAGTGAACGCGTGCATGGGCTGGGAATTGTACTGTCCGCGTAGGGGAAATTCGGACGCCGTCAGTCGCGGCGGAACAGCCGGCGCCAGCCCTTGTTGCCGCGGGCCTGCTCCGCCGCGACCTCGGCCCGAACGCGATCACCGACCGAGAGCAGGTAGTTCTCGGCATCGTCGAGCAACGGGGCCGCCGTGCCGTCAGCGACGCTCGGCGGTTCGGCCGGCGTCGGGGGCGCAACGAGCGTGCCGTGCGACCACGCCACATCGGCCAGCCGCCGCTCGTACTTCGGACAGTTGTCGGGACACCGCCAGGGGGCGTCCGGGGCCAGGTCGAGGTCGCACTTGCGCACCGCGTCGCCGTTCGCGTACGTACGGCTCTCGAAGTGCTTGCACTCCTGTCGCATCGGCACCACCCCAGCGTAGGACGCCCGCTGGCGGCGCGAAGCGCGAGTCGGGCCGGTTCTCACCCGGTTCTGACCCGGCAGCGCCGCGGAGCCGTGGAGCCGGTGGCGCGGTCCCCGGCCGTGACCCGGACCTCGCCGGCGCGCCTGCGCCTAACCGCCCTCGCAGGCCGTGCAGTGGACGTCGGGTACCGGCTGATCGGTCACCAGCGCGGTGACCCAGTCGACGAGCGCGACGCCGTTGACCGTCTCGGTGTAGAAGCCGCTCGACCCGATCACCGTGTGCGACGAGCCGGGCGCGACCCAGCTCGCCAGCGGTACTCCGGACGACTCGATCAGGACCTCGTTGGCGTCGATCGCAGCCAGCACGTCCCCGCCCGTCGACCCGGTGATCGAGGCGAAGAACTCCTGCGTCGTGTCGTGGGCGAAGTCGTGCCTGGCGAACGTGATCGACGGGTCGTGGCGGCCCGCCCGTACGTACAGGCCCGGGATGCTCCACGTCTCGGGGGTGACGTCGGCGTTCTCCGGCCACGGCGGTACGGCGTTCATCGTGCCCCAGAGGTCACCGATCAGCGCGTTGACCCCCGGGTTGTCACCGTACGCACCCGAGCTGTCGGCGAGCACGGCGATGTCGGCGTCGGGCAGCTGGTCCGATACGACACCTGCGTACAGCGGCGACGGGACCGAGCCGGCGCTCTCCCCGGTCACCAGCACCCGATCGGCGTCGGGGAACCGGGCGACCAGTTCGTCGATCGCCGCGTTGGCGTTGACGGCACCGACGTGGTGCACGACGAGATCGGGGGCGTACTCGTGGACCGCGTTGCCGATGTGGACGTCGCCGGTGCAGTACGGGACGAACACGACCGACCAATCGGCGACGGGGTTGCGCGGATCGGTGTCGTCGAAGAGGCCGCCGTTGCCGGTCGGGTCGTCGTCGGAGCCGGTCGTGGCCTTGAACGTGCCGTTCGTGAGCGAGCACGTCTCAGCGCTGAAGCAGGCGCCGCCGCCCTGGAAGAACAGCACCACCTTCGTCGGGTCGGCCTCGCGCACCCAGAAGCTGAACTCGCTCCCGTCCGCGCAGTTGCAGTCGCCGCCCGGGACGACCTGTTCCCACGCTGCCGGCGATGCCGGCGCCGTCGTCACGACGGGTGGTTCCGTCGATTCGACCGGCTGCTCGGTGGTCTCGACCGTCAGCTCCGTCGTGTCGGCGACGGCCACGGTCGAAGCCGGCGGCTCCGACGTGGGTGCCTGCGACGTCGTCTCGATCGCGCCGCCCGTCGTGTCCGGCGCGGCATCGTCGTCGTCGCCACAGGCGCCGAGCGAGATCGCAACGGTGACGGCCAGCGCGCCGCTGATCCAGGCCTTGGCGTTCATCGGCTCGACACCTCCCGCTCGGACAGTACCGGAGCGGCCCGACCGGCCGGTCGATCGCGCTGGATCGAGCGACGGTTCAGTCGACGGTGACCGCCACCGCGTCCTGGCCTTCGCCGGTGACGGCGGGGTTGGCGCGGTCGGACGGCAGGAACCGCTTCACGGCGATGGCGGCGGCCAGCGTGATGATCGCGCCCACGGTCGCGGCCAGCGTCAGCCCATCGGTGAACGCCTCACGGGCCGCCTCGACGAGCTGCGCGCCCTGTTCACCCAAGCTGGAGGCGACACCGAGTGCTCCGCCGATGCTGCCCTCCGCGGCTTCCCGCGCCTCCGCAGGCAGTTGGGCGGCCGCCGCGGCGACCCCGGACGTGTACTGGCTGGCCAGGAGCGAACCGAGCACGGCCACGCCGAGCGCACCGCCGAGCTCGCGCGTCGTGTCGTTCGTGGCCGATCCCATGCCGGCCCGGTCGCGCGGGACCGACGCCATCAGTTGGGTGGTCATCGGCGTCATCGTCAACGCCATGCCGCCCGCCATGATGCACATCGTGACGGCGATCTGGAGGTAGCCGGAGTCGACCCGGAAGAGTGCCACGCCGGCCATTCCGAGCGCGCTGAGGCCGAGACCGGCGGCGCCGATGTTGTCGGCGCCGAACCGGGCGACGAGCTTCGGGGTCTGCGGCGCGACGAACATCATCATCGCCGACATCGGCAGGAGACGGACGGCGGCGCCCAGCGGGGAGTAGCCGACCACGCCCTGCAGGTACTGCGAGATGAGGAAGAACGTGCCGAACAGAGCGAAGAACACGAGCGTGATGCCGCCCGACGACACGGCGAAGCGAGGGTTCTTGAACAGCCGCAGCTCGAGCATCGGATGCGGGTTGCGCAGCTCCCAGAACGCGAATGCGACGAGGACGATCGCGGCACCGCCGAACCACAGCAACGACTCGACGCTGACCCAGCCGTGGAGCGGCCCTTCGATGATCGCGTAGATGAGGGCGCTGAGACCGACGATGGACAGCACGGCACCGACCGGATCGAGCGGCGAACCGGTCGCGTCCTTCGATCGAGGGACCAGCACCCATCCGGCGACGAGGGCGACGGCGATGATCGGCAGGTTCACCAGGAAGACCGAGCCCCACCAGAAGTGCTCGAGGAGCAGGCCCGACGCGAGGGGTCCGAGCGCTGCGCCGCTGCCCGAGATGCCGGCCCAGAGCGCGATCGCCTTCGCCCGCTCACGGGTCGGGAAGACGTTGGTCAGGATCGAGAGCGTCGAAGGCATGACGAACGCCGCACCGATGCCCATGACCGCCCGTGCGGCGATCAGCATGTTCGGGCCGTCGGCGATCGCGCCGAGCGCCGACCCGGCGGCGAAGATCAGGAGACCGGCCTGCAGGGCGCCCTTGCGACCGAAGCGGTCCCCGAGCGCGGCGGCCGTGAAGAGCAGCCCGGCGAAGATCAGCCCGTACGCGTCGACGACCCATTGGACCTGGGTGTTCGTGGCGCCGAGGCCACCCTCGGAGACCGGCTTCTGCAGCGTCGGCAGCGCGACGTTGAGCACCGTGTTGCCGATGATGACGATCAGCAGGGAGGCGCACAGCACGGCCAGCGTCTTCCACCGGTTGGCGTACACGTGGGGGTCGATGCCGTCGTAATCGATCGCTACGGGATCGTCTCGTTCAACTGGCGTATCCACTTTTCGTATCCTGTCCCACGTGATGCTGTCCCGCCGTGTTCCGCTACGTTAGCGTAGTGTTGAGTCGTATGTCGACCCACGTTCGACCCCGGTTGATGGTGACCCATGGCACGTCCGAGAAGTGAGGAGGCGAGGCGCAAGGCTCTCGCCGCGGCGAACGACCTGATCATCGAGCGCGGCGTCGGCAACCTCACCATCGAGGAGGTCGCCGCCCGGTCCGGCGTCGCCAAGACGACGATCTACCGGCACTGGCCGGAGCGGGCGTCGCTCATCATCGACACCGTCCGGATGACGTTCGAGCACGTGTCGACGCCCGACACCGGTTCGCTGCGCGGAGACCTTGAGGCGTTCTTCCTCGGCATGGTCCGCGCCGACCTCAGTGGCAAGGTCGGCCACATCATGCCGTGCCTCATCGACGCGGCATCGCGCGATCCGGAGATCGAGATGCTGCTCGACCGCATCTCGATCGAGCGCCAGCAGCCGATCCTCACGATGGTCGAGCGGGCCCAGCGACGCGGCGAGCTCCCGCCGAGCCTCGACACCCGCGTCGTCATCGGGACGATCCTCGGTCCGATCGTGTTCCGCAAGATCGTGTGGCGCCAGCCGCTCGACACGTCGTACGTGCAGAGCTGCCTCGACGTGGCCATCACCGGGCTCTCGGCGCTGCGGCCGATCCCCGTCGTTCCGGTCGTTCCCGCCGTCGCCGCCGACTGACGCAGTCGACCGCTCCGGCGCGGCGATCGGGTTCGTCCTAGCCGACGGAGCCTTCCATCTGCAGCTCGATCAGCCGGCTCCACTCGACGGCGTACTCCATCGGCAGGGTCCGCGTGATCGGCTCGATGAAGCCGTTGACGACCATGCCCATCGCCTGCTCCTCGGACAGGCCGCGGGACATCAGGTAGAAGAGCTGCTCGTCGGCGACCTTGGAGACCGTCGCCTCGTGGCCGATCTGGGCATCGCGCTCGCCGACCTCCATGTAGGGCAGCGTCCAGCTCTCGGAGTCGTCGTCGAGGATCAGCGCGTCGCACTGCACGTGCGACTTGCAACCGTGGGCGCCCTCGTCGACCCGGACGAGACCCCGGTACGTCGTCTTGCCGCCGTCCTTGCTGATCGACTTCGACACGATCTTCGACGTCGTCTCCGGCGCCGCGTGGATCATCTTGGCCCCCGCGTCCTGATGCTGGCCGGCCCCGGCGTAGGCGACCGACAGCACTTCACCCGTGGCCTTCGGGCCGACCAGGTAGACGCTCGGGTACTTCATCGTCAGCTTCGAACCGATGTTGCCGTCGGTCCACTCCATGTGGCCCTCGGCCTCGACCCGCGCCCGCTTCGTGACGAGGTTGTACACGTTCGGGCTCCAGTTCTGGATCGTCGTGTACGTGACCCGCGCCGACGGCTTCACGACGATCTCGACGACGGCCGAGTGCAGCGAGTCGCTCGTGTACACGGGTGCCGAGCAGCCCTCGATGTAGTGGACCTGGGAACCCTCGTCGGCGATGATCAGCGTCCGCTCGAACTGGCCGGCGTTCTCGGCGTTGATCCGGAAGTAGGCCTGCAGCGGCATCTCGCAGTTGACGCCCGGCGGGACGTAGATGAACGAGCCGCCGGACCACACCGACGTGTTGAGGGCGGCGAACTTGTTGTCCCCGGGCGGGATGACCGTGCCGAAGTACTGCTTGACGAGGTCCGGGTACTCGCGCAGCGCCGTGTCCATGTCGCAGAACAGGATCCCCTGCTTGGCGAGGTCCTCGCGATTGCGGTGGTAGACGACCTCCGACTCGAACTGGGCGGTGACGCCGGCCAGGTACTGCCGCTCGGCCTCCGGGATGCCGAGCTTCTCGTAGGTCGCCCGCATCTGCTCGGGCAGCGCGTCCCAGTCGTCGACCTGCTCGCCGCTCGGGCGCAGGTAGTAGTAGATGTCCTGGAAGTCGATGTCGGGCATGTTGACCGCGAACCACTCGGCCATCGGCTTGCGGTCGAACGTCTTGAGGCTCCGCAAGCGCAGCTTCGTCATCCAGTTCGGCTCGCCCTTCCACCACGAGATCTGCTCGACGACGCCGTCGTTGATGCCCTTCTGGGGCGCGAAGGCATACTCGACCTCGTCACTCCAGCCGAGCTGGTACTTCGTCAGGTCGAGATCGAACGACGTCATGGGCACTCCCTGGTCGGATGCGAACGGGCGGGAATTTGCACTACGGCCATAGTAACAATTCCCACGCCGCGTCGGCCGGGGTCGCCCGTGATTCGCCCGAACGTCCTCCGACAGGGGCCCGGTCGGGAGTCAGACCAGCGCAGGGACCCTGGACGCGGACCCGAGGGCCAGGGCGGCGAGCCGGGCGTGGCGCGTCCGGGTGAGGCGGTACATGATCCGGAACGGCAGCGGGGCCATCCCGAGCAGCATGTCGCGCTGCTCGTCGGTCACCCAGTAGGCGACGAACGGCACCGTGAACAGCGCCTGCCGGCCGATCCCGGTTGCCTTGATGGCCGCCTTCGTCATGGCCTCGTACTCGTCGCCACTGAAGAGCTCGACGAACCGGGGCACGATGGCGCGGTCCTCGAGATCGAGGTGGTCGTCCATGACGTCCGCGAACCGACGGAGCACCTCGGCGGCCTCGGCGGGCGACCCACCGTCGTCGATGGCCGCGATCGCGTCCGCGCTGCGGTCCATCAGGTCGTCGAGCACGTGATGCTCCTGGTCGAGCTGGTCGAGCACGTCGGCGGCCTCGGCGCAGCGGGCCCGCAGTGCCGGGAAGAAGATGTCGTCCTCGATGCCGTGGTGGGTCAGCACCTCGCCGACGTACCCGTGCCAGTAGCGGGCGAACGCGCCCATCCGGTCGTGGTCCTCGGCGCGCAGCGTCGCCGCGGCCTCGGCGAGCGCGTACGCCCCGCTGCGGATGCTGGTGTGGATGGCCACGTAGTCGGAGGTGTCGACGTCGCTCATTGGTCCTGCCTTCGGATCTCGGCCGTCACGAACGGGGTGCGACGGGCTGGCAGGACGACGATGCCCCACGTCACGTGGCGCTCGCGTGGAGCCGGCGTGAAGAGCGGGGTCGCGCCCCGAGCGTCGCCGACCGGACCGGGCCGGGCCGGGCCGCGTCAGGCCGGGTCAGGCCGCGTCGGGGCGCAGCTCGACGCGCGCCGCGATGCGGCCGTCGACCGAGATGTCGAGGTCGGCGTCGACGGGCGGGTCGATCTCGATGAAGATGCACTCCCCCGGGCACGCCTCGGCGGCGTGGATGACGTCCACGACGTGGCGGTTCGGGACCAGCGCCAGCGAGCCCGACCCGCCTGGGTCGTTGAGCGGCGACCCGGCCTCGCTGACGTAGGCGATGCCGTCCTCGAGCTGCGTGAACACGTCGTAGCAGTGGTCGACGCAGAGGCCGTCGCCGGTACAGAGGTCCTGATCGATCCAAACGCGCATGGCGACGACGACGGTACAGGCGACGGTACTGTGCCGTCTCGCCATGAGCGACCGACCCGACCCCGTGACACCGCAGATCGCTGACGGGCCCGGTCCTCCCGTGGCTCCTCGCAAGCCGCACACGTGGGAGCGCCCGACCGGGCCGACGGAGGATCCGTGGGCGTGGTTGCGCGACCGTGAGGATCCGGACACGGTCGCCTACCTCGAGGCCGAGAACGTCTACTCGAGCGCATGGTTCGACGCCCGGGCCCCGCTGGTCGACGAGCTGTTCCAGGAGATCAAGTCGCGCGTCCAGGAGACCGACGAGTCGGTCCCGGTGCGCCACGGCGCGTGGTGGTACGTCACCCGGACGGTCGAGGGGCAGTCCTACCCGGTGTTCTGTCGGGGCCGGTCGATCGACGACACCGCCGATGTCATCCTCGATTGCAACGCCGAGGCCGCCGGCCACGACTACTTCGACGTGCATGCCGTCGACCCGTCGCCCGACCACGAGCTGCTGGCGTGGTCCAGCGACGTCGACGGCAGCGAGGTGTACACGTTGCGGGTCCGTGACCTCGCCACCGGCATCGACCGCCCCGACGAGCTGACCGGTACGTCGTCGTGGGGCGGCCTGGCGTGGTCGAGCGACGGCGAGTGGCTGTTCTACGCCCGGCCCGACGACCAGATGCGTCCGCACCAGATCTGGCGTCATCGACTCGGGGAGGCCGTCAGCGACGACGTCATGCTGCTCGAGGAGCCCGACGAGCGGTTCTCGCTCTACGTGTCGTCCACCCGCAGCGAGCAGTGGCTGGTGTTCACGGCGTCGAGCAAGACCACGACCGAGGTCCGCCTGCTGCCGGCCGACGACCCGACCGGCGAGCCGGCGCTCGTGCGCCCGCGGACGCAGGACGTGGAGTACGTGGTTGACCATTGGGGCGACCGCTTCGTCGTGCTGACCAACCTCGACGCCCCGGACTTCCGCGTGATGACGGCGCCGCTCGACGAGGCGGGCGAGTGGACGGAGCTGCTCCCGCACGTGCCCGGCCGGCGCTTCACGTCGGCCGAGCCGTTCGCCGGTCACCTCGTGCTGCACGAGTGGAGCGACGCTCAGCCGAAGATCCGGGTGCTGTTCCGCGACGGTCCCGAGGACGTGCTGGAGTTCGGGGCCGAGCCACACGACGTCGAGCTGGGGGCCAACCCGGAGTGGACCACCACCGAGCTGCGACTGCTGTACCAGTCACTCACGACCCCGGCCTCGGTGTACGACCTCGACGTCGTGTCGGGCGAGCGCACGCTGCGCAAGCAGACGCCGACGCCCGGCGTCGAGCTCGAGCAGTACACGTCGGCGCGCACGTGGGCGACGGCACCGGACGGCACGAGGGTGCCGCTCGACGTCGTCCGCAACGTCGACACGCCGGTGGACGGCACGGCGCCGGCCGTCATCTACGGCTACGGCTCGTACGAGGCCTCGATGCCGCCGTGGTTCTCCGTCGCCCGCCTGTCGCTGCTCGACCGCGGCATGGTGTGGGCGCTGGTCCACCCGCGCGGCGGCGGCGAGCTGGGCCGCCGCTGGTACCTCGACGGCAAGCTGCTGAACAAGCGCAACACGTTCTCGGACACGATCGCCGCCACCGAGCACCTCGTCGCCGAAGGGTTCGCCGCCAGGGACCGCGTCGCCATCCGGGGCGGCAGCGCGGGCGGGCTGCTCGTCGGGGCGTGCCTGGCGATGCGGCCCGAGCTGTACGCGAGCGCGGTGGCCGAGGTGCCGTTCGTCGACATCGTCACCACGATGAGCGATGCCACGCTGCCGCTCACCGCCGGCGAGTGGGAGGAGTGGGGCGATCCGCGCGTCGAGCCGTACGCCAGCTACATGCTCGGGTACTCGCCGTACGACAACACGGTCGCCGCCGACCACCCGGCAATCCTCGTCACGGCGGGGTTGAACGACCCCCGGGTCAGCTACCACGAGCCGGCGAAGTGGGTGGCCCGGCTGCGCTCGACGGGCGCCGGCCAGGACCGCGTGCTGCTGCTGCGCACCGAGATGGGCGCCGGTCACGGGGGGCCGAGCGGACGGTACGACGCGTGGCGCGAAGAGGCCCGCGTCCTCACGTTCCTCCTCGAGACGCTCTGAGCGCGCCGGCCCGGCCGGCTGACCATCACGCCCAGCAGGCGACGATGGCGATCCCGATCAGCGCGACGTTCGCCAGGAGGTGCGACTCGGCGAGCGGCCGGGTCGACCAGGCTCCGAAGCAGGCGCACGGAGGGTGGCGCCCTTCGACGAGCTGGCGGGCCACGACGACGCTGAACACGACGAGCAGCAGGATCGCCGACAACGCCGGGACGGGTACGGCGACGCCGGCGATGAGCAGCGCTCCGAGGAGGATCTCGACGCCCGGGAGCACGGTGGCGACGGGTTGGGTGGCGCCCATCTGGCGGGCCTGCGCGACCCACGTGGAGCCGGCGGCCACCTTGGTGGCACCGGCGACCACGAACACGGCACCCAGGACCACCGACGCGATGCGGGCCACCGTCTCCACCGGTCAGCCCTCACCGATCTCCACCACCAGGCCCTCACGGGCGGCGAACACCTCCACCCCCATGTCCCTCCCGCAACTGGCAGCCGCCTCGGCGAGACGGTCGATCGTGTCGTCGTCGTGGCTCGGGTCGTGGTGGAACAGGGCCAGGCGTCGAGCACCGACCTCAGCAGCCAACCACGCCGCGTACTCGACGGTGCAGTGGCCCCATGTCGCCTTCCTGGCGAACTCGGCCGGTGTGTACTGGGCGTCGTGGATGAGCAGATCGACGCCTTCGCACAGGGATCGCACGCCGGACGGGACCTTGGACGCTCCCGGGCCGGTCGGCTGCTGGTGATCGCTGACGTAGGCGACCGAGGCGCCGGCGTGGGTGACCCGGTAGCCGACAGCGACGCCGACGTGGGGCACCCGTTCGCACATCACGTCGAAGCCGTCGACCGCGAACCGGGGCATCGACTCGCGGACCTCGACATGACCCGGCAGGCCTTCGATCCCGATCGGGAACACCGGCGGGCGGATCGTCGCCGCCAGGACGTCCGCCGCCGTGCGCCCATCGTCCTCCGACGGCGCGTACACGACGAGCGAGCTCTCGGGATCGAGGAGCGGACCGAAGAACGGCAGCCCTTGGACGTGGTCCCAGTGCAAGTGGCTGAGCAGGCAGGTCCCGCGGAACGGCCCGTCGTCGCTGCGGCTCAGGCCGAAGTAGCGCAGCCCGGTGCCGAGGTCGAACAGCAGCGGCCGCTCGCCCGGCGCGTCGACAGAGACGCACGACGTGTTACCGCCGTAACGCACGATGTCGTCGCCATGGCAGGGGGTCGAGCCCCGAACGCCATGGAACCGCACCTTCATTGGCTTCGCCGACCCCCTGGTGGACATTCGGAGACCTTGAAAAGTACGCCCCGCCGCCACTCGGTGGAAACGTGCCGCCCGGTGACGTGTGTCGCACCGCTGGCGACATCATGCCGTGAAGCGGACCGTTGCGACCAGCCCGCCTCCGTCGCCCGCCGTCGCGCGACCGTCAGCGGGTGTGGGTGGCGATCGCGTCGGCGATGGCCAGCGTCCGGCGGGCCGTCGCCACGTGGAGGTGCTCGACCATCTTCCCGTCCACGGTGACGACGCCACGGCCATCGGCCTCGGCCTCCTCGTACGCCGCGATGATCCGTCCGGACAACTCGATCTCGTCATCGGTCGGCGACCAGGCGGCGTTCGCCGGCTCGACCTGGCTCGGGTGGACGAGCGTCTTGCCGTCGAAGCCCATCTCCACGCCCTGGCGGCACTCCTCGGCGAAGCCCTCGGGATCCTTGATGTCGTTGTAGACACCGTCGAGCACGACCTTGCCGGCCTCCCGGGCTCCGAGCACGGCGGTCGCCATGTACGACAGCAGGTTCCAGCGGTTCTTGAGCAGCGGCGCGCGCAGCTCCTTGGCCAGGTCGTTGGTGCCGAGGACGAGCACCGTCACCCGCTCGTGGGCGGCGATCGCGCGGATGTCGAAGATCGCCGTCGGGGTCTCGATCATCGCCCAGATCGCCGTCGACGCGCCGCCGGCGGCGTCGAGAGCAGATGCCACGGCGTCGAGGTCGGCGGTCGAGTCGACCTTCGGGATGACCACCGCGGATGGCCTCGCCGCCCCAGCGGCGGCCAGGTCCTCGGCACCCCATGGCGTCGAGAGCGCGTTGCACCGGATCGTCAGCTCCCGACGGCCGTAGTCGCCCGAGGTCGCCGCCGCGGTCGCCTGCACGCGGGCGAGCGGCTTGGACTCCGGCGCGACGGCATCCTCGAGGTCGAAGATGATCCCGTCGCACGGGATGTCCTTGGCCTTCTCGAGCGCCCGGGCGTTGGCTGCCGGCATGTAGAGCAGCGAGCGGAGGGGGCGCAACTGGTCGCTCATGACGACCCGCCGATTCCGTATGCGGCGGCCAGCTCCGGATCCCGGACAGCGAGCTGGGTGGCCAGCTCCACCACGACCTTGCACTGCTTCACGGACGCGTCGTCCTCCATCTTCCCGTCGAGCAGCACGGCGCCCGTCCCGTCGCCCATCGCCTCGATCACCCGACGCGCATGGGCCACGTCCTCGGGCGGCGGGCTGAACACCCGCTTGGCGATCCCGACCTGGGTCGGGTGCAGGCTCCACGCCCCCACGCAGCCGAGCAGGTAGGCGTTGCGGAACTGGTCCTCGCACGCCGTCGTGTCGGCGATGTCACCGAACGGCCCGTAGTACGGCAGCACGCCGTACGTCACACAGGCGTCGACCATGCGAGCGATCGTGTAGTGCCAGAGGTCCTGCTGGTACGTGGCCCGCGGGGCGTCCGGGTCGGCCGCGTCGGGATCCGCCCGCACGAGGTAGCCCGGGTGGCCACCGCCGACACGGGTCGTCTTCATCCGCCGGTTCGCCGCCAGGTCGGCCGGCCCGAGCGACAAGCCCTGCATCCGCGGCGACGCCGCGCAGATCTGTTCGACGTTGGCGACCCCGCGAGCCGTCTCGAGGATGGCGTGCACGAGGATCGGGTGCTCGAGGCCGGCCTTGGCCTCGAGTTGGGCGAGAAGACGATCGACGTAGTGGATGTCCTCCGGGCCCTCGACCTTCGGCACCATGATCACGTCGAGTGCGTCGCCGGCCTCGGTCACGGCGGCGATCAGGTCGTCGAGACCCCACGGGGAGTCGAGCGAGTTGACGCGGGTCCACAGCTGGGTGTCGGGATGGTCCCACGCCTTCGCGATCTCGATCAGACCGGCGCGGGCGTTCGCCTTCTCCGACGCCGGGATGGCGTCCTCCAGGTTGGCGAGCAGCACGTCGACGGTCGGCGCGATGTCCGGGACCTTGGCGACCAGCTTCGGGTTGTGCGGCGGGAGGAAGTGGATGACACGCGACGGCCGGAACGGGATGTCCCTGAGCGGTTCGGGCGCGCCGATGGCGAGGGGACGGAAGAAGTCCTTCGGAGGTCGCACGGCGAGAGCGTACGGCCGGACGCAGTCCGCCACCAGCACCGGCCGGACGCAGTCCGCCACCAGCGCCGGCCGGACGCAGTCCGCCACACTGGGCACACCATGCCCCGACGTCCCCGTCGCTTCGCTCCGCTGTGGGTCTACTTCTTCGGCTGGTTCGCCGTCGCCGTCGCCCAGCGGCTCGTCTTCCCGCCCGATCAGCACTCCGTCGCCGCCAACGTGGCGTTCTTCGCGGTCGGTGCCGTCATCGTCGCCGTGGCGATCACGATCGCCGAGCGCCGCACGCGTCGTTGATTCCGCGCACTACGGGAGGCGGAGGTCCGAGCCGGTCCGTACGACGAGGCGGTCGGCGACGAGGCCGTCGACGATGCGGGCCGGGAAGTCCGCCGCTGATCGCGCCCCGGCCCCCAGTGCCCGCAGGACGACGCCGCGCGCCTGGCGGTCACTTCCCTGGTACGGCGCCTGGCGCGTGCTGACCCCCGCCGATCCGTCAGCGGGGTCGGGTCGGCGACGACCGTCCGTGTGCCAGGCACAGCTCGCCGGGAGTGGGCAGTCGCCGCAGCGCGGCGTCGGCCGGCAGACGGTGGCGCCGAGGTCCATCAACATCTGGTTCCATGCCCAACCGGCGGCGGCCGGCACCAGGTCGTCGGCCGCGGACTGGACCTCGCGCCGCGTCAGCCGCCGACCGGAGACCCGGGCCAGCACGCGCGCGATGTTCGTGTCGACGACGGCGACATCACGCTCGAACGCGAACACGAGCACGGCGCGGGCGGTGTAGGGCCCGATCCCGGGGAGGGCCAGCAACTCCTCGAGCCGGTCGGGCACGGCGCCGCCGTGGCGGGCGACCATGGCCGCCGTGGCGTCGTGCAGGTTGCGGGCCCGCCGCGGATAACCGAGGCCCTGCCAGCGGCGCAGCACGTCGCCGAGCGGCGCGTCCGCGCACGCCGACGGCGTGGGGTACTCGGCGCAGAAGTCGAGCCACTTCGGGATCACCCGCGCCACCTGTGTCTGCTGCAGCATCACCTCGGCCAGGAGGACCATCCACGGGTCGCGCGTCCGGCGCCACGGCAAGTCGCGCATGCGGGGCGCTCCCCACGCGAGCACCTGGCCGGGATCGACGACGGTCGGCACCGGTCAGCGGACCCGCACGGTCCGGGTGGGCCAGCCGGTGGCGCCGTCCGGGGGCGGCGAGTGCGGCTGCTCGGTCTGGAGGTTGCCATCGGCATCGGTGGCCCGCGCCCGGATGCGGTGCCCGCCGCTGGTCGCCTCCCACTCGACGTACCACTGGACCCACGTGTTCCCGCTCGTCACCTCGCCGAGGGTGGCCTCGGTCCACGTCCCGTCGTCGACCTGGACCTCGACCTTGGAGATGCCGGCGGTCGGCGACCACGCCACCCCAGCGATCGCCCGGATCCCGGGATCGACCAGGGAGCCGCTCGACGGCACGTCGATGCGCGCCGCCGTCTTGATCGGGCCCTCCTTCGACCAGCCGCGCGTGATCCAGTAGCCGTCGAAGTCGTCCCACGTCGTGAGCTCGATCGAGTCCAACCACTTCGTCGCGGACACGTATCCGTAGAGACCGGCGACGATGAGCCGGGCCGGGAAGCCGTGGGTGGCCGGGAGCGGCTCGCCGTTCATCGCGATGGCGACGAGCGCGGTGCGGCCGTCGAGACCGATCTCGGTCGGGAACCCGGCGGTGAAGCCGTCGACGGAGCGGCCGACGATCTGCGTCGCCCCCTGCTGCACGCCGGCTCGATCCAGCAACGTGGCCAGCGGGACGCCCTGCCAGCTGGCGTTCCCGACCAGGTTGCCGCCGACCTCGTTGGACACGCACTGCATCGTGACGACGTCCTCGAAGTCGGACATCGAGACGAGCTCCTGGTACGTGATCGTGAACGGGTTGTCGACCAGGCCGGTGAAGCCGAGGGACCAGCCGGTGACGTCGACCTGGGGCACGACGAGCGCGGTGTCGATGCGATAGAAGTCGTCGTTCGGCGTGATGTACGGCGACAGGCCGACGATGTCCGGGATCGCGCCGGTGCCACCGCTCAGCGCCGGCGCGGCGCTCGCCGGGGGCGGCAGGACGGTGTCCGCACGGGCCCGGTCGACGACGTCGGTGGTACGCAGGCGCCGACCGAGCATCGCCGCGCCGGCACCGAGCACGGCGATCGCCCCGGCGCCGAGGAGGAACGTGCGGCGGCTGCCGGCGCGATCGGTCGGGCCGTTCTCGGACGTCGCGCCACCGCCGAGGCGGGCCAGCCGCAGTAGCACCAGGAGGGTGCCGATGCCGGCCGCTGCGGACAGGACGGCGGCGACGACACCGGTCGACGCGTCGCCGAGCGGGTCGTCGAGGTAGGAGAACAGCCCGAGCGCGGCGAACGCGACGAAACCGACCACGCCGACCCAGGGCCGCCGGATCGACGCCCGTCCGAGCACGGCACCGAGGGCGAGCGCGATCGCGACGATGCCGACGACGAGGGCGACCTTGTCGTTGGTCCCGAACAGTGAGACGGCGAGATCCTTCAACGAGGCCGCATAACGGTCGATGAACTGCGTCCCGACGGCCGACACGAGCGACGGGCCTGATCCGGCGATCCCGCAGACGAGCTCACCGACACCGAGCGCGACACCGGCGGCCACGACGCCGGCGACGCTCGCCTCGCCGCGCCCGACCTCGGCCGGGCCGCCCGCAGGAGCGTCCGGCGGTCGCGGCTCCGGTGAGCCGGGCTCGCGCTCGTCGGTGACCAACGCCATGCTTCGACGGTACGCCCGGCAGGCAGCAGTTGGCCGGGCAGATCGCGAAACGGACGCGAAACTCGTCACCACCCGGCGTCCGTGCCGAGCGACTCGTCGTACTGTCGCCGTCGTGGCGCCACGGCCCGATGCGGCGCGATCGGAGGATCGCGCCCGACCGCACGTGCTCGTCGTCGACGACGAGCCGATGGTCCGCGAGGTCGTGGCGACGTACCTCGAGGCCGACGGAGTGCGCGTCCAGCAGGCCGCCGACGGACCGAGCGCGCTGGCCTGGCTCGCCGTCAACCGCCCCGACCTCGTGGTGCTCGACATCATGCTTCCCGGCACCGACGGCCTGACGATCCTGCGCCGCCTGCGGGCCGAGGGCGACGTGCCTGTGATCCTGCTCACGTCGCGGGCCGACGAACGTGACCGCGTGCTCGGCCTGGAGCTCGGTGCCGACGACTACGTCGTGAAGCCGTTCTCCGCCCGCGAGCTGGCGGCCCGGGTGCGGACGGTGCTGCGACGGGCCACCCCAGGCGCCGCGGCGCAGGGCGGCGTCCTCGAGTACGGCGCGCTGCGCATCGATCCCGTCGCCCGGGACGTCACCGTCGACGGGCGGACGATCATGCTGACGGTCAAGGAGTTCGACCTCCTCCACGCGCTCGCCCGCGCGCCGCGCAAGGTGTTCTCCCGGCGCCAGCTGCTGGCCGAGGTGTGGGACTCGGCGCCGGAGTACCAGGATCCGGCGACGGTCACCGTCCACGTCGGCCGGCTGCGCCAGAAGCTGGAGCCCGACCCTGACGAGCCGCGTTGGATCACGACGGCCCGAGGCGTCGGCTACCGGTTCGAGCCGTGACCGCGGTCCTGGTCGCTACGCCGTGGTGGGACACCATCCGCGACCGTCCGCTGGCGTCGGTGGGCGCGCTCGTCGCCCTGGTCGTCGCGGCCGCGGCCGCCGGCACGGCGCTGCGCACGGTGACCCGGCACACGCGGACGTTGCGCGGGCTGCTGCTCGTCGTCACGTTCGGCTCCCTGGCGATCGGCGCGGTCGCCGCGCTCATCCTCGCCCGGTTGATGGTGCTCGACGCCGAGGGCGCGCGCACGGCCGTCGGCGTCCTCGCCGTCACCGCCGTGTTCGCCACGATCCTCGTCCTCGTCGCCTCCACCGCGCTGGCCCGGGACGCCCGCCAACTCGAAAGGACGGTGCGCGGCATCGAGGCCGGCGACCGTACGGTGCGCAGCGGGTTGCGACGGGGCGACGAGCTCGGCCACGTCGCCCACGCTCTCGACGAGCTGACGGCGCGGCTCGACCAGCTCGAACGGGCCCGGGCGGCGTACGAGGAGGAGCGCCAGGCGATGTTCTCGAGCATCGGGCACGACCTGCGGACGCCGCTCAGCGCGCTGCGCGCCGCCGTGGAGGCGCTCGCCGACGGCGTGGCACCCGACCCCGACCGGTACTTGCGCTCGATGGCCCGCGACGTCGACGCGCTGGCGGCGCTGATCGACGACCTGTTCCTGCTGTCGCGGATCGAGGGTGGTCGTCTCGAGCTCGACCGCCACCCGGTGGACCTGGCCGAGCTCGTGGACGAGGCGGCTGAGGCACTCGGCCCGGCGGCGGAGGCCGAGCACATCACGATCGACGTCGCGACGACCGAGCGGGTGCCGGTCGCCGGCAACGCCACCGCCCTCGGGCGCGTCGTGCGCAACCTGCTCGACAACGCGATCCGCCATGCGCCGCCGGGATCGACCGTGCGCGTCTCGCTCGAAGATGGGAGTCGGCCGCGCGTCATCGTCGCCGACGACGGCCCCGGGTTCCCTCCCGGCTTCGAGGACCGCGCCTTCGAACGGTTCACACGGGCCGAGCCGAGCCGCAGCCGTGACACCGGAGGATCGGGCCTCGGCCTGGCGATCGCCCGCGGACTCGTCGAGGCTCACGGCGGCCACATCTGGATCGAGTCCCCGCCCGGCGGTCGGATCGCCTTCGACATTCCGCGTTGAGTGGCCTCGGTCGCTCGAAGCTCGCTCCCTCGGCGTGTCTCGCTGGCCTGGCGGGCCCGACGCGCCCCGTCCTCGAGCAGGGAGCTCGCGTCCTCCACCTGCACTGATGTCTGGGCGCGCAGGGTCTCGAT
>JBEVOM010000056.1:0-3214 GCA_040507575.1 Ilumatobacteraceae bacterium
CCTCCGCGTTCTTCGGGACGTTGCACCGCCGGGCGCCGTGCGGTTCGCTCGACGACCCCGCGGAGGTGTTCTTCGGGTTGCCCGACCCCGTCCGCGAGGTCCGCGGGCGGGTGCCGGCGCACCGATTCCACGAGCTGCATCACGACGACCTGGTCGCCGATCCGACGGGCACGCTGGCCGACTTGTGCGGATTCCTGGGGCTGAGCACACCACCCGACTACCTCACCGACTGCGCGTCCATCGTCTACGAGTCGCCGAACCGGAGTCGCACGACCCTCGGCTGGAGCCCCGAGCTGGTGGCCCGGATCGCGATCCGGTCGGCGCAGCACCCGTCGCTGAGCCGGTACCGCATGGACGACCTGGCGGCATCGGGGGAGGCGTCATGAGGACCAAGGAAGCCCATCGGCGAACGGCGGTGGCGCGTGTCGTCACGGAGGTCCGCAAGCTGCCGGTGTTCCGCAGCTACCCGACGCTGTACGTCGGCTCGGCGGTGAAGGGGTTCCGCCAGCGTGACGAGCTCGCAGGCGTGCGGACGTTCGTCATCTTCATCGGGCATCCTCGCAGCGGCCACAGCCTCGTCGGGTCGCTGCTCGACGCCCATCCCAACATCGTCGTCTCGCACGAGCTCGACGTCTTGCGCTTCGTGGCCGCCGGCTATCGGCGGACGCAGCTGATCGCCCTCGTCGTCGACCACGCCCGCGCCAACGCGGTCGCCGGCCGCAAGTCGTGGGGCTACTCGTACGCCGTCCCCGGGCAGTGGCAGGGTCGGTTCGAGGACCTCCAGGTGGTCGGCGACAAGCGCGGCCGTCTCACGACCGTGCGCCTCGGTGAGCACCCGGAACTGCTGGACCGGCTGGCCGAGGCGGTCGGGATGCCGGTGGCGATCGTCCAGGTCGTGCGCGACCCGCTCGACAACATCGCCACGATGTGGAGGCGCGCCGACCACTCGCTCGACCAGCAGGTCGACCTGTACTTCACGCTCACCGAGGCGTGCCACGGGATCGAGGCCCGGGTGGCGCCGGAGCGGTTCCACCGCCTCCACCTCGAGGACATGGTCGCCGACCCGCACACCGAGCTCACCGCCCTGTGCCGCTTCATCGACGTGCCGGCCGACCCCGCCTACCTCGACGCCTGCGCGGCGATCATGTTCGACTCACCCAAGCAGACACGCGGTGACGCACCGTGGACGCCGGAGCTGCTCGCCGACGTCCGCCGCCGGGCGGCCGCGACCCCGTGGCTCGACCGCTACACGGCCGAGCCTGGCCCCACCTGACGGCAAGGCGGGCGATGCGTCACAAGGACCGGTTCAAGCGGGCGCTGCGCACCGTCGGGCTGCGCCGCCCGGCCCCGCCATGGGTCGTCGCCTCGGAGCAGCCGGCCGATCCCCGACCGCTCGATCGGTGCCCGCTGTACGCCGTCGTCGTCACGTGGATGGAGGCCGACGTGATCGCGGCCACCGTCAGCAACGCCATCGCCCAGGGCTGCGAACGCGTGTTGCTGGTCGACAACGAGAGCCCCGACGACACCGTCGCCGAGGCAGTCGGCGCGGGAGCCGAGCTCGCCGCGTCGTTCGCCACGGAGCAGCTCGACGAGACGCTCAAGATCGGCCTCCTGAACGACACCGTCGCCGAGGTGTCGGCGGCGTCGGGCCATGATCACATCTGGTGGCTCTGGTTGGATGCGGACGAGTTCGTCCACGGACCGGGCGGGTCGAGCGTCGGCGAGCTGGTCTCCTCGCTCGATCGCCGGTTCCGCATCGTCGGCAGCCGCTACTTCAACCACTTCCCGGCGGGCGCTCCGGAGTACCTCCCCGGCTTCCACCCCCTCGACCTGCAACCGCTGTGCGAGGAGCGCGGCGGCAACATGTGCCCACTGGGTCATCGCAAGCACCACCTGCAGCGGTGGGACCGCGACGGTCCGGCCATCACATCCGGGCTCGGGTTCCATGCTGCTCGCGCCGACGTCACGCTCGAGGAGCCGACCACGTCGACGTTCACCCACCACGTGCCCTACCGCCTGGAGGCCGACACCCGCCGCCGCCTCGACGCGCTGTGCGGCCGGGACGGGTCGGGGCGATCGCGCGTCGAGCGGTACGACCGCGACATCCAGCGCAACGCAGGGACGGACTCGGACATGTCGAAGCGCTACCGCACGCTCGACCGGGTGTACGGGCAGCGGTGGGGAGAGATCGAGAACCTGCGTCGCCAGGGCGACCCCCTCGGCGTCGATCCCGAGCCGTGGGCCGTGCTCGTCGACCCGCTCGACGCCGTGACGGCCCGCTGGTACGGCGAGGACGACCTCGACGCCGCTCTCGAGGACTGGCGCCGCACCCATGGCTGACGCCGCTGGTGACGCTGCGCCCGGCGACCTGCCGTTCCCGACGTTCGTCGTCATCGGGGCCATGCGCTCCGGGTCGACGTCGCTGTACAAGTACCTGCAAGACCACCCGGACGTGTTCATGCCGCGCAAGGAGATCCACTTCTTCGACCGCCGGTGGGACCACGGTGTCACCTGGTACCGCCACCGGTTCGAGGGGTATGCGGGCGAGCTGGCGATCGGTGAGGCGACGCCGACCTACCTCACCGATCCCGTGGCGCTCGACCGGATGGCGGCGACGATCCCCGACGCCCGGCTCGTCGCCGTGCTGCGCAACCCGGTCGATCGGGCCTACTCGCACTACTGGATGGAGCACGCCCGCGATCGCGACCCCCGTACGTTCGAGCAGGCGATCGACGACGAGCAGCTGACCGCCACCTCGCCGTCGGACTACCTGGCCCGTGGCCGGTACGCCGAGCAACTCGAAGAGGTTGCCGGGCGGTTCCCCCGCGAGCACGTCCACGTGCTGCTGCTCGACGACCTGCGCGATCGTCCCGAGCCGACGTACGCCGCTGTCTGCACGTTCCTCGGTGTGGACGCCGGGTTCGTTCCGCCGCGCATCGGCGAGAAGGTCAACCGATTCGTCTCGTTCCGCTCGATGCGCGTGCGCGGCGTGCGCCGCAAGCTGCCGACGGTCCTGCGGATCGGGCGCATCGTCGGGCGCCTCAACGCCACCGACGACCCGTACGTGCCGATGGCGGCGGAGACCCGCGCTGCGCTCGACGCCCACTTCGCCGAGGCGAACGACGCCCTCGCGGCGTGGCTCGGCCGGGACCTCCCCCCGACGTGGTCCCGCCGCCCGCCGTGAGCGTCTTCTGGTCCGGATATTGGTCGCACG
>JBEVOM010000072.1:0-14024 GCA_040507575.1 Ilumatobacteraceae bacterium
ACGGGTGTGGAGATGTTCCGCAAGTTGCTCGATCAGGGTCAGGCTGGTGACAACATCGGGGCGCTTCTTCGGGGGACGAAGAAGGAGGATGTGGAGCGGGGTCAGGTGTTGTGCAAGCCGGGGAGCATCACGCCGCACACGAACTTCGAGGGTCAGGTGTACGTGTTGACGCAGTCCGAGGGTGGGCGTCACAAGCCGTTCTTCAACAACTACCGGCCGCAGTTCTTCTTCCGGACGACGGATGTGACGGGGACGGTGGAGTTGCCGGAGGGCACGGAGATGGTGATGCCGGGTGACAACGTGGCGATGACCGTCGAGTTGGGCAAGCCGATCGCGATGGACGAGGGGTTGCGTTTCGCCATCCGTGAGGGTGGTCGCACCGTCGGCGCCGGCCGCGTCACAAAGATCCTCAAGTAGTCGTGAGGAAGAGAGAGCACTGAGATGGCCAAGTCAGAGAAGCGTGTCAAGATCACGCTCGAGTGCACCGAGTGCAAGCACCGGAACTACATCACGATGAAGTCGAAGATCAACGACCGTGAGCGCCTCGAGATCAAGAAGTACTGCAACCACGAGCGGCGTCACACGGTCCACAAGGAGACCCGCTGACGCGAGGTGGTCGCGGCCGACGGCCACGGGGTCGCTGGTAGCCTGACCATCCCGATCCGAGGGCAGTAGCTCAGCTGGTAGAGCATCGGTCTCCAAAACCGACGGTCGGGGGTTCGAGTCCCTCCTGCCCTGCCCCTCACGAACGACCGGACCACGCACGATGTCACTGGACGACCTGAACCGCGAGCAGAAGCGGCACCTCCGCCGCACCGGCGCGCTCGACGAGAAGGGCGCCCCGACGAGGAACCGACCGCAGCCGACGGCCAAGAAGGAGCGGGTCGGGCCGGCGCAGTACCTCCGCGAGGTCCGCGACGAGATGCGCAAGGTCGGCTGGCCGAAGCGCGAGGAGGTCATCCGCTACTCGATCGTCGTCGTGATCACCGTGATCGTGTACACGGCCCTGGTCGGAGGCCTCGACTACGTGTTCGCGCTGATGTCGGAGTGGCTGTACGGATGACCGATGACGAGAACGAGGATCAGATGAGCAGCCCCACCGAACTGGACGACACGGCACCGACCAGTGTCGTCGTGACTGAAGACGCGACTGAGGACGTGACTGAAGACGACGAGATCGTCAGCGCCGAGATCGCCGACGACGTGGAGCTCGGCGCGCTCGAGGCCGAGGACGACATCGAGTCGACGGAGGTGGCCGAGGAGGTCGCCGCCGTCGAGATCGTCGCCGAGGACGCGCTGGAACCTCCGCTCGAGGACAGCGCGACCGACGACGTCACCGTCAGCGACAGCGGCGAGGAAGCCGACGACGACGAGCAGCCGGCCGCGGCGTCCGACGACCCGGACGCCGAGGTCGTCGAGGGCGACGACCCATGGACCCGTCCCGGGCAGTGGTACGTCGTGCACACCCAGTCGGGCTACGAGAAGAAGGTCACCGCCAACCTGCATGCTCGGATCCAGAGCATGAACATGGAGGACGAGATCTTCGAGGTCGTCATCCCGATGGAGGAGGTCGTCGAGTTCAAGGGCGGTCGCAAGCAGATCGTCCAGCGCAAGGTCTTCCCGGGCTACCTGCTCGTGCGCTGTCGCATGGGCGACGAGTCCTGGTACTGCATCCGCAACACGCCCGGCGTCACGGGGTTCGTCGGCCAGAGCCGTCAGGGCCAGAAGCCGACGCCGTTGTCGCGCCGCGAGGTCCGCACGTTCCTGGCCGCCAAGGGCGACGGGGCCGAGCAGACCGCTCGCGCCAAGCCCCGCCTCGAGTACGAGGTGGGTGAGAGCGTGCGGGTCAAGGAAGGCCCGTTCGCCGATTTCTCCGGCGAGATCGCGGAGATCAACGCCGATCACATGAAACTCAAGGTCCTGGTGAACATCTTCGGGCGCGAGACGCTCGTCGAGATGGACTTCAGCCAGGTCGCCAAGCTCTAAGCGAAGAAAGAACCCCTCCCCATGGCGAAGAAGAAAGTCGCGGCGATCGTCAAGATCCAGATCCCGGCCGGCAAGGCCAGCCCTGCGCCGCCCGTCGGCACCGCGCTCGGACCGCACGGTGTGGCGATCATGGACTTCGTGAAGGCGTACAACGCCGCCACCGAGTCGCAGGTCGGCACGATCGTGCCCGTCGAGATCACCGTGTTCGAAGACCGGACGTTCAGCTTCGTCCTCAAGACGCCGCCGACACCCGTCCTGCTGCGCCAGAAGGCCGGGCTGGAGCGGGCCTCGGCCGAGCCCGGCAAGACCAAGGCCGGCAAGGTGACCGAAGCCGACGTGGCCGAGATCGCCCAGATCAAGATGCCGGACCTCAACGCGTACGACCTCGAGGCCGCGAAGCAGCAGGTGCGCGGCACGGCGCGGTCGATGGGAATCGACGTCGTCGGCTGACGCCCGCGGTGGCCCGCTGCGCTCGCGATCGGGCGCGCTCGACCCGGCGGGCCACGCCGTCGGGACCGAAGGGCACACGATTTCGGTAGCGTGGCAACCCGCATCGACATGCCCGGCCCGGGACGACCTCGCCCGGGGGGCACGAACCCACAGAGGGAGACAGCAATGTCCGGCAAGAAGCTCACAGACGCACTCAAGTCCTTCGACCGGGACCACTTCTACAGCCCGTCCGAGGCGCTCGACATCGTGAGGAACGGTGCCAAGGCGACCTTCGACGAGAGCGTGGACGTGTCGGTCCGGCTAGGTGTCGACCCGCGCAAGGCCGACCAGATGGTGCGGGGCACCGTCGCACTGCCCGCGGGCACCGGCAAGGACGTCCGCGTCGCCGTGTTCGCAGCGGGCGACGCCGCCGTCGAGGCGCGCGAGGCCGGGGCCGACATCGTCGGCGCCGACGACCTCGCGGCCCAGGTCGAGGCGGGCAAGTTCGACTTCGACATCGCAATCGCGACGCCCGACATGATGCCGCTCGTGGGTCGCCTCGGTCGGGCCCTCGGCCCCCGCGGGTTGATGCCGAACCCCAAGACGGGCACCGTGACCACGGATGTCGGCCGCGCCGTGCAGGAGTTCAAGGGCGGCAAGGTCGAGTACCGCACCGACCGCTACGGCAACGTGCACGTGCCGCTGGGCAAGGTCAGCTTCGAGTCCGACTCGCTGGAGACGAACTTCCGTGCCGTGCTCGACGAGTTGCAGCGCGCCAAGCCGGCGGCCTCGAAGGGCCGCTACCTGCGCAAGATCACCGTGTCGTCGACGATGGGCCCCGGTGTCCGCGTCGACACCGCCCGGCTGCGTCCCGAGACCGTCTAGCAACGGCCCAACAACCGGGGTCGGCACGGCCGACGCTCCTGACGTCGCTGGGCCTTGCCCTGGTCCGCCACCCGCGCTCCAATGGCGTCGAGTGCCATGGCGACCTATGTCTACGACGACTTCCGCGTCGCGTTGGCGGCGCGCTCGGACGGTGCCTACGACGTGCGCGCCGTCGGCGCCGACGGCGTCGTCCACATCGGTTCGTTCCGGGTGCCGTTCGACGATGCGGAGCTGGAGCAGGCGGTGCTCGGCGTGGCCCGGGGACCGGTTGGCGCGACGCGGGACATCGGAGGCGGGGCCGGCCCCCCGGCACTCGACGCCGAGGTGCTCGGCGCCGCGCTCGCCGACGCGCTCCTGACCGGTGAGGTCGCCGCCGGCTACGACGCGGCGCGCCGGCGCGCCGCCGAGGCCGGGCGCGGCCTGCGACTCACTCTGTCGCTGGCTGCCGCGCCGCGCTTGTTGAGCGTGCCGTGGGAGTTGCTGTACCGGCGACCCCGTTTCCTCGCCAACCAGCGCCACACCCCGCTGGTCCGGCACCTCGACACCGCGCCGGCACCCCGTCCGCCGGACATCGAAGGCCCGGTCCGGTTGCTCGGTGTCGTCGCCAGTCCGTCGGACACGTCACCGCTCGACGTCACCGCCGAGCGGGCGAGGGTGGAACAGGCTGTCGCCGAGGTCGTCGCGCTCGGGCGCGTCGAGCTGGACTGGCTGGAGCCGGCGACACCGCGGCGGCTGCGTGAGGCGCTCCGCGACGGCAGCTACCACGTCCTGCACTTCGTCGGTCACAGCGACTTCACGCCGGCCGGCGAGGGGGTCCTCTACCTCGAGGATCCGGACGGCGGGCATGCCGAGCTCGACAGCACCGAGCTGGCGAACCTGCTGTCCGACCAGACGTCGCTGCGTCTCGTCGTCCTGAACTCCTGTGAGGGCGCCCGCACGACACTGACCGATCCGTTCGCCGGGGTGGCGACGACGCTGGTCCAGCTCGGCGTGCCGGCGGTCGTGGCGATGCAGTTCGAGATCAGCGACGCCGCGGCGATCCTCTTCGCCGACGAGCTGTACACCAACCTGATCGGCCGCCAGGACCCGATCGACGCCGCCGTCGCCGAGGCCCGCAAGGCGATCTACATCGAGTTGGGCACCGTCGAGTGGGCGACGCCCGTGCTCTTCATGGGCGACACCGACGTCACGCTCTTCCGCTTCGCGATCGCCGCCGCACCGCTGCCGCCGCCACCGCCCCCGGAGCTGGCGCCCGGCGCCGCCCCCGACATCTCGACGAGTCCTCCGCCGGGGCCGCTGCGGCGCCGCCGCCGCTCGCCGACGGCCGGTCTGGTCGGACTCGCCGCGCTCGTCATCGTCGGCCTGGTCCTCTTCGCGCTCGTTCGCCGGGGTGTCGAGGACGACGCCGCTGCCGACCCGACGACGACGCCGGCGCCGCCGACCGCGACCGCGACCGCCACCGGTGTCAGCGGCAACGTCGGCGCGCCATCGACGGTTCCCGTCGCTCCGGTGAGCGGGCGGAGGTTCACGGGGGAGATCACCGCGCCCGAGCAGTCGATCGCCTATCCGATCGAACTGCAGGCGGGACAGCTGCTCTACCTCGACGGCACCACGCCGTGCGGTGCGCAGGTGGCGTATCGACTCGTGTCGCCGTCCGGGGTCCAGAACGGTGGGTACCCGTACGTGTGTCAGGACCTCGGGCGGACGTCGATCGGCGAGACCGGCACGTGGAACCTGTACGTGGAGTCCTACGGCGGCGGCATCGGCATCTTCGACGTCGAGCTGTCGCCGATCCCGCCCGACGCCGTCCAGCCGGTCGTGGTCGGCCAGCGCATCGGCGGGGAGATCACCGAGCCCGGTGAGCACCACACGTTCGTGTTCGCCGGTGCCGCCGGCGACGACATCTACGTCGATGCGGCCGGCCCGTGCGACGGCGTGGCCTACTCCATCGTTCCGCCGGGGGGAGGGTCGACCCTCGCCGGGCTGCCGTACGCCTGCGCCGACACCGACCGCACGGTGCTCCCGGCAACCGGCGAGTACACGATCTCCGTCGAGAGCTACCAGGGCGGCATCGGGATCTACGACCTCACGCTGCTCGCCGTGCCCGACGACGTCGCGACGCCGATCGCCGTCGGCGACGAGGTCAGGGGCGACATCACGGCGCCGGGCCAGCGCCTGCGCTACCCGTTCACGGCCGCGGCCAACGACGTCGTCGCCGTCGACGCGCTCGGCGCGTGCGGCCCCTCGGTGGCGTACTTCATCGAGACGCCCTCCGGTGTCGAGGTCGGCGGGGCGCTGCCGTACGTGTGCGCCGACCTGGAGCCCGAGGAGCTGACCGAGACCGGTACGTTCACCCTCGTCGTCGAGAGCTACCAGGGTGGCGTCGGCTCGTTCGGCCTGCGGTTGCACGCCGTGTCGTGACGGCGGGGCGTCGGCGCAACGACCTCACGCGTGGAGATCACGGGCGAAGCGCTCAACGTTCGCCGCCGCGACCTCCACGTCCTCGAGGCCGTGCTGGACCGACAGCGTCCACTGCTCCATCTTCCCCCACGGCGGCAGGAAGACGCCGCCGTTGTGCTGGTACAGCCAGTGGGCATGGCCGTAGCGCGCGTCGTACGAGCAGAAGTCCCGGTAGTTGCGGATGGGCGTCGGCGACAACACGACCGCTCCCTTGGCGCCGTATGCGCTGACGTAACCGACGACGCAGTGGCGGGCGAGCGCGTCGTGGATGCGCTCGACGAACGCGTCGCGCAGATCGTCGAAGTGCCGGTACGCGTCGGGCGTCAGGATCTCGAGCAGCATGGCCTTGGCGGTCGCCATCGTGAGCGGGTTGCCGTTGAACGTCCCGACCTGCTCGTAGGTGCCGTTCGTGATGACCTCCATCACCTCGGCGGTGCCCCCGATCGCGCCGCACGGCACGCCGCCACCGAGGGCCTTGGCGAGGCACACGATGTCGGGTTGCACACCGAACAGCTCGGTGGCACCGCCCGGCGCGATCGTGAGGCCCGTCTTGACCTCGTCGAACGTGAGCAACGCGCCGTGGGTGTGCAGCAGGGCGGCGAGCGTGTCGAGGTAGCCGGGCGGGGGAGGGACCACGCCGATGTTCATCATCACCGGCTCGACGATCATGCCGGCGACCTCGCCGGGATGCTCGAGCAGGACGCGGCGCACGGCATCGATCCGGCCGAACGGCACGACGTGGGTGTGCGCCTCGAGGCCGGGGGCGACGGCGATGTGCTCGGGCACGGTGCGCGGCCGGTCCGCCGGGCCGGCGTCGTCGAGGTCGGGGAAGACCGAGAACTGCACGGCGTCGTGGTGGCCGTGGTAGCTGCCCTCGACCTTGATGATCCGGCGACGGCCGGTGGCGGCCCGCATCAGGTGGAGCGCGGCCAGCGTCGACTCGGTACCGGAGTTCGTGAAGCGCCACAGCGGCAGGCCGAAGCGACGGCCGAGCTCGGCCGCGACCGGGATGACGTCGGGCACCGGCTGGGCGAAGTGGGTGCCGGTGGCGACGCGGGCGGTCACGGCGGCGACGATCGCAGGATGTCCGTGGCCGGCGATGGTCGCGCCGAACCCGCCGTGCAGGTCGACGTACTCGTTGCCGTCGACGTCCCACACCCGCGAACCGGCGCCTCGCTCGACGAACACGGGGCACGGCGGGGCGTCCTGCCACGACGACGCGACCCCGCCGGGCAGGTACGCCATCGCCTCCACGTGGAGCTCGTGCGAGCGCCGGGTCCGGCTGATCAGCGCTGCTTCCTGGCTGTCGATGAGGTGGTCGAGACGGTCCAGCGCCCCGGTCGGGCTGACCATGGCCATGTGAGCTCACTCCTCGCCGATGACGTCCGATGGCGTCACTACTTCTCGCTGTTCTTAACTGACGCATCAGTCAGGATGAGGCACCGTACCAGGTCGCTCTCCGTCCCGTCGTCGCTTTCGGCCGGGGGCCGAGTCAGGTCGCGACGATGGCGGTCAGGACTGTGGGGTCAGCGAGGTACACCTCGTGACCGGCGTCGACCTCGACGGGAGGGCGCCCGAGCACCTGCGACAACCTCTCGACGGCGCCGGCCACGAGCTCGTTCGGCGTGGAGCCGATGCCGATGGTGGCGTCGACGTCGGCGAGGTCGGCGGCCGTGAACGTCGCCAGCGTGATCTGCGGCTCGTCGCGGATCATCGGCTCGGCGTTGACGCGGGCGGCGGCGAACGCCGGGTCGTCGGCGGTCACCGGAACGCCGAGGATCGCCGAGAGCAGCAGCGCCTGGGCGCCGACGAAGTCATCGGGGTGGTCGGTCAAGTAGGCGTCGACCGGTGCCATGATCGCCGCCGTCGCAGCGACGCCGTCCGGGAGGATGCCGGCGGCCGGCGGCTCCCACGCAACGACGCGGGCCACGTCGGCCGGGTGGCGGGCAGCGAGCTCGAGGGCGATGACCCCGCCCGAGCTGACGCCGACGACCGTGGCCGGCGTCATCGCCAGGTCGTCGAGCAGCGCCGCCGCGTCGTCGGCGTGCTGTCCGGCTCCCTCGCCGGGCCAGTCGTGCCGCCCCGAGCTGCCGGTGCCGCGCCGGTCGTACGTGACGACCTCGTAGCCGGCGGCGGCCAGGTCCTCGGCCTGGCCGGCGAGCATCGAGGCGTCCTCGCCGCCGCCGTGGATCAACAGCCGCGGGGCCCCGCTGCCGCGCCGCTCGACGTGGAACGTGGTGCCGGCGACCTCGATCGTCGAGACGGTCGGGTCGGTGTCGGCGGTGGCCGTGGTCATGGTCGTCGTCATGGTCGTGGTGTCTCCTCGTGTGGTGGCGTCGTCGTCCGCGCACGATGCACCGGCAAGCAGCGTGGTGACCACGCCGGCGGTCGCGAGGGCGCGTCGGTACCTGGGTCTCGTCATGGGGGTGTCCTCCGGGCCGTGCCAGAACCGTGCCGCTACGTTGGCTGAGAGATTCAGCTGGGTCCGACAATATTGGTCAGAGATAGACTTGAACAGAATGGGAACACCGGAGCAAGAGCGGGCACACCGCGCCTACGACTCGACCGGACGCCGGGCCCGTGCCGCGGAGGGACGGCTCCGGATCGTGGCCGCCGCGACCGAGCGGTTCGTCGCGGATGGGTACGCCTCGACGACCGTCGCCGGGATCGCCCGCGCCGCCGGTGTGTCGGCGCCGACCGTCTATGCCGCGTTCGGCACCAAGGCGGCGATCCTCAAGACCTGCATCGACGTCGCGCTCGCCGGTGACGATGCCCCGGTGTCGGTGGTCGACCGCCCGCTGTCGCAATGGGTGTACGACACCGACGATGCTCGCGAGCTGCTCGGGCGCTACGCCGTGATGATGGGGGAGCTGGCGGCGCGGGCGGCGCCGATCTACGACGTGCTGGTGCGGGCCGCGGACGCCGACCCCGAGCTGCGGGCGCTGCTGGCCGATCTCGAGCGCCAACGCCTGCGGGCCTCGGCGATCGTCGCCGAGGCGGTCGCGGCCCGCCACGGCCTGCCGCCGGGCCGCTCGGTGGACGAGGCGCGCGACGTCGTGTGGGTGTGCAACGCCCCCGAGCTCTACGTCACGCTGACCCGCACACGCCGGTGGTCGACGCGCCGCTACGTCGAGTGGTCCCGGAACACATTGCTGCAGCTCGTGGCCGCGCCGCCGGCGCCCGGCGACGTCCCGCGTCGCTGAGTCGTCGATCCGCCCTGTCGCTCGCGCCACCGTGCGGATCAGGGGCGCTCGCTACGCTGCGCGCCGGTGTCAGCACCGCCCCGCACCCGCATCGCTCCCGACGTCCGTCGCCGGCAGATCGTCGAGGCGGCGCACACCGTGACGTTGGCCAAGGGCCTGCACGACCTCCGCGTAGCCGACGTGGCCGACGAGCTGGAGGTCAGCAGTGGGCTGATCCACTACCACTTCGCCACCAAGGACGAGCTGATCGAGGCGATGCTCGGTGCCATGGCCGAGCGGGAGATCGCCGGCGTGCGTCGGGCCATCGCTCGGCACTCCGCACCCGAGGAGCGGCTGGCCCGGGTCATCGACATGTACCTGCCGTCGTCCCGGCGCGACCCGTCGTGGTTGCTGTGGATCGATGTCTGGGGCGAGGCGCTGCGCGACGCCAACCTGCGACGCATCTCCGAGGAGCTCGACAACGCCTGGGCGGGCCTCGTCGCCGAGGTCATCGCCGACGGCGTCGGCTCGGGATCGTTCCGCTGCGACGACGCGCTGGCGACGGCATGGCGCCTCTGCGCGTTGCTCGACGGCCTCGGCCTGCAGGTCGTGCTCCACCACAGCACGATGACGAGGGCCCAGATGCACAAGCACGTCCACTCGGCCGCAGCCCTCGAGCTCGGCTACGACATGCCGGCCTAGTCAAGACCGGGCACGGGTGCCCTTCTACGATCGCCCGTCTGTCGATCGACGCCGTGCAGCAGTGGGTGGAGATCCTCGCCGGTCGCGTGACCGCGATCGGCCTCCCGGACACGCTGTTGTCGTACCGCTACCGAAAGACGCGCGAACTGCGGGCCGCAGCTCGCGCTGCCGGTCGGTGAGCTCTGGTTGCTCGGCCAGTTCGACGTCGGCCGTGTCGAGCTCGGGTACGGGTACGTCTCACGTCGGCTCGGGGACGTGCAGGTGATCGGTGCGGTCCCGGACGTCGAGGTGGTGTCGCTTCGTGACGACGACGCCGTCGAGCTCGTGATGGCCGCGGGTCGAGATCCTGCGGCGTACCTGGACACCTCCCTTCCACGCAAACCTTCCCGGTGGGCCGCCCGGCACTGGATGCGCACGTTTCCGCAGACCGCGTGGCTGGCGTACGTCGACGGCTCACCCGCCGCGCTCGAGCGCCGAGCGCGATCTCGTCGGCGTCTGTCAGGACTGGCCGGCGTGACGTGGGACACGAACGTGTCGGCACACCGCAGGCTGCTGCGGTCGGGGTACACCCGGCGGTGGCGCGTCTGGTACCGGTCGAAGGCGTCCGAGGATGCGTCGGGCTGGTGTCAGGTCTGGACGAAGCCGATCCCGTCCGACGCGCCGTGAACGGACCGGCCGCGCTTTCCGCCGCCGGCCGCTATCGTTGCCCGGTCCAATTCAACGGTTGCTCGCCGTAGACCGTCGGTCCACCCGTCCGGGTGGAGAATGGGGTTCGCGCCCCGCCGACCGAGGTGCACGTCCCACGCAGGTCCCCTGGGTGGTGCTCGCTCCAACAGCGAGACACCACGAGACCATGTGAGAGGAGGTGTGCATCGAGATGGACAACCCACGTTCTGAGAAGGTCGCCATCGTCGACGAGATCACGTCGAAGCTGAGCGACTCGAAGGCGGTCTTCGTCACGGAGTACCGCGGCATGAAGGTCGGCGCCCTCGCCACGCTGCGCGGCGCACTGCGCGACAGCGGCGCCGAGCACAAGGTGTACAAGAACACCCTGGCCCGGTTCGCGGCCGAGCAGGCCGGTCTCGAGGGGCTCAAGGAGCTCCTCGTCGGCCCGACGGCGCTCACGTTCGTCGGCGAG
Organism: Ilumatobacteraceae bacterium; assembly: GCA_040507575.1. Classification (GTDB taxonomy): domain Bacteria; phylum Actinomycetota; class Acidimicrobiia; order Acidimicrobiales; family Ilumatobacteraceae; genus JALZMG01. The sequence goes on from JBEVOM010000072.1 coordinate 10,783, forward strand.
GACTCCGTCGGCGCCGCCAAGGCGCTGCGCGACACGGCCCGTACGAACCCGCTGCTCGTGCTGAAGGGCGGCGCGCTCGGCACCAACGTGCTGACCGCCGCCGACATCACGGCACTGGCCGATCTGCCCTCCCGCGAGGAGCTGCTCGCCCAGTTCGCCGGCGCCTTGCAGGCGCCGCTCGTCAAGACGGCCGGGCTGTTGCAGGCCCTGCCCCGCAACCTCGCCTACGGCCTGTCGGCCCTCATCGAGAAGCAGTCGGCGCAAGCCGCCTGACCCCACACGTTCGGAAGGAACAACACCATGGCTACACAAGAAGACATCCTCGAGTCGATCGGCGCGCTGACCGTGCTCGAGCTGAAGGAGCTCCTCGACGCGTTCGAGGAGAAGTTCGGCGTCACCGCCGCGGCCCCCGTGGCCGTCGCGGCCGCCCCCGCCGGTGGTGGCGCGGCAGCCGCCGAGGTCGAGGAGAAGGACGAGTTCGACGTCATCCTCACCGGCGCCGGAGCGCAGAAGATCCAGGTCATCAAGGCCGTCCGCGAGCTCACCAGCCTGGGCCTCAAGGAGGCCAAGGACCTGGTCGACGGAGCTCCCAAGCCCGTGCTCGAGAAGGCCAACAAGGACGCCGCCGAGGCGGCCAAGGCCAAGCTCGAAGACGCCGGCGCCTCCGTCGAGGTCAAGTAGGGACCACCGCGCCCTGCGACCTCCGTTCGCAGCCGCGAGCCCCGGAGCCTGCTCCGGGGCTCGTGCGCGCCCGGACCACTCGTAACATCGGCGGTCATGCGCTTCGCTCTCAGCACGTCCCAGCAGAACACGACGTGGGATGCCCTGCTGTCGGTGTGGCGGGCCGCGGACGACATCGACGTGTTCGAGTCCGGGTGGGTCTTCGACCACTTCTACCCGATCTTCTCCGACTCGACGGGCCCATGCCTCGAGGGGTGGACGGTGATGGCAGCATTGGCCCAGGCGACCGAGCGGCTGCGCGTCGGCAACCTGGTGACCGGGATGGTCTACCGGCACCCGGCGATCCTGGCGAACATGGCCGCCACGCTGGACATCGTCAGCGGCGGCCGGCTCGAGCTGGGCATCGGCGCGGCGTGGAACGAGGAGGAGATCGACGCCTACGGGATGGAGCTCGGGACGCTGACGGAGCGCTTCGACCGCTTCGAAGAGGGCCTCCAGGTCATCGTCGGGCTGCTCACCCAGGAGACGACGAGCCTGGCCGGTTCCTACTTCACGCTGACCGACGCCCGCTGCGAGCCGAAGCCGGTGCAGCGCCCACACCCGCCGATCTGCATCGGTGGCAGCGGCGAACGGCGCACCATCCCGATCGCCGCCCGCTACGCCCAGCACCTCAACCTCGGGGCGCCGGACGTCGCCACGTTCCAGCACAAGCGCGACGTGCTGCACGCCCGGTGCGCCGACATCGGTCGCAACCCGGGCGAGATCACGCTGAGCACGCTCATCCAGTGGCGGGACGCGACGGTCGACCCGAGCGCGATCGCGGAGCGGATCGCTCCCTACTCCGACGTCGGCTGCGACCTGGTCATCGTGACCCTGCCGAGCCACGACCCGAAGTGGCTGGAACCGCTGGCCGCGGCGCTCGGTTCGCTCCCGGTCTGACGACCACCCCGGGGCCGCGCTGCTCGATCGCCCGGACGGCGGGTGGACGTGCCGGGCCCGACCGCTTGATCCGTGCGACGATCCTTGACACCACGGGGGCCGTTCTTTACGTTGTCTCCCAACCGAGTCCCGGCCCGGCCACCCGCCGACGTGGGTGCCGAGAGGCTGGTTGATTTCGTGCGCCCCGAGCCGTTAGCATCGTACGTTGCCGTGCGTCTGTTGTCCTGCTCCCCGTCGGAGGCCTTGGACCAGCGCGCCCCGAACCGAGTCGTTCGCTCGATCGCGGACTCGCTCGGCTCACACTCACCCGCGACCCCCCAGGAGTGATCCGTGGCATCCGCTTCGACGTCCCGTGAGCGCTATTCCTTCGCCAACCTGGTCGAGCCGCTCGAGCTGCCCGACCTGATCGCGATCCAGCGCGAGTCGTTCGACTGGTTCTTGAACGAAGGTCTGGCCAACACGTTCAGGGACATCAGTCCGATCAAGGACTTCTCCGAGGCCCTCCAGCTCGAGCTCGAGTTCGACCCGAACGACGAGGACCTCCGCCCACCGCCCAAGTTCTCCGTCGAGGAGTGCAAGGAGAAGGACATGACCTTCTCCGCGCCCGTCTTCGTCCGGGCCCGGTTCATGAACCGCAACACCGGCGAGATCAAAGAGCAGACCGTGTTCATGGGCGACTTCCCGATCATGACGGAGAAGGGCACGTTCATCGTCAACGGCACCGAGCGCGTCGTCGTGTCGCAGCTCGTCCGGTCGCCGGGTGTCATCTTCGAGCCCGGTGAGCGGTTCCGACTGCGCAACCTCACGAAGCACCAGCTGGTCAAGGGCACGATCCACCCGTACCGCGGTGAGTGGATGGAGTTCGACGTCGAGCAGAAGCCCGGCAAGGACGTCACCGCCGGCACCCGCGTCGCCCGCAAGCGCCGCCTCGGCATCTTCACGTTGCTGCGCGCGCTGGGCTACGACGAGGAGGGCGCTCCCGGCTTCCTCGACCGCTTCGTCAACCACTTCGACTTCCTGCAGGGCCAGTGGGACAAGGAGCGCGACATCGCGCCGACCCAGGACGAGGCCCTCGTCGAGATCTACAAGCGGGCCCGCCCCGGCGAACCGCCGACGGTCGAGTCGGCCAAGGCGTACTTCCGCAACGCGTTCTTCGAGAGCCGCCGCTACGACCTGTCGCGGGTCGGTCGCTACAAGCTGAACCGCAAGCTCGGCCAGGAGGTCGGTCGCCTCGGCGACCTGTTCGGCCTCTCCGACGACCAGCTCGACCTGCCCGATCCCGACCAGAACGTGCTCAGCCGCTGCGAGGTCCTCGCGTCGGTCACGTACATGCTGCACCTGGTCAAGCAGGAGCCGGGCTACCGCCTCGACGACCAGGACCACTTCGCCAACCGGCGCATCCGCTCCGTCGGCGAGCTGATCCAGAACCAGGTCCGCATCGGCCTGTCGCGCATGGAGCGCGTCGTCCGGGAGCGCATGACGACCCAGGACGTCGAGGCGATCACGCCCCAGACCCTGATCAACATCCGCCCGGTCGTCGCGGCGATCAAGGAGTTCTTCGGGACCTCCCAGCTGTCGCAGTTCATGGACCAGGTCAACCCGCTGTCGGGCCTCACCCACCG
>JBEVOM010000086.1:0-29036 GCA_040507575.1 Ilumatobacteraceae bacterium
AGCTCGACGAGCGACGCGGGCAGGAAGCCGCGCAGGCCGATGTCGACGATCAGGCCGCCCTTGACGACCTCGATCACCGGACCCTCGACGACGCCGTCCTCTTCCTTGATCTTCTCGATGTTGCCCCAGGCCCGCTCGTACTGCGCCCGCTTCTTGGAGAGCAGCAGCCGGCCCTCCTTGTCCTCCTTCTGCAGGACGAGCGCCTCGACCTTCTCGCCGAGCGAGACGATCTCGTGAGGGTCGACGTCGTTGCGGATGCTCAGCTCGCGAGCCGGGATGACACCCTCGCTCTTGTAGCCGATGTCGAGGAGGACCTCGTCCTTGTCGATCTTGACGATCGTGCCGTTGACGAGCTGGCCGTCGTCGACCTCGACGAGCGTGGCATCGATCGCGTCGGCGAAGGACATGCCGAGGTCGTCGACGGCGACCTCGCGCGGGGTGTAGTTGCCTTCCTCGTCGAACGTGCCGAACCCGCTCGTGGTGGGAGCGATGGTGGCGGTGGAGGAAGGAGTCGTGGTGTCGGACAAAGGACGGGCTGCTTTCGAGGGACGGGGATCGAGGTTCACGGCTGGTCGGAGAGCGCTGACGCGTGCCCCGGGACGCTCTGACGAGCAGGCTACGAGGGTAGCAGCGGTCCTGTTGGATCGCTATGGGCTCGGGCCCGGGCGCGGAACGATCGGGCTTTCGCCCGGTTCCCGCACGTCTCCATCGAGCACCATGCGCGGGAGCGGTTGCGGGACTCGTCGACGTACGCCCAGCGGCACGTCTCGGCCGCGCACAGCTTGACCCGCGCCCACGCACCGGCATCGGCGAGCCGGGACGCGGCGAGCAGGACGGCGCCGGCAGCATCGGCGGGCACCGTCGCCGGACGCCCGTCGACGACGCCCGCGGACACCGGCACCTCCACCTCGATCGGGGGGCCATCGCCGGCAGCCGCCCTGAGGGCGGCGCGAGCCGCCACCGCGTCCGCCACCTGCCCGGCAGGCGCGAGGTCGTGCTCGGCCACCCAGCGCTCCCACGCCTCCTGCGTCGCGACGTCGTCGGTCCCCGACTCCACGTCGAGGGTGTTCAGGAACGCCACGACCAGGACCGCGTCGGCGCCTCTCGGGACCACGCGACCAGCGTACGACGAGAGCCGGTTGCGTCGTAGCGCGCAACTGTCGTAACCTCGACGACAGTTACTGCTCGACGCTCGACGCTCGACGCTCGACTGACGATGGAGGTTCCCGATGTCCGACCCCGCCGTGCCCACGTTCGCGTCCGTGGCGATCGACTGCCCCGACCCGCTGGCGCTCGCCGATTTCTACAGCCGGCTCCTCGGGTGGGAGGTGTCGGCCGACGACCCGACCGGCGAGTGGGTCAACGTGCGGCCGCCGTCGGGCGGCCCGTCCATCGACTTCCAGCGGGCCGCCGGGTTCGTCGCCCCGACCTGGCCCGACCCTGCCGTGCAGCAACAGCTGCACATCGACTTCGACGTCGCCGACCTCGCTGCCGGCCACGTCCGCGCCATCGAGCTCGGCGCGACGCTGCTCGACGTCCAGGACACGTTCCACGTCTTCGCCGACCCCGTCGGCCATCCCTTCTGCCTCTGCGCCGCGTGACGGCGATCCCGGGTGCCAGGCCCGGGTCAGTGGTCGTGGTCAGTGGTCGAGGTCAGTGGTCGAGGTCAGCGGTCGCGGCGGGCGATGACGAGGAGCTCGGGTGACTCGGTCGTCGGCGGGTCGTCGCCGTAGCCCCCCGGCTCGACGCTGCTGACCCGCTCGACGGCGAGGCCGTGGCGATCGAGCAGCAGTCGCAGCTCCCGCGGCGTGTAGCAGCCCGTCCAGAGGTCGACCTCCAGCACCCGCCCGTCGGGGTCGCGCACCTCGGTGCGTTCGTGGGAGACGCCGGCGTCGGCGTCGAACGTCGCGCCGTCGTGGTAGCGCACCACGAAGTAGGCGTTGAACGCGCTCAGCGCCAGGCGGCCGCCGGGGCGCAGGGCTCGGGCGATGCCGGCGATGACGGTCTCGTCCTCACCACCTGCGGTCATCAGGCCGAACGCGCCCTGGCACAGGCAGATCGCCGCATCGAACTCGCCGTCGAACGGCATCGACCGGGCGTCCAGCCGCTCGAACGTCGCCCCGACCGGCGCGTGTCGGCGGGCCAGCTCGACGAACGGAGCCGACACGTCGACGCCGTGCACGAGGAGCCCCCGGCCGGCCAGCTCGTGGGCGTGACGACCCGGGCCGCAGCCGACGTCGAGCACCCGCTCCCCGGCCTCCAGCCCGAGGGCACCGACGAGGTGGTCGACCTCCTGCACCGTCCCCTTGGTGAACGAGTACCGCAGGTACGCCGACCCGAGGTGCTCGGCGATGGGCTCGAACCAATGGTCTGGCTGCGGGTTCTCTGTGAGTTCCGGGGCCGTTCCTGGCCCCGGAACAGCGTCAGAACCGGTGGCCATCAGGACTTGGCGTCGGCCCAGGTGGCCCCCCACGAGACGTTCACCTCGAGCGGGACGTCGAGGGCCGCGGCGTTGCGCATCAGATCGACGACCAGCGGTCCGACGACCTCCCGCTCGTGGTCGGGCACCTCCACGAGGACCTCGTCGTGGACCTGCAGCACGAGTCGGCTCTCGATGCCCCGCTCCTCCAGCGCCGCGTCGACGTGCACCAGCGCGACCTTGAAGATGTCGGCGGCCAGCCCCTGGATGCCGGCGTTCATCGCCTGGCGCTCGCCGGCCTGGCGAATGCGCCAGTTGCCGTTGAGCAGCTCGGGGATCGGCCGGCGGCGGCCGAACAGCGTCTCGGTGTACCCACGCTTGCGGGCCTCGACGACCGTCGCGTCCATGTAGGCCTTCACGTTCGGGAACGCCTCGAAGTAGGCATCGAGGATCTTGGCCGCCTCGTCGGTCGCGATGTTCAGCCGCTGGCCGAGCCCGTACGCCTCCATGCCGTACGCCAAGCCGTACGACACCATCTTGGCCTTCGACCGCTGGTCGAGCGTCACGTCGGTCGGCGCCACGTCGAAGATCCGAGCCGCAGTCGCGTTGTGGATGTCCTCGCCTCCGGTGAACGCCGCGATCAGCCCCGGGTCGGCGGCGAGGTGGGCGATGCAGCGCAGCTCGATCTGGTTGTAGTCGGCGACCAGCAGCTTGCCGCCGGGCGCGGCGACGAACGCCTTGCGGAACAACCGTCCCTCGTCGCGGCGAACCGGGATGTTGTGGAGGTTCGGCCGGTCCGAGCTGAGCCGGCCGGTCCGCGCCACGGTCTGGTTGAACGTGGCGTGGATCCGCCCGTCGGCGGCCACCTCGGCCAGCAGACCCTCGCCGTACGTGCCGCGGAGCTTCTCGACCTCCCGGTACTGCAGCAGGGGCCCGATGAACTCGGGCCACTCGTCGTGCAGTTTCTCGAGCGTCGCTGCGTCGGTCGAGGCGCCGGTCTTCGTCTTCTTGGTCGGCGTCAGGCCTCGCCCGGCCGGCGGAGCGGCGTACAGGATCTCGCGGAGCTGGATCGGCGAGTTGATGTTCAGGTCGTCGCGCCCGACGACCGTCTTCAGCTCGGCGCCGAGGCGCTGGACGTCGGCGGTCAGGCGGGCGTTGAGCTGGCGCAGGTCGGCGACGTCGACGGCGACACCCGCGTGCTCCATCCTCGCCAGCACGCGCACGAGCGGGTTCTCGATCGTGCGGTACAGATCGGCCATGCCCTGCTCGTCGAGGCTCTCGGTGATCGGCCGGACGAGGTGGTGCACGGCCAGCGCCTGACGAGCCGCGGTCACCATCGGATCGGCCTGCGTGCCGTCCAGGTCGAGCTGGCCCTTGGCCGCCGGCTCGTCGATCGGCGCGGCGTAGTGCGTGTAACGCTCCACGAGGTGGGCCAGCTCGTAGCGGGACTCGGCCGGATCGAGCAGGTAGGCCGCGATCGCCGTGTCGAGCTCGAGGCGGTCGAGCTCGATGCCGATCTCGAGCAGCGACCGCATCAGCGGCTTCGTGTCGTGGCCGCGCACGGCCGCCCGGCGCAATGCGTCGGCCACGGCCGCGTCAGCGAGGTGGTCGGCCGGGATCCAGGTGACCGCTGCCCCCTCGGCGTCGGTGACGACGGCCAGGCCGCGCAGCTCGCCGCGACCGGGTTCCCCGTCCCACGAGGCCGCGGCGTCGACAGCCTCCAGCGCGCCGAGCACGTCGACGCTGACCGCCGGCGACGCGCTCGGCGTGACCTCGGCGACGAGCGGCTCGCGTTCCGAGCGCGACAGCACGACGGCCGCCGGGCCGAGTGCGTCGGCCAGCCGCTCGGCGAACGTGCGGAACTCGAGGAAGTCGAACAACCGCTGCACCTCGGGCATGTTCGGCTGCATCACGAGCGATCCCGGCAGCTCGATCGGGGCGTCGCGCTTGAGGATCATGATCTGGTGGTTCTTGCGGACCCGTTCCTCGTGCTCGGCGAGCGACGCCCGCAGCTTCGGGGTCTGGTCGGCGACGTGCTCGAAGATCCCGTCCAGGCCGCCGTACGTCGTGATCAGCTTGGCCGCTGTCTTCTCCCCCACGCCGGGGACGCCAGGCAGGTTGTCGCTCGGATCGCCGCGCAGGGCGGCGTACTCCGGGTACTGCGCCGACGTGACGCCGGTGCGCTCGATGATGCCGGCCTCGTCGTACAGCGCGTAGTCGCTGACACCGCGCCGGTTGTAGAGGACCTTGACGTGGGGGTCCTTGACGAGCTGATAGGCGTCGCGGTCGCCGGTGACGATGACCACGTCGTCGCCTCGCCCGACGGCTTGCTCGGTGGCCGTGGCGATGATGTCGTCGGCCTCCCAGCCCGCCAGCTCGCACGACGCCACACCGAGTGCGTCGAGCACCTCGCGCACGAGGCCCATCTGCTGGCGCAACGGGTCGGGCGCGGACTCCCGGTTGGCCTTGTAGGTCTCGTCGGCGAGATGACGGAACGTCGGCTCGGGACGGTCGAACGCGACCAGGACCTCGTCGGGCCGCTGCTCCTTCAGCACGTTGATGAACATCGACGTGAACCCGAACACGGCGTTCGTCAGCTGCCCACTGGCCGTCGACATGTCCTGCGGCAGCGCGAAGAACGCCCGGTACGTCAACGAGTTCCCGTCCAGCAACAGCAGCTTGGTCACGACGGGCGAAGGGTCCCGTCGATGATCCGATCGGCGACCTGGCGCATCTTCGAGCGCTCGCTCATCGCCGTGCGCTGGATGTACGTGAACGCGTCCTGCTCGGACAGCTTGAGCTCGTCCATCAGCACGCCCTTGGCCCGCTCGATGGCCTTGCGGGCCTCGAGCTGCTCGCCGAGTGCGTCGATCTCGCCGGTCATCGCCCGCAGCTCGCGGAAGCGCCCGATGGCGACCTCGATCGCCGGGATGAGATCGCTCTTCTGGAACGGCTTGACCAGGTACGCCAGCGCTCCTGCATCGCGAGCCTCCTCGACGACCTCGCGCTGGCTGAACGCCGTCAGTACGAGGACGCCGCACAGCTTCTCGCTGTTGATGATGCGGGCGGCCTCGAGGCCGTCCATCCCGGGCATCTTGATGTCGAGGATGGCGAGGTCGGGCAGCCTGTCCCGTACGAGCTCGACCGCCGTGTCGCCGCGGCCGGTCTCGCCGACGACCTCGTAACCCTCCTCCTCGAGGGTCTCGCGCAGATCCATGCGGATGATGGCTTCGTCTTCGGCGATCACGACTCGGATCGTCATGTGGGTCGCTCTCCTCTTGCCTCGATCGCTCGAAGGCTCACTCATGGCCGTCTCAGTGGGCCCCGGCCGAACCGTCGACGTGACGCATGATCGCGTGACGCATGATCGCTGGCCATGATCGCAGCCCGGCGCCCGAGAACCACCAAGCTGCCACACCGCTGCGCATTCCGGGATCCCGGAAACCGGCCGCCGCGCGCTCAGCTCGTCAGGCGATCGAGCAGCTCGTCCTGACGCTGCTCGAGGGCGGTGATCTCGGCCGTCACGTGCTCGCGGTGGCGGCGCATCGCGTCGACGTGCTTGCGGGCGTCGTTCGACTCGAACGAGGCCCCGGGTGTCTCGGCGACCAGGGCGCGCAGCGCGAGGTCGTCGGCGTCGTCGGCGAGGTGGAGCAGCTGCTCGTCGATCATCGCCAGCTCGTCACGCAGCGATCGCAGGCGGGTGGCCACCTGCGCGAGCCGTCGTTCGATCCGCCAGGTGCCCATGAACGGACGATACGTCCGGGCCGGGCGTGACCAAGTTCATGGCCGGTGGACGGTTGACGTCGATCGCGTCAGGGTAATGCTTGCTCTAGTTAGCAGTTCCCCAACAGGAGACAGCATATGACCGCAATGATCACCACCCGACTCGACGAGTTCGAGGCCACGCTGCCGGCCATCCCGGCTCGCGTCGTGCGCTTCCAGCGCGCGTTCGCAGGAGCCGCCTACGACCGCACCGCGGCCGTGGTCACGAGCGTCGCCGGCTCGACCAAGGCGTTCCTGGACACGGCCCGCATCTCCGGCAAGACCGTCACCGGTCAGGCCCGGGCCGCCGGTGACGACGTCCTGACGACGACGCGCACGGGGGCGAAGACCGTGCTGGGCCAGGCATCGGCCCAGGGCAAGAAGGTCTCGTCCAAGGCAACGGCCGAGGTGACGGACCTGCTCGACTCGGCGATCGACGCTGTCGACGACAAGCCCGGTGCGGGCACGCCGTACGAGGAGTGGACCAAGGCCGAGCTCGTCGAGCGGGCCAAGGACCTGTCGATCACCGGTCCGACGCGCATGAGCAAGTCCGAGCTGATCAAGGCGCTGCGCGCCGCCTGAGATGAACGACCGGCGAGCCACGCGGCTCGCCGGTCTCGGCCGTTACGCTGCCTGCTCCGAGACGCCCCGGTAGCCCAATTGGCAGAGGCAACGGCCTCAAAATCCGTACGGTGTGGGTTCGAGTCCCACCCGGGGCACCCCGGAGGACCGATGCGGGCCGGCCCACGCCACCAGCACGACGCCGACCGTGCGCTGCCCGGCGCCCGACTCGCGCCCGACCGGCGCCCCCCGGTCGAGCTGGACGCGGCCGGTCCGTTTCGGCGTTCCGCAATGCGTCTAACGTGCCATCGATGCTCGCGTTCACGTTCCCCGGACAGGGGTCGCAGCGACCCGGCATGGGCCGGCCGTGGGTCGATCACGAGAGCTGGGAGCTCGTCGAGGAGGCCAGCGACATCGCCGGTCGCGATGTAGGTGCCCTCCTGCTCGACGCCGATGCCGATGCCCTCCGCGACACCCGCAACGCCCAGCTCACCACGTTCGTCTCCAGCCTGATGGTCCTCGACGCCGTCGAGCGGCTCGGGATCGAGCCCAGCTTCTGCGCCGGCCACAGCCTCGGTGAGTACACCGCACTCACGGCGACGGGGGCGCTCGGCTTCGACGACGGGGTGCGCCTCGTCGTCGCCCGCTCCGACGCCATGCACGAAGCCGGTCTCGCCCAGCCCGGGACGATGGCTGCCGTGCTCGGTCTCGACGACGACCAGGTCGACGTCGCCTGCCGGCGGGCCGACGAGGACGTCTGGGTCGCCAACTACAACGCGCCCGGCCAGGTCGTCATCGCCGGCTCACCGGCGGGCGTCGCCGCGGCCACGACCCACGCCAAGGAGCTCGGCGCCAAGAAGGTGATGCCGCTGCAGGTGGCGGGCGCCTTCCACACGCCGTTCATGGTCGCTGCCCGCAACCGGCTCCGGGAGGCCATCGCCGAGGCCGACCCGCGCGACACGGAGGTGCCGGTGGTCTCCAACGTCGACGCGCTCCCCCACCACGAGGGCAAGGAGTGGGCGAGCCTGCTGTCGGCCCAGCTCTCCTCGCCGGTCCGCTGGAAGCAGTGCCTGCAGGAGCTGGAGGAGCTCGGCGTCACCGACTACGCCGAGCTCGGTCCCGGCGCCGTGCTCACCGGCATGGCCAAGCGGACGCTCGACGACGCCCGCACGATCAGCGTCGCGACGCCCGAGGATCTCGACCGGCTCATCGAGTGGGTGCGCTCGGAGACCCCGACGCGCCCGGGCCGCCTCGAGGGCGAGCAGCTGTTCGCCAGCGAGCGCCTCGTCGTGAGCCCCGGTGCCGGCATCTTCACCCGGCGCGCCGACATCACCGACGGCGCGACGATCGACGTCGGCACCGTGCTCGGACATGTCGCCGAGCGCGAGGTCCGCTCGCCGTTCGCAGGGGTCCTGCAGAGCTACATCGCGATCGACACGGAACGCGTCACGGCGCGCCAACCCATCGCCTGGCTCCGGACGGCGTGAGGTGCGAGGAGCCGCCGACCGCAGCTCGAACGAGACGACAGGCCGAGCGCCAGCGAGGCCATGACACACACAGCAACCGCTTCGGCCCCCGACCGCAGCTCGAACGAGACGACAGGCCGAGCGCCAGCGAGGCCATGAGAAGAAGGGACGTCTGATGCCTGCGATGCGACCTGGGGTGCGTGGTGCGGTGATCACCGGATGGGGCACCGCCCTGCCGACCAAGACCCTGACGAACAACGACCTCGCCGACATGGGTCTGGACACCAGCGACGAGTGGATCGTCGAGCGCACCGGCATCCGCGAACGTCACGTCGGGGGCACGACGGCAGGGCTGTCGGCCGAGTCGGGCCGTCAGGCCCTCGGCATGTCCGGACTCGACCCGGCGTCGATCGACGCCGTCATCCTCGCCACGACGACGCCCGACCGGGCGGTCCCGGCGACATCGGCGACCGTGGCGGCCGAGCTCGGGCTGCGCTGCGGGGCGTTCGACGTCAACGCCGCGTGCTCCGGCTTCACGTACGGCCTCGTCACGGCGCACGGCCTGATCGCGATGGGCGCCGAACGGGTGCTGGTGATCGGCACCGACACCCTGGCCCGCATCACCGACTGGGAGGACCGCAACACGGCCGTGCTCTTCGCCGACGGTTCCGGCGCCGTCGTGCTCGAGGCGGTCGACGGCGGCGGGCAGATGCTCAGCTGGGACCTCGACGCCGACGGCAGCGCGGAGCGCTTCTTGTACGCCGAGCTCGGCGGGCACATCAAGATGGACGGCAAGGAGGTCTTCCGGCGGGCCGTGCGGATCATGGTCGACTCGGCGCAGAAGTCGATCGCCCACGCCGGGGTGTCGGTCGACGACATCGCGCTGCTCGTCCCGCACCAGGCGAACACGCGGATCATCAGTGCGGCGTGCGACCGCCTCGGCATCCCGATGGACCGAGCCGCGATCGTGCTCGACCGCACCGGCAACACGTCGTCGGCGTCGATACCGCTGGCGCTGGTCGACGCCCTGGACGCCGGCCGGGTGAACAACGGCGACCTCGTCCTCCTGGTCGGCTTCGGGGCCGGGATGACGGCCGCGAGTGCCGTGCTGCGCTGGGGCGGTGACCTGCCATGACCGACGGCGACCCGTCCGCGCCCACCGGGAACGCGGGTCGGATCGTGCTCGTGACCGGCGGTTCCCGGGGCATCGGGCTGGCGGTCGCACGTCGGTTCGCCGCCGACGGCGAGCGCGTCGCGGTGACCTACCGCTCGTCGGACCCCCCAGAGGGGTTGTTCGGAGTGAAGTGCGACGTGACGTCCTCGGTCGACGTCGACAACGCGTTCGGCGCGGTCGAGGAGCACTTCGGCGGCCCCGTCGAGGTCCTCGTGTCGAACGCCGGCGTCACGAAGGACCTGCTGCTGCTGCGCATGAGCGAGGACGACTTCACGTCCGTCATCGATGCCAACCTGACCGCCGCCTTCCGAGTGGTCAAGCGGGCCGCCCAGGGCATGCTGCGAGCTCGTCGGGGTCGGATCATCCTCGTGTCGTCCGTCGTCGGGCTGCTCGGGTCGGCCGGCCAGGCCAACTACGCGGCGTCGAAGGCCGGCCTCGTCGGCTTCGCCCGCTCGTTGGCCCGCGAGCTCGGCTCGCGCAGCATCACCGTCAACGTCGTCGCCCCAGGTCCGGTGGAGACCGAGATGATGCTGGCCGTCGGCGAGAAGCGCCTCGCCACGCTGACCGCGGCCGTGCCCCTCGGGCGGATGGCCACCCCTGACGAGATCGCCGGCACGGTCTCGTTCCTCGCCTCGCCCGACGCCGCCTACATCACCGGTGCGGTGATCCCGGTGGACGGCGGCCTCGGCATGGGTCACTGACGTACGTGACCGGTGTGACACACTCTTGCCTGTCGGGCGCCCGCGGCGACCCACCCCACGTCCACCCGTCATCCACCGCATCAAGGAGCCAACGTGGATCAGGAACTTTTCGGCCGGTTCAAGAAGTGTGCCGTCGAGGTGCTGTCCGTCTCGGAGGACCAGGTCGTCCCGGACGCCCGCTTCGGTGACGATCTCGACGCCGACAGCCTCGATCTGGTCGAGCTCGTCATGGCCCTCGAGGAGGAGTTCGACATCTCGGTCCCCGAGGAGGAGCTCGAAGGGATCGAAACCGTGGGTCAGGCCTACGACCTGGTCGCCGGCAAGCTCTGAGGACGGCTGCTGATGGAGCCGAAGGGGCGTCGAGTCGCGGTCACCGGGCTCGGTGTGCTGGCCCCGTGCGGCATCGGCAAGGAGGCGTACTGGCGCGGGCTCCTCGGCCCTGGCATCACCTCGGGAACGTCGATCGAGGTCGAGGACTGGGATCCCAGCCCGTGGTACGGCTCGCCCAAGGAGTCCCGTCGCGCCGATCGGATGGAGCAGTTCGCGATCGCCGCCGCGACGGAGGCGTTCGCCCAGGCCGGTGAGCTCGAGGTCGATCCGGCCCGCTTCGGCACGATCTTCGCCACCGGCGTCGGCGGCTTGCGGACCCTCGAGGACCAGGTCATCACCCGGATCGAGAAGGGTGAGCGCCGTGTCTCGCCGTTCCTCGTCCCGATGATGATGGCCAACGCCGCCGGGGCGGCCATCTCGATGCGCTTCGGGCTCCAAGGCCCCAGCGAGACGGTGTGCACGGCGTGCGCCGCCGGCACCCACGCCATCGGCAACGCTGCCCGGCTGATCGCCTGGGGCCGCTGTGACGCCGTCGCGACGGGTGGGAGCGAGGCGGCGGGCACGATCACGGCGCTCGCCGGGTTCGGGAACATGACCGCGCTGTCGTCGACCGGCGTGAGCCGGCCGTTCGACATCGACCGCGACGGCTTCGTGATGGGCGAGGGTTCGGCGGTGCTCATCCTCGAGGAATGGGAGCACGCGGTCGCTCGCGGCGCCCCGATCCTGGGCGAGGTCCTCGGCGCGGCCAGCAACGCCGACGCCTATCACATCACCGCCCCGTCGCCGGGCGGTGTCGGTGCGCAGGCGTGCATGCGCCTGGCCCTGGCCGATGCCGGCCTCGAGCCCGGCGACATCGCGCACGTCAACGCGCACGGTACGTCGACGCCTTTGAACGACGCCGCCGAGGCTGAGGCGTCGAGGGAGGTGTTCGGCGAGGGCGGTCCCCCGGTCACGTCGATCAAGGGGGTCACCGGCCACGCGCTCGGCGCTGCCGGCGCGCTCGAAGCGGCGGCGGTCCTGTTGTCGTTCGAGCACCGGGCGATCCCGCCGACGGCGAACACGAAGGTCGTCGACCTCGGGATCGACGTCGTCACCCGCGACGCCCGCCAGTGGGAGCCCGGCCCCACGATCTCCAACAACTTCGGCTTCGGTGGCCACAACGGCTCGTTGATCCTCGGGCCGGTCTGACCCGTTCCGGCCCGCATCTCGGCGGGCCGCGGGCGCGGCGCCGTGACGCGGTCGTCAGGCGTCGACGACGACGAACAGCAGCTCGCAGCTGCAGGCGACGGCGCCGTCGGCGCCACCCAGCAGCGCCCGACCGGTGCCCTTGCCGGCCCGCGCCGACATCCGGCCGAGGGACACTTCGAGCGTGAGCTCGTCGCCGGGTCCGACCTGGCGGCGGAAGCGTGCGCCGTCGAGGCCACCGAACAACGGCAGCTTGCCGGCGAAGCGCTCGTCGGCGAGCACGGCGATCGCGCCGACCTGGGCGATCGCCTCGCACATCAGCACGCCCGGCAGCGTCGGCCGCCCGGGGAAGTGGCCCGGGAAGAACCACTCGTCGCCGTTCAGACGCCAACGACCGCGGGCCGAGACCCCGGGCACGAGCTCGGTCAGCTCGTCGACGAACAGGAACGGCGGGCGGTGCGGGAGGACGTCGACCGGTGCGGGCAGCGCGACAGCCATCAGGCGAGCGCGGCCAGGAGGTTCTTCGGAGTGTCGGCCGGACTGACCTTGTACCACGCCGCGGCGACCGTGCCGTGCTCGTCGATGAGGAACGCCGAGCGCTCGATCCCCATGTACTTGCGGCCGTACATGCTCTTCTCCTTCCACACGCCGAACGCTTCCGCGGTGGCGTGTTCGGGGTCCGAGAGCAGCGGGAACCCGAGGCCGTACTTCTCCGCGAACTTGAGCTGCTTGGACGGCTTGTCCGGGCTGATGCCGAGCACGACCGTGTCCCCGACCTCGCCCAGGATGTCGTTGAGTCCACATGCCTGCTTCGTGCACCCGGGTGTGTCGGCCTTCGGATAGAAGTAGACCAGCACCTTCCGGGAGCGGAACGACGACAGGGATGTCTCGGCGTCGTGCTGGTCGAGGAGGGTGAAGTCGGGAGCCGGGTCACCGGGCGCAAGGGTCACGTTGCGATCGTACGCAGCCGGTCGCAGCGCGGCGACCGCCGGACCGGCCCAGACGCCCCGTGGTGCGCCGCGCCGTCGCGGACCGGGCGAGCGGCCTACGTCGCTGCGACGTCGCCGGTCTACGATCGCCGGATGGGTTCCTCCGGGGAGAAGCGCAAGGGGCGACGCCACCTCCCGAAGGTCGGCACTCGACCGGCCATGGAGCAGGAGCTCCACGACCGCCGCACCATGGCGCTGCACCCCTTCTCCGCCGAGCCCATCCCCCGCCGCCGCAACGTGTGGGGCATCGGCGGCATCGTCGTCGCCCTGATCGCGGCGATCGGGGTCATCGCCCTCGTCGTCGCCACCTGACGCACCGCCCGACCGGTGCCGTGGGCGGGCGCCGGACGGCCGACGGGTCGCCCGGCGGCGGCGGGGTCCGAACTACGGGCGGCGCCGAAGGCCGGGCCCGAACAGGCCGCCCTTCGGACGTGCGTGGGCGTGGTAGTGCGTCGGGATGGTGCGCAAGTTGTCGTCGACGACGTGCTCGCCCTCGAACGTCGCGGCCATCACGGCAGCCAGCTTCGCGTGCAACGACACCTTCACGTCCTCGGGCGGGTGCGGATCGTGGACCCGCCACACGACCATCGGCACCATGCACGACTCGCACTCGGCGATCCAGCACTCGTCGTCGTCGTAGAACCACTCCGTGAACCGGGCCGCCTCGCACAGCTCGCAGCCCGCGTCGATGTCGCTCACGCGGCTCCCTGTTCGCTCGCACCGGCCGCCGTCACCGACGCGACCCACCAGACACGCTCGCTCACGCGGCTCCGTCGATCGCGGCGCGGACCTCGGCCACGTAGGTCCCGACCGCATCGGGGCCCTCCTCCATGAGCCGGCGCACGACCGAGGCCCCCTGCACGACCCCGTCGGCGACGACGCACGCCTGTCGAGCCTGCTCGGCGTTGGAGACGCCGACGCCGACGAGGACGGGCTTGTCGGTGATCGCCTTCAAGCGCGCCGCCAGCTCACTCGCCGAAGCCGCAAGCGAGTCCCGCTCCCCGGTCACCCCGAGCAGCCCGACCGCGTAGACGAAGCCCCGGCACCGGGCGACGACCCGCGGCAGGCGTTCGTCGGGTGCGGTCGGCGCGGCGAGCATCACCGTCTCGACCCCCGCGTCGTCGGCCGCCTCGCACCACGGGCCAGACTCCTCGAGCGGCAGATCGGGCACGATGCACGCGTCGATGCCGGCCGCCACGAGTCGGCCGGCGAAGCGCCGGTGGCCGTCGTGGTGGACGAGGTTGTAGTACGTCATCACGGCGAGCGGGATGCCGACGTCGAGCTTGGCGGCGGCGTCGAGCACGGCCGGCGGCGTCACGCCCGCATCGAGCGCGGCCTGCGACGCCACCTGGATGACCGGGCCGTCCATCACCGGGTCGGAGAACGGGATGCCGATCTCGATGCCGTCGGCGCCGTTCGCGGCCGCCGCCCGCACGGCGTCCTCCCATCCCGGGTACCCGCCGGTGATGTACGGCACGAGCAGCTTGCGGCCCGCGGCCCGCGCGGCGCGGAACTGCGCCTCCATCTGACCCACGTCAGGTCGCCGCGATGACGTCGGGGCCGATGAGGTCCATCGCCTGGGCGACGTCCTTGTCGCCGCGGCCCGACAGGCACACGAGGACGGTCTGGCCGGACAGCGACGGCGCTTCGCGCATGACCCAGGCCAAGGCGTGGGCCGACTCGAACGCGCACAGGATGCCCTCGCTGCGAGCCAACCGGGAGAAGGCGTCGAGGACCTCCGGGTCAGCGACCGGCGGGTACTCGGCCCGCCCGACGGCGTGGAGGTAGGAGTGCTCGGGCCCGACGCCGGGATAGTCGAGTCCGGCCGACACGGAGTGGGCCTCCTCGACCTGACCGTGCTCGTCCTGCATCAGGTAGCTGCGCATGCCGTGCACGACGCCCGGGACGCCGCGGCCGACAGCGGCACCCCCGGCCGGCTCGGCGCCGACGAGGCGGGCGTCGGTGTCGACGAACCCGGCGAACAGGCCGGCGGCGTTCGAGCCGCCGCCGACGCAGGCGACCACGACATCAGGATCGGCCCCGGTCAACGCCCGGCACTGCTCGCGGGCCTCGTCGCCGATGACGCGGTGCAGCTCGCGCACCATCCACGGGTACGGGTGCGGACCCATCACCGAGCCGAGGCAGTAGTGGGTGTCGGCGACGGTCGCGACCCAGTCCCGCATGGCTTCGTTGACGGCGTCCTTGAGCGTTCGGCTGCCGCTGTGCACGGACTCGACCTCGGCGCCGAGCATCTGCATCCGGAACACGTTGAGCGCCTGACGATCGACGTCGACGGCACCCATGTAGACCTTGCAGCGCATGCCGAGCAGCGCGGCCGCGGTGGCTGTCGCCACCCCGTGCTGGCCGGCACCGGTCTCGGCGACGAGGCGGCTCTTGCCCATCCGCCGAGCCAGCAGGGCCTGCCCGATCACGTTGTTGATCTTGTGCGAACCGGTGTGGTTGAGGTCCTCCCGCTTGAGCAGCAGGCGGACGCCGAGCTGGGCGCCGAGGTTGTGGCACTCGGTCAAGATCGACGGCCGGCCGGCGTAGTCGCGCAGGATCGAGTCCAGCTCCTCACGGAACGTCGTGTCGGCCCACGCCTCACGGAACGCCGCCTCCAGCTCCTGGCAGGCAGGGACGAGCGTCTCGGGGACGTACCGCCCGCCGAACTCGCCGAAGCGGCCTTCCGGGGTCGGCTCCTGCATCAGTCCGCTCGGGGCATCAACCGTCATTCGTCACTCCAGTCGTAGGGCAGCTCGTCGGGTCCGAGGTAGGGAGCGGGCGCCGCCGCCCGGGCCCGCTCGATGAACCGCTTCACCTTCATCGCGTCCTTCTTGCCCGGCGAGCGCTCGACGCCCGACGACACGTCGACGCCCCACGGCTCGACGGCCCGGATGGCGTCGGCGACGTTGTCGGGATCGAGGCCACCGGCGAGGATCAGCCGCACCCCTTCGGGCACCTCCCCGGCCAGGGTCCAGTCGAAGACCTGGCCCGATCCCGGCGAGGCCGCGTCGAGCAGGATCAGGTCGGTCACCAGCTCACGCGCCCGGGTGAGCTGCGTCGAGCCGGCCGGGTACGCCTTGATGACCCACTTCACCGACCGGGCGACCTCGGCCACGACGTCGGCGGTCTCGTTGCCGTGGAGCTGCGCCGCCTTCACACCGGAGCGGTGCACGAGGTCGACGACGCGCTTCGGGTGCTCGTCGCGGAACACGCCGACGGTGAGGATCTCCGGCGGCAGCCGGCGGGTGATGTCGTAGACCTGTTGGGCGGCGATCTGACGGGGCGACGGGGCGAACACGAACCCGACGGCATCGGTCCCCATGGCGACGGCCAACAGCGCGTCGTCCTCGTTGGTGATGCCGCAGATCTTGACGAACATGCGGCGGTCACGGTAGCGCTCGACCATCGAGTGCAGCAGGTCCGTTGCGACCGGTGATCGCCGCCCGTCGCTCAGCGCATCGACGGCATGACCCGCAGCGACGCCAGCTCGCCGACCGGGTCGGGCGACGTCACGAGCGTCTCGCCGACGAGGACGGCGTCGTAGCCGGCGTCGGCCAGTCGACGGGCATCGCCGCCGTCGCGCACACCGGACTCGGCCACCTTGACGACCCCGTCGGGGATCGCCGTCGCCATCCGCTCGGCTCGCGCGTGGTCGACCTCGAACGTCACCAGATCGCGCTGGTTCACGCCGATCATCGTCGCCCCGCACTCGAGCGCGACCTCCAGCTCGGTCTCGTCGTGGATCTCGACGAGCACGTCCAGCCCGAGCTCCACGGCCAGGTGGTGGAAGCCGATGATCTCGACCCGATCGAGGGCCGCGGCGATGAGGAGCACGGCGTCGGCACCCATCGCCCGCGCATCGGCGACGTCGAGCGCGCAGACCGTGAAGTCCTTGCGCAGAACGGGCAGCCCCGACGCGTCGCGAGCGGTCTGCAGGTCACGCACCGATCCGCTGAAGAACTCCTCGTCGGTCAGCACGGACAGCGCGGCGGCGCCGCCGGCGGCGTACGCGACCGCGACCGCGACCGGGTCGAGCCCGACGTTCAGCGCCCCCTTGGAGGGCGAGCGCCGCTTGATCTCGGCGATCACGGCGAGCTCGGGCCGGCCGGTCAGCGCGTCCCGGAACGGACGGGGCGGTGCGGCGCGACGCGCCACCTCGATCACGTCGTCGAGCCGACGACCATCCGTCGCCGCCACCTCGCGGTGGCGGGCGACGATGCGATCGAGGTACGTGACCGTCAGAGGCCCTTGCCGCTGACCGGCGTCAGCTTCGTCAGCTCCGGACGACCACCCGCGAGGTCGCGGAGGCTGGCGCCCAGTGCCTTGAAGGCGTCGCTCGTCATGTGCGCGTCCAACGCGGCCGCGTCGTCGTACAGCTCGTAGAAGAACACGGCGTCCGGGTCCTTGTCGTTCGTGTGGAGGATGTAGACGCGGGTTCCCGCCTCGCTCTCGGCGTTCGTGATCGCCTGCTGCATCGCCGCCACGAGCTCGTCGCGCCGACCCGGCTGGGCCGGGATCCGGGCGAGCATGGCGACGGGGCCGGACGGTGCTGCTTCTTCACTCATGTCGGGCAACGTAACGGGCGTGGCGGTCAGAAACCCAGCCGGTCGGCGACCTCACCGAGCAGGTCGTCGATCGGCACCCGGACCTGCTGGGTGCTGTCACGATCCCGGATGGTGACCGCCTTGTCCTCGAGCGAATCGAAATCCACGGTGACCGCGAGCGGCGTGCCGATCTCGTCCTGGCGGCGGTAGCGACGACCGATGGCCTGGGTCTCGTCGTAGTCGACCATGTACCGCCGGCTGAGCGTCTTGCGCAGCTCGTGGGCCAGCGGCGTCAACGTGTCCTTGCGCGACAGCGGGAGGACGGCCACCTGGTACGGAGCCAGGCGCGGGTGCAGCCGCAGCACGGTGCGCGGTTCGCCGTTGACCTCGTCCTCGTCGTACGCGGCGAGGAGGAAAGCGGCCATCGTGCGGGTGGCCCCGGCGGCGGGCTCGATGACGTACGGGACGTAGCGCTCCCCGCTCGCCTGGTCGAACCAGTCGAGGCGCTCCCCCGACCGCTCGGCGTGGGCCCTGAGGTCGAAGTCGGTGCGCTGGGCGATGCCCTCGAGCTCGTCGAAGCCCCACGGGAACGTGAACTCGACGTCCGACGTCCCCGACGAGTAGTGCGACAGCTCGTCGGCATCGTGGGGACGCAGCCGCAGCATGTCCGCCGGGATCCCGTGGCGGATGTACCAGTCGAGGCGCTCGGCGCACCAGTACTCGTACCAGCGCTCGCTGTCGGCCGGGGGGACGAAGAACTCCATCTCCATCTGTTCGAACTCACGGGTCCGGAAGATCCAGTTCTGCGGCGTGATCTCGTTGCGGAACGACTTGCCGACCTGGGCGATGCCGAAAGGCGGCTTCTTACGCGTCGTCTGCACCACGTTGGCGAAGTTGACGAACATGCCCTGGGCCGTCTCCGGACGCAAGTAGGCGACTGCGGCGGAGTCCTCGACCGGTCCGGCCTGGGTCTTGAACATGAGGTTGAACTGGCGGGCCTCGGTGAACGTGCCGTGCCGGCCGCAGCTCGGGCACGTGTTCGGGTCGTCCAGCTTGTCGAGGCGGTAGCGGTTCTTGCAGTTGGTGCAGTCGACGAGAGGATCGGTGAAGTTGGCAAGGTGGCCGCTGGCCTCCCACACCTGGGGTGGTCCGAGGATCGCGGCGTCGATCAGCACGACGTCGTCGCGCTCTTGGACCATCGCCCGCACCCACGCGTCCTTGACGTTGCGCAGCATGAGCGCGCCGAGCGGCCCGTAGTCGTACGCGCTCCGGAAGCCGCCGTAGATCTCGGCCGACGGGTACACGAACCCGCGACGCTTGCACAGGTTGACGATCTGATCGAGCTCGGTGGCCGGCATGGTCGACCAGGCTACGGGTGCGTCCGACGCGCCTGGCAGACGGTTGCGGCCCGGCGCGGTGGCCCGGCCCCGCGCCCGGTCAGGCCGGAACCTGGGCGGCCTGCGTGACAGCATCTGACACGGAGGCCGCCCAGTTCACCATCTGGCACGAAGGCCGCCCAGTTCGCGTCGTGTGTGCGGTCGGGGTCGGCGTCAGTGCCGTTCGAACATCGCCACCGCTCGCAGCCGCCGCTCGATGTGGTGCTCGAGCGCTCGGGTGGCGAGGACGCCGACCTCGTGGGTGACCGGCGATTCAGGCGTCGAGAGGGCGACGGTGAGGCGACCGTCGAGGATGTCCCGCAGCAGGCCGAGGGCGGCCGGACTGATGGCGGTGCCCGACCGGCACGTCCGGCACAGCACCCCGCCCTCGGTCAGATCGAACGCGACGAGCGCGACATCGGGCTCCACGCCACCACAGCGGACGCAGCTGGTGAGCTCGGGCCGCAGGCCCTCGGCGGCGAGGAGCTTCCAGTAGAACGCCGGAACGACGAGCGGCGCAGGACGATCGGCGATCGTGCGGAGAACCCCGACGAGCATGCGGTACAGCTGCGGGTTGGGCTCCCGCTCGAGTGCCAGCTGATCGGCGGCCTCCAGGACGGCCATGCCCTGCGAAGCCCGGTCGAGCGTCGACAGCAGCGGCGTCATCGGTTCGACCGACTCGGCCTGGCTCACGATGTCGAGCTCGCGACCACGGTAGAGCAGCACGCGGACGTGGCTCAGCGGCTCGAGCCGGGCGCCGAACTTCGACGTCGTCTTCCGCACCCCCTTGGCGACCGCCCGCACCTTGCCGTTGTCGGCCGTCAGGAGCACGACGATGCGGTCGGCTTCGCCCAGCTTGTACGTGCGCAGCACGACGCCGACGTCCCGGTACAGGCGCGAGGTCACGCCGTTGACCAACGCTCGGTCACGCGTCGAGCCCGCCGAAGCGGCGTTGGCGCCCGTGGAAGTCCTCGATGGCGGCGACGAGGTCGCCACGACCGAGGTGGCCGATGGCGACCGGGAGGAACACCAGCTCGCCATATGCCAGCTCCCAGACCAGGGACGGCGGCAGCCGGGTCGGCGGTCCGAGCACGATCACCAGGTCCGGCTCGACGTCAGCCGGCTCGTAGAGGACGCCGGTGACCGCCTTCTCGTCGACGACGGCGCCCGGCGGCAGCTCGCGCATCGCCGCGGCGAAGCGCTCCCGTCCGTCGCTGACCGGGTCGACGAGGACGGCGCAGCGTCCGTCGGGCGTCGCCAGCTGATGGCGCACGAGGGTCGGGCCCGGCTGGTCGCCCGCCTCGTAGGCCCGGATCGTCAACCACGACCCGCCCGCGTCGGCGACGACGGAGCCCAGCTCGTCGGCCAGTCGTCGCCATCCGGCGTCGTCGATGGAGGCCCACTCACGGGGGGTGCCCGCCACCACCATCACGTGCGCCAACGACGATCCCACGATCCCCATCCTCCCACGCCTCGACGCCGGGATCAGCCCTCGCGTCCCAGGAGGGGACCGCTGACGATCGCCGCGGCGGGGGGGTCGCACGTGACGAGGACGTGGCAGCGAGCCCGCACCGCCTCACCCGGCCCGGGGACGCCACCACGTCCAATGCGACACGTTAGCGACCAACGACGGCGCGATGCCTCGTGAAGGACCGCTGTCACCGCGCCCGTCGGCCCGGTCGCCGCGGTCGGACGGCTGCGGCGCCGTAACGTGGGACCCGCTGTGCCGAGCCATCGTGACCACCCGTTGCACGTCGCGTGCATCATGGACGGCAACGGTCGCTGGGCCGGTCGCCGCGGCCTGCCGCGCACCGAAGGACACACCGAGGGCGAGGAGAACCTGGCCCGGCTGGTGCGGATCGCCGTGACCCGGGACATCGGCTGGCTGACGGTCTTCGGCTTCTCGACCGAGAACTGGATCCGGCCGCGCGCCGAGGTCCGCCACATCCTCGGTCTTCACGCCAAGCTGTTCGGACGGGTGCGTGAGCTCAACGAGCTGAACGTGCGGATCCAATGGATCGGGCGGCCGTTCGACACGCCGGATGCCCGCACCCCGAAGTACGTGCAGCGGGCGATCCGCAAGGCGATCGCCGACACGGCGCAGAACACGGGCATGCTGCTGACGGTGGCGTTCGACTACGGCGCCCGCCAGGAGCTCGTCGACGCCGTCCGGCGCACCCGGTCCGAGGGCCGCGAGGTCACGACGGCGACGATCGCCGAGCACCTGTACCTCCCCGAGCTGCCGCGGGTCGACGTGCTGGTGCGCACGTCAGGTGAGCGTCGGGTCTCGAACTTCCTGCTCTGGCAGAGCGCCGGCGCGGCGATCCACTTCACCGACAAGACCTGGCCGGACTACGACGCTGCCGAGCTCGACGCCGCCCTCGCCCTCGTCCCGTGACGCCGGGAGGCGGTCCGGCTCACGATCCCGCCGACATGCTGACCGCCGTGACCGCCGGGCTCCCCGGCGCCGAGGACCGCCCAGGTCAGCGGGAGATGGCGGCGCTCGTCGCCTCGGCCATCGACCGTCGTCGGCACCTCGTCGTGCAGGCCGGCACCGGCACCGGCAAGACGCTGGCCTACCTCGTGCCCGCGGTGACATCCGGCGCCCGGGTCGTCGTGGCGACGGCGACCAAGGCGCTGCAGGACCAACTCGCCGGCAAGGACCTCCCGTTCCTGCAGCAGTCCCTCGACGTCCCGTTCGACTGGGCCGTGCTCAAGGGGCGCAGCAACTACGTCTGCATCCAGCGCCTCCGCGAGGTCCAGGCCGGCGCCGACGGTCAACTCGAGCTCGATGGGATGGCCGACTCCACGCGTCAGGAGATCCGCCGCATCGCGCGGTGGGCCGGGGACAGTCCCACGGGTGACGCCGCCGAGCTGACGTGGTCGCCGACGGACGCGGCGTGGCGTTCGGTGAGCGTCGGCAGCGACGAGTGCCCGGGCGCCGATCGGTGTCCGCTCGGTGGGTCGTGCTTCGCCGAGCTGGCCCGCCGGCGGGCCGAGGCAGCTGATGTCATCGTCGTCAACACCCACCTCTACGGCCTGCACGTCGGCAGCGGCGGGGTCATCCTGCCCGAGCACGACGTCGTCGTGTTCGACGAGGCCCACGTCCTGGAGGACGTGATGAGCGACACCGTCGGTGCCGAGCTCGCGCCCGGCCGGTTCATCACGATGGCCGCCACGTTGCGTCGGATCCTCGACGACCCGGAGCTCATCGCGGCCGTCGTCGACATCGCCGACGTGCTGCGTGACGCCCTCGGGCCGCACGCCGGTCGCCGGTTGCCCATGCCGTACCCGGAGCCCGTCCACGAGGCCGTCGTGGAGGCCAGGCTGCGACTCGACCGGGTGATGGCCGCCCTGACCACCATCCAGACGCCGGTCGAGGACGCCAAGCAGCGCAAGTTGCGGGCTCAGCTGTTGACCGGTCGGGCCATCGAGCACCTCGACCTCGCGCTGGACCATCCTGAGGGCTACGTCGAGTTCGTGTCCGGGACGCCCGAGATGCCGCGCCTGGAGATCGCGCCCCTCGACGTCGGCCCGGCGCTGCGCGACGGCGTGTGGGGGACCCGCACGGCGATCCTGACGAGCGCGACGATCCCGTCGTCGCTCGCCACCCGCGTCGGCCTGCCGACCGACGGCACGGACGTCGCCGACGTCGGAAGTCCGTTCGACTACGAACACCAGGCGCTGCTCTACTGCGCGCTGCACCTACCCGACCCGCGTGACGCCCGCTACCGCGACGCCGTCCACGAGGAGCTCGCCGCGCTGATCACGGCGGCCGGCGGCCGGACGCTGGCGTTGTTCACCAGCTGGAAGGCGATGGACCTGGCCGCCGCGGCGTTGCAGGACCGTCTCGGCGTGCCGATCCTGACCCAGCGCGACCTGCCGAAACCGGCGCTCGTCGCCCGGTTCGCGGCCGACGAGGCGACCTCGGTCTTCGCGACCGCAGGGTTCTTCCAGGGGGTCGACGTGCCCGGCCGCACGCTGAGCCTCGTCGTGATCGACCGGCTGCCGTTCCCCCGCCCCGACGATCCCCTCTTGTCGGCCCGGCGGGACCTGCTCGGCCCGACCGCGTTCGCCGAGATCGACCTGCCGCGCGCCGCCATGATGCTGGCCCAGGCTTCGGGACGGCTCATCCGCACCGCTCACGATCGGGGCGTCGTGGCCGTCCTCGACCGCCGCCTCGGGGCCGCCCGCTACCGCTGGGACATCGTGCGGGCGCTCCCGCCGATGCGTCGCACGCGTGACCGCGCCGAGGTGGAGGCCTTCCTGCGCGAGGTGACGTCGGACGACCGGTGACCCGCCGGTTCGTCGCCGCAGCGTCGCACCGTCGCACCGGGCCTCTGACACGGACGGGCCGCAGGCCCAGGCGCTCGACGTGGAACACTCGGTTGCCATGGGCGATGACGGCGCGCTGGTACGGGTCGAGGTGGTCGGTGGGGTGGCCACGATCACGCTCGACTCCCCCGCCAACCGCAACGCCCTGTCCCTGCGCCTCGTCACCGACCTCCACCGGGCCCTCGACACGGTCGACGACGGTCTCGCCGCCGGCGGCGTCCGGTCGGTCGTGCTGACCCACGTGCCCCCCGCGTTCTGTGCGGGCGCCGACCTCAAGGAGCGTCGGGCCGCGCCATCCGATTCGCGCCCGGTCGTGCGGGCGTTGCAGCGTCTGATGGACATCGCCGTGCCGACGATCGCCGCGGTCGACGGGCCAGCCCGCGCCGGCGGCATCGGGCTCATGGCGTCGTGCGACCTCGTCGTCGTGCGGCGCGACCTGACGTTCGCGCTGACCGAGGTCCGTGTCGGCGTCGCCGCGGCGGTGATCTCCGTCCCGATCCTGCGCCGGGCATCGGGCAGCCGGTTGGCGGCGGCGTTCCTGACCGGCGAGCCGTTCGACGCGGCGATGGCGCGCGACGTCGGCCTCGTGACCCATGTCAGCGACGACGTCGACGCGACGGTTGCCGGGCTGTGCGCGGCGATCAGCGCCGGCGCCCCCCGGGCCGTGGCCGAGACGAAGCGCCTGCTGCGAGAGGTCCCGACGATGGAGCGCGACGAGGCGTTCGACCGAATGCGCGTCCTGTCCGACGAGCTGTTCGCCGGCGCCGAGGGGCTCGAGGGGATGGCCGCGTTCGCCGAGAAGCGGGCGCCGGCCTGGCCGAGCGGACCTCGCCCGCCGGCTTAGGTCTGGTCTCGCGGGGCGCCGGTCGGCTCCGAGCGGTCACTCAGGACGGCTCGGATGGCGGCGTCGATGTCGTCCTCGGACACGAGCACGAGTCGTGACGCGTCGCCGAGCGGGATGAACGAGTCGACGGCGGCGACCCGCCGGGTCGGGACACTCACACCCTCCTCGACGAGGCCGGAGAGGACGGCCTCGCCGACACCGCCGGAGCGGCGGGTCTCGTCGACCACCACGACGCGGCCGACGGCGCGCGCCTGTCGGGCGACCTCGGCGATCGGCAGCGGGGCCAACCAGCGCAGGTCGAGGACGCGACAATCGATGCCCTCGGCGGCCAGTCGCTCGGCGACCCGCAGCGAGAGGTGCAACCCGTTGCCCCACGTGACGACGAGGACGTCGTCGCCATCACGGGCGACAGCCGGGACGCCGATCGGCACGTGGACCCGGCCCCACCGGTCCGGGGCGTCGTAGGTCGCCGTCCACCGGTCGTCGCCCGGCTCGTGCAGGTCGCGGGTGTGGTAGAGCGCGATCGGCTCGAGGAAGGCGCACACCGTCCCGTCGCCGATCGCGGCCGCGACGCACGTCCGCAGCATCGCCGGCGCGTCGGCCGGGTGGGCCGGGGAGGCGATCACGAGCCCCGGGATGTCGCGCAGGACGGCGATGGCGTTGTCGTTGTGGAAGTGACCGCCGAAACCCCTCTGGTAGCCGTACGCGGCGATGCGGACCACGACCGGGTTCGTGAACTGCCCGTTGGAGAAGAACGCCAAGCTGGCCGCCTCACCCCGGAGTTGGTCCTCGGCGTTGTGGAGGTAGGCGAGGTACTGGATCTCGGGGATCGGCAGCAGCCCGGACACGCCGGCGCCGAGGGCGAGGCCGAGGATCGACTGCTCGTCGAGCAACGTGTCGAAGACCCGGCTCCTCCCGGCCCGGCGCTGCAGCCCGCGCGTCACCCCGTACACCCCGCCCTTGGCCCCGACGTCCTCGCCGAAGAGGAGCACGCGGCGGTCACCGACGAGGAGGTCGCCGAGCGTGCGGTTGATCGACTCGGCGAGCGTCAACGGCCCCTCGTCCTCCGGACGGCGGCCGAAGAACGCGGTGCGGTCGAGGTCCGTCGCGGCGGCGGCCACGACGCGATCGGCGACGATGCCCGGCCGGCGCGGCGACAGCGGGGCGACGATCTCGGCCGCCGTCCGCAGCGGCGGCCGGTCGACCAACTCGAGCGCACGGGCTCGGAGCGCGCAACGGCCGTCCAGGTAGCGGGTCACGAGGTCGGCCGGCGCACGACGGCCGGACCGGACGAGCACGCCGGCGGTCGCCAGCAGCGGGTCACGGGCCAGTTCGGCCCGCAGCGCCGCAGCCGAGCGGTAGGCCGACTCGACGTCGGTCCCGGCGTGCCCTCCGAAGCGGACGGTCCGCAGGTGCAGCACGCCGGGGCGACCCGTCCCCCGCACCCACTCAGCCATCTCCTCGGCGATGTCGAACACACCGACCGGGTCGGTGCTCTCCGCCTGCTCGTAGCGCAGCCCGGCCCGTCCCGACAGCGATGCCTCGACCCAGCTCGCCGGCGTCGGCACGCTGATCCCGAGCCCGTTGTCCTCGCAGACGAGCAGCAGCGGCATCGCCAGCCCCTGGTGGGCTGAGTAGGTGGCCGCGTTGATCGCGCCTTGCGCGGTCGAGTGGTTCAGCGACGCGTCGCCGAACGACGCCACGGTCAGCGCGTCCTCGGGCCACCGTGTCGCGATGCCCAGCCGACGGGCCCGGCCGATGGCGAAGGCGACCCCCATCGCCCGGGGCAGGTGGGATGCGATCGTCGACGTCTGCGGGATCACCGCGAGCGCGGCGTGTCCGAACACCTTGTGACGCCCGCCGGCGATCGGCTCGTCGGACGACGCCAGCAGGCCGAGCAGCACGTCGCCGACGCCGTCGTGTCCGGCCACCTGCCTGGCCCGGGCGAGGTAGAACGCCCCGGAGCGATAGTGCAGGAGGGCCGGATCGGTGGGTCGCAGCGCGGCCGCGATCAGCGCGTTGGCCTCGTGACCCGATGATCCGATCGTGTAGAAGCCACGTCCCACCGAGCGCAGCCAGCGAGCCGCATGGTCGAGGTGGCGGCTGGCCATCTGGTCGTCGAACAGCCCATCGAGGTCGGCAGCGGTCAGCGACGAACCCGGTGCCAGCCCGCTCGCACCGCCCGGATCCACACCCTGACCGCCGCCGACCGGACCCCCGGACGGGGGTGGGGGCAGCAGCTGGATCGCGGTGAGCAGCGCCCGCTCGAGGTCATCCAGGTCGTCGGGCCAGGCCAACGGGGGATCGCCGTCCATCACGACCATGGAACGAACGTTACAGTGATGCTGTCGAACGGAACGGAAGCATCCAGACCGCCGAGGGGGCCCACCACCATGTCGATCACCGAAGACGTCCAGGCGCCAGCGCTCACACCCGACACTGTCGCGCCGCAGCTGCGCACCGCTCTCCCCGGCCCCTTGGCCCGAGCGATCATCGCCCGCGACGAGGCGGTGACCAGCCCGTCGCTCACGCGCGTCTACCCGCTCGTCGTGCGGCGGGCCCGCGGCTGCGTGATCGAGGACGTCGACGGCAACCGCTTCCTCGACTTCAACGCCGGCATCGCCGTCATCGCCGCCGGTCACGGCCACCCGGCTGTCAACGCAGCGATCCACGCCCAGGTCGACGACGTGCTCCACTACTGCTCCAGCGACTTCTACCTCCCGGCCTATGCCGACCTGTGCGAGCGCCTGGCGGCCGACGCACCCATGCCGGACGCCCGGGTCTTCCTGTGCAACTCGGGCACCGAGGCCGTCGAGGCCGCGTTGAAGCTGGCCCGCCACCACACCGGCCGCCCGAACGCCATCGCGTTCCTCGGCGCGTTCCACGGCCGTTCGCTCGGCAGCCTCTCGCTGACGGCGAGCAAGGCCCGCCAACGGTCCGGCTTCGGCATCGTCACCCCCGGCACGTTCCACGCCCCGTACATCGATCCGTACGATCCCGACGCCCTGACGGGCGCCGCCTACATCGAGCACGTCCTGTTCACGAAGCTCACCCACCCGTCCGACGTGGCGGCGATCTTCGTCGAACCGATCCAGGGCGAGGGCGGGTACATCGTCCCGCCGGCCGGCTGGCTG
Source organism: Ilumatobacteraceae bacterium (assembly GCA_040507575.1). Classification (GTDB taxonomy): domain Bacteria; phylum Actinomycetota; class Acidimicrobiia; order Acidimicrobiales; family Ilumatobacteraceae; genus JALZMG01. The sequence continues at coordinate 26,824 of JBEVOM010000086.1, forward strand.
GCCGACCTGCGGCGGCTGTGCGACGACCACGGCATCCTGCTCGTGATGGACGAGGTCCAATCGGGTGTCGGCCGCACGGGGACGATGTGGGCGTGCGAGCACGACGGAGTGGTGCCGGACATCATGTGCATCGGCAAGGGCCTGGCCAGCGGACTGCCGCTCGCCGGCATCATCGCGAGGAGTGAGGTGATGGACTGGGAACCGGGCGGCCACGGCTCGACGTTCGGCGGCAACCCCGTCGCCTGCGCGGCCGCACTGGCGACGATCGACCTCGTGGCCAGCGACCTGGCGCACAACGCGGCGACCGTCGGCGACCACCTGCTCGACGGCCTCCGGGCGCTGCGGGCCACCCAGTCGCTGGTCGAGCAGGTCCGCGGCCGCGGTCTGATGATCGGCATGGACCTGGCCGACCACGACGCCGCCGAGGATCTCCAGACCGCCTGCTTCGAGCGCGGTCTGCTCGTCCTGACGTGTGGCGAGCGCTCGGTGCGCCTGGCGCCGCCGCTCGTGGTCAGCCGGGAGCAGGCGGACACCGCGCTGGCGATCGTCGCCGACGCCCTGCGGTCGATAGCGGGCGCGGCGTGAGCGCGCTGCCGTCCACCGCCGCGCTGCAGGCCCAGGTCGACGCGATCCTGGCCGCCTGCGGCGCCCCTCGGCCGACCGGCAGCCTCCTCGCACGGACCCCGATCACGGGCGGCTCACTCGGACCGGTCGGCGATGCCGGCGACGTCGACACCGCGGTCGAGCGGGCCACGGCCGCGTATGCGACCTGGCGGGTGACGCCGGCGCCGGTGCGCGGCAACCTCGTCCGCCGCCTCGGCGAGCTGCTGCGCCAGCACAAGGACGAGCTCGGCGCGCTCGTCTCGATCGAGGCCGGCAAGATCCGTTCCGAGGGTCTCGGCGAGGTGCAGGAGATGATCGACATCTGCGACTTCGCCGTCGGTCTTTCCCGCCAGCTGCACGGACTCACGATCGCCAGCGAGCGGCCGGGGCACCGCCTCATGGAGACGTGGCACCCGATGGGTCCGTGCGCCGTGATCACGGCGTTCAACTTCCCGGTCGCCGTGTGGTCGTGGAACGCCGCCCTCGCTCTCGTCGCCGGTGATCCGGTGTTGTGGAAGGCATCGGACAAGACCCCGCTGACCGCGCTGGCCTGCGACGCGCTGCTGCGGCGCGCCGCCGCCGACGTCGGCGCTCCTGACGGGCTCAACCAGTTGCTGCAGGGCGGTGCCGACGTCGGCGCCGCGCTCGTCGCCCACGAGGGTGTGGCCATCGTGTCGGCCACCGGGTCGACGCGGATGGGACGCGCCGTTGCCCCGGTCGTCGCCGGACGGTTCGGCCGGCTGATCCTCGAGCTCGGCGGCAACAACGCGGCGATCGTCGCGCCGTCGGCCGATCTCGAGTTGGCCGTGCGCGGCATCGCCTTCTCCGCGGTCGGCACAGCCGGCCAGCGCTGCACCAGCCTGCGCCGGCTGATCGTGCACCGCTCGGTGCGCGACGAGCTCGTCGACCGACTGGCCAAGGCGTACGCCAGCGTGCCGATCGGCGACCCGCTCGCCGACGGCACGCTCGTCGGACCGCTGATCGACGGGCGCGCCTTCGACGGGGTCGGTGCGGCGATCGCCGTCGCGACCGCTGACGGCGGCGAGCTCGTCGTCGGTGGCGGCCGGGTGCTGGGCGACGACGCGCCCGACGCCCACTACCTCGAGCCCGCCTTCGTCGCGATGCCCGGACAGACCGACATCGTGCGGACGGAGACGTTCGGTCCGCTGCTCTACGTCCTCGTCTACGACGAGCTCGAGGAGGCCATCGGCCTGCACAACGACGTGCCCCAGGGCCTGGCGTCGAGCATCTTCACCAACGACGTGCGCGAGGCCGAGCGCTTCATGTCGGCCGACGGGTCCGACTGCGGGATCGCCAACGTCAACATCGGCCCGTCCGGCGCCGAGATCGGCGGCGCCTTCGGCGGTGAGAAGGAGACCGGCGGGGGCCGCGAGTCGGGTTCGGACGCCTGGAAGGGCTACATGCGCCGGGCGACGAACACCGTCAACTATTCGTCGTCGCTCCCGCTCGCCCAAGGCGTCCAGTTCGAGGTCGGGTGACGTGGTTCGCGTACCACCGATGAGCGGTACGCGCTGAGCCCTCGCCGCAGTGAGTCCTGGCCGCTCCAGGCATGAACGTTTACGCTCCGGCCGATGCCCGTTCTGGCCGAC